>NZ_FKLB01000037.1:71386-369910 GCF_900067035.1 Pseudomonas sp. 1 R 17
CCCGCTCGCCACAGGTCATCGAGTTGAAATCTTATTGAACCAGGAGTTTTTTGTGGACGAGAAACAACGTTATGCCGACGGCCTGCAGGTGCGCCGCGAAGTGCTGGGCGATGCCCATGTCGACCGCAGCCTCAACGCGCTGACCGAGTTCAACAGCGAGTTCCAGGACATGATCACCCGCCACGCCTGGGGTGACATCTGGACCCGCCCCGGGCTGCCTCGCCACACCCGCAGCCTGATCACCATCGCCATGCTGATCGGCATGAACCGCAGCGAAGAACTCAAGCTGCACCTGCGCGCCGCCGCCAGCAACGGCGTTACCCGTGCCGAGATCAAGGAAGTGCTGATGCAGAGCGCGATCTATTGCGGGATCCCGGCGGCGAATGCAACGTTCCACCTGGCTGAATCAGTGTGGGATGAACTGGGGGTAGAATCCCGCCCGCCGAAGTAACAGGCTCAGGCCAGCCTTGTCGTGTAGACCCTCTTGCGCAACGGAAGCCCCATCTCTTCTTTCAGGCCGTTTTCGGTGAATTCCCGTGGATTGGTGGTGGTTTTCGCGGTGCTGGGGTCGCCGTCGAAATCAACCGGGGGGACTGCCGTTTGCAGACCGATTGCCTGCCGCTCTATGTTGGGTTCGCGTTCCTGGTGAGTGTCGGGTGTTGCAGTTTCTCCCTTTAGATTTTGACCTGTGGCACCCGCGAATGCGTGTCCCCTCTCATGAGCGAGGCTGGTGATCGGGGGAGATCTGTCGTCATACATATACATCGGGTTGTAATTGATCGTGCCCAGGTCAGCCGTTTCTCCCGGTTCACCCTCCACGATGTAACCCAACTGTGAATCGGTCAGTGATTCGACGTCGCCGCCTGCTTGAAGATACCGTTGAATGGCTTGGGTGTTGAAGCCGTAGGTCATGTCATCACGGGTGTCCAGCTCGCGCAGGGTGACTGGCGCGTTGTTGCGTGCCGCCAATTCGTCCTCTTTCTTCAACGACTGCTGGCCTATGGGCGACATTCTCAATAGCTCCAGATCGTCTTCGACCCGCTGTCTGAACTCGGCGGAACCCTCGACCAGATAGGCTGTTTTGCCGGCGTCACTGGGCGTTACATCAAACCTGCGTGAGCTGAGTGAGCGGATCACATTATCCGAAGGTTTGGCGTAGATAACCGTGTTGTCATGGTGAGACCTCACGTTGTTATGACCTCTGCCGGTGTAAATGACCGAGCTGCCAAGACTGACCATCAGGTTGTCACCACCGCCACCGTGCATCACGGTGTGGCCATTTTTGGCGATCATGAAGTCATGACCACGACCTCCATCCATATGCACGATTCGACCGACAGGTCCTTCCAGAGCCTGCAGACGGTCATTACCATTGCCGCCATAAAGCGCACTGCTACCACTGCCCGCGACCAGCGTGTCGTTGCCTTCTCCGCCCGATGCGACTCCACGGCCCTTGCCCATTTCGATAAAGTCGTCGCCCGCGCCGCCCTTGATTTGGGTGGTACCACCACCGCCACGGGCGTAGTCGTCACCGTCTCCGAGGTCGATCCTGATGGGCGTCGTCACGTCTGGAGCCACCACCACACAGTCGTTGCCGCCGTGGGTCTTGATATACAGGGGCTGGACCATGCCCAGCTCGGGGCGATTGAGCAGCTCAAGGGTGTAGGCTTTATCGTTGACGGTAGCGAGCAGCTTTCCATCGGAGGTACGGGTGATGTTCACCCGGTCTGCACGGTTGCCGGTTTCCAATACGATTTGACTGAATATTGTGCCGACGTCGCCGTTTTGTGCGGCGCTGAATTCAACCTCCTGGGAGATTTTTACGTGTTTGTCCTGAAACAGGACCTCGCTGTTTACGTAGCTTTTGTGTCCCAGGGCGACTTCGGGAGACGGCCGGGAGGAGGGAGTCAGGGCATCGGAGTCAGGGCGTTTGTATTTGATGTGGACGGGGGGTTCTGGCGTTGCCGGTGATGGGCTGTTGGTGTAGTTCGTCAGCACGGGCATGGACGCAGAGATAGCCATGGTTGGACTCGATCGTGGTTGGCGGGCGTTCCTTTGAGTGGCGGGAGGGGAAATGCTGTTCCAAGGAAAAAGCAGTCAAACGCTGTCTTGATATTGCATGCCTTAAGAACGGCCTGGAGTTAATGAGAGTCGGCGTCCCACACCCAATTCCACACGCCCGGCAGATGCACTGCTTCATTCACGTCTTTGACCGTACGCGCCAATGCCGCGCGTTGCAGGGCGGCCGTATCGGTGTAGAACGGTTCGGCTGCGGTCTTCATGCCATTGACTCGTGCGCTGTCCAGCAGGATCTGCAGGTATTCCTGCATGTGCCGGGCGGTATAGCGGTTGATGTCGTGGAAGGTCACCACCACCGGAATCACACCGTCCACCGTCGGTAGCTCCCCCAGCGCGATGCGCTCGCGCACCACCGACAGTTGTCGATACAGGTTGGCGCGGCGCCTTGGGCTGCCATTGAAGCCCCAGATCTTGCCGTCATTGGCGCTCAGGTCGGTCAGCAGGACCTGCATGCCATGGCGCTGGTAGGCGGCGAAGGTGCGCCGGTCGTAGTTCCAGAACGGCGGGCGGACCAGCACGGGCGGTGCGCCGGTGATCGAGGCGATATCGCTCGCGCCCTGGCTGAGGGTGCGTTCCAGCTCGGCATCATTCAGCCAGCGGTGGTTGGTATGAAAGGTCGTGGCAGTGTGAAAAGCCAGCACATGCCCGCCGGCGTATTCACGCTCCATCGTCTTGCGCCCCCGCGAGCTGCCGCCGGAACGCGACGATTCGGTCTGCAGGAAGAACACCGCCTTGATCCCCGGCAGCACCGGGTTGTGCGCCAGGTCGGCGATCACTGAACGGCTGGGGTTGTCGTAGCCCGAGGCGCTGGGGCCGTCATCGAAGGTCAGCAAAAAACGGATCGGCGCCTGGGCTTGCAGGCGTTGCTCGGTCTGCGCGGTCAGGGCAATGGGCGCGCCGATACAGCCGCTGAGGCTCAAGGCCAGGGCCAGCACGGCGGATGCGATGGCAAAGGATTTCATGGTGTGCGCAGGCTCGGATAAGAGGCCGCTGCTGGGCGGATCAGCAGCGGCAGGCGCGCACGATACAGTAAGTGCGGCGCCGGATTACAGCAGACTTATCGGGTAACTGACGATCAACCGGTTTTCATCGAACTCATTGTTGCTGTAGTCGCGGCGCATGCTCGAATTGCGCCAGCGCACCATAAGGTTTTTCACCACGCCGCTCTGTACGGTGTAGCCCAATTCGCTTTCGCGACCCCATTCCTTGCCGTCGGTGATGGTGCCGGTGTGCACGTTGCTGCCGCTGATATAGCGGTTCATCAGGGTCAGGCCCGGTACGCCGAGGGCGGCGAAGTTGTAGTCGTGGCGCACCTGCCAGGATTTTTCCTCGGCGTTGTCGTAACTCGAGTTGTAGCTGTCGTTGGCCAGGGTGCCGCCGCTGGTGCCGTTGACGCGCATCCACGCGCTGTTGCCGGTGAGTTTTTGCAGGCCGACGTAAAAGGTGTTGCCGCCATACTTGGCCGAGAACAGACCGGACCAGGTTTTGTTGTCCAGGTCGCCGGCGCGGGCGCTGCCGTCGTCCTTGCCGTAGAAGAACCCGAGGTTGGCGCCCAGGGTCCAGTCGCCCAGGGGCTGGCTGTGGATCAGGTTGACGAACTGCTGGCTGTAGATGTCCTTGAGCTGGGCGTTCCACACGCCGACCTGGGTGCGTTTGTCGTTGAAGGCGTACTCGCCGCCCTGGAAGTTGAAGCGGTCCGAGGTGAACGCGGTTTTGCCGACCATCGACATGTCCGACATGCTGCTGTCGTCGCGCGGGCTGTTGGCGCGGAACTGGCCGCCGTACAGGGTCAGGCCGTCGATTTCCTTCGAGGTGATCTGCCCGCCGCGCAGGGTTTGCGGCAGGGAGCGGCCATCGTCGGCACGCAGGATCGGCAGCACCGGCATCCATTCGCCGACCTTCACTTCGGTCTTGGAAATACGCGCCTTGAACGCCACGCCGAGACGGCCGAATTCATCTGCAGGGCGGCCATCGTGGTCCAGCGGCAGCAATTGGGTGCCACCGGTACCGCGCCCGCCATCGAGCTTCAACGAGTACAGCCCGAGCACATCCACACCGAAACCGACGGTGCCTTGGGTAAAGCCGGACTTGGCGTCGAGGATGAAACTCTGTGTCCACTCCTGCGCGCCACCCTGGGTTTTGGTGGGGTTGGTGAAATTGCGGTTGAAGAAGAAATTACGCAGGTTGAGGTTGGCGCTGGCGTCCTCCAGAAAACCGTGTTCTTCGGCGACGACGGGCATGGCAAGACTGGCGATAGCGGTGGCCAGCAGGAGCCGGCGCGGGTGAAAAGTGCTCATGGTGGTGGACCTGTTGTTATTGGGTTTATGCAGGTGGCGGCCATGGTGCGGGGCGGTGCGGGGGCGGTTCAATCGGGGCAGGGCGGGTTGTGGGCGATGATCGAACGCAAGTTGCCGGGCGCACAGGCCCGGCCTCGGCATTGCGGGGTTATCGCTTGGGCAGGTCGAAGTGGGTCCAGGGCACAGTCGGCAGGTAGTGTTGCGCAGCTACGATCAGCGCCACCATCACCACCAGGAACACCCCTTGCAGAGGGCTCCAGAAGGCCCAGTGCAGGCCGTTCAGCCAGGGGTAGCCTTCGGCGAACTTCTGGCTCATATGACCGATGCGTTTTTTGTGCAGCAGGTTGATCAGCAGCGCGCCGGCATAGGTCACCGCACCCAGTACACCGAGCATCAAGCCGCAGGCCACCAGCATGATCGCCTGCGGTACGCCGTGGCGAATCACCAGCCAGTAGTCGTTGGGGTTGATTCGCTTGGGGATCAGGTACTGGCTCAGCCACACATCCAGCACCCGATAGGTTGAACTCATCCCGGCCCACATTTGGGTGACGCGAAAGCCAACGGCCGCCGGCACGAACGCCATCAGCATGAAAATGACCAGCGACATCCCGTCCATTCTGTCTGGCTTATCGTGGGCGATGCTCAGGCCAAGCCCCAGGGCGAAGACGGCCCATAGCCGGATAAACACCTGGGTGTAGATCGGCCGGGGCACGAATTTGCGCCAAAAGAACAGGTCTGTTTGAGGCAGGCGCTCGACCAGTTGCGGATAGCGCCAGGTAAGTGTTTGCGCCAGGTGCTGGCAGGCGTTCCACTCGTTCTCGCCAAACCCATCGATCAGGCGTTTGTGTTGCGTGGCGGACATCGGCGTCAGCAGCAGGCGTGCGGCCAGGGCATCGGCTGATGTGCGCCGCGTGTCCTGGGCCTTGTCCTGCAAGTTGGCGTAGAAACTTTCCTGCTCGCAACGCGACACCAATTCGCGCCACATCCACGCCGGTTCCGGGTAGACGCCTTTCTGGTCGTCCCAGCCGAATGCCTGGCACACCCGCTCGAACAGCGGCACGCTCCATTGGGTGTCATGCAGCAGGTGCAGGACGATGCGCTGCCACTGCTGTTGCAGGTCGAACACCCGCAGCCAGGGTTGGTCGTTGTACTGCGTGAGCTGGGTGATGAACTCGCGCTCGGCCTTTTGCTCCAGCAGTTCCTGCAGGGTGCGGCGGTAGTCTTGCAGCAGCTCGCCGGTCAGCGCTTCGTATTGCCAGGACGTCATCGCCACCTGCTGCCAGGGGGTCAGCCATTCCAGGTGTTGCGCGGCCCAAGTGGCGATGGCGCTGCGTTCGCCCGGTGCTTCGAAACAATGGCGCAACAGGCCGGCCTGGAACGCATCGGTGCAGCCCTGTTGCCGAGCCTGGGCCCAGCGCTCGTCGAGGTTACGCGCGTTAAGGCCGTCGAGCAGTGCCTGGGCCGGGTCCGGTGTGGGGGCGTCGAAGGGCGCCGGGCTGACGGGGCTGATGTCCAGCAGTTCGGCCAGGTCATTCAGGTTGGCGTAGGCCGCTTCGGCCACGGGCGCCTGGACGGGTTCTGCCTCTTCGTTATCCGCTCGCCAGCGTGCTTCATTCAGCGCGTGTTCATAGGCCTCGCGCAGGCGTTGGAAGCCTTGGGCGTCGTCGTCCGGGCGGCAGTTTTTCAGCAGACGCGCATAGCTGCGCTTGATGGTGCGCTCGTCGGCGTCCTCCGGCAGTTGCAGTACGGTCCAGCAATCCATCGGTGTGCCCTCAGCGCCAGAACCCGTTGTCGAGTTGCTCAAGTTGACGGCTCAGTTCGCTGCGGGCGTCGCGGATGCGGCGTTCGTCCTGGGTGTCGAGTACCTGCTGGAACTGCGCCGCCCAATGGCCGAGCTGTTCGCGCAGCTCGCCGAGGTTTTCCTGGTAGAGCCGTTCGAGGCGGGCGACGAGCACGGTATTGACCTGCTGGTCGCGTGGGTGGACCTTCAATTGCGCCAGGGCCTGCAGGCGTTGCTGGATCTCCTGCGGGTTGAGCACGCCGGGGTTGTTCTCGATCACCAGCGAATGCTGCTCGCCGGTCAGCGGGATATTCACCTGGGCTTCCAGCAGGCCGTTGTTGTCGTAGGTGAAACGCACGTCCAGGGAGACTTCACCGGCCTTGCGCTTGGGCACTGGAATATCCAGTTGGCCCAGCTCGATGTTGTCTTTGACCAGGCGGCTTTCGCCCTGGTAGATCTTCAGCAGTACGTGGGCCTGGTCGTCGTGCAGGGTGACCACGCTTTTGACCCGGCTGACGGGCACGCTGCTGTTGCGTTCGATCAACGGCAGGTAATGGCCGCTTTCGATATGGCCGCCGTATTGGTTGGAGGTTTCGATGCCCAGGGTGTAGGGGCAGACGTCGGTCAGCACCACTTCTTCGAGGGCCGCGGAACGGGCCTTGAGGGCGGCCTGGATCGCCGCACCGTGGGCGACCACCTGGTCGGGATCGAGGCTGATGGAGGGAAAGCGCCCGAACAGGCCGGCGGCGAGTTTGCGCACCAGCGGCATGCGTGTGGTACCGCCCACCAGCAGGATTTCATCCAGGTCGCCGACCCGAATCCGTGCATCGCGCAGGGCGCGTTCGATCGGCGCGCGCAGGCGTTCCAGCAGCGGCGTGTAGAGCTTGGCCAGTTCCTGTTGGGTGATGGTTTTCAGCCATTGCTGGCCGTCGACACGCAGGGCGAACTCGGCGCTGTCGTCCTGGCCCAGGGCTTTGCGTACGCGCTCGGCTTCGCGGCGCAGGGCTTGCAGCACCGTGCTGGTGGGCGGGAAACCCGTGGCGTTACGTTGGCTGTCGACAAAGTGTTCGAGCAACAGGGTGTCGAAGTCTTCGCCACCGAGAAAGTTGTCGCCGGCGCTGGCACGCACTTCCATTACCCCATCGAACAGCTCGATGATCGACACGTCGAAGGTGCCGCCGCCAAGGTCGAAGACCAGGAATGAGGTTTCTTTATCCCGCTGATGCAGGCCGTAGGCCAAGGCCGCGGCGGTCGGTTCGTTGATCAGTTTCTCAACGCTGAGCCCCGCCAGTTCACCGGCGATGCGTGTGGCCTTGCGTTGGCCGTCGCTGAAATAGGCGGGCACGCTGATCACCGCGTCGGTGACGGTTTGACCGTAGGTACGCTCGATGTCCTCCTTGAGGCTCTTGAGCACCAGGGCAGAGAGTTCTTCGGGGCGGAACGAGCGGTCGCCCAGGCGCACTTCGGTGGCGCTGCCCATGTAGCGCTTGAACAGCGAGGTGGTCAGGTGCGGGTGGGTGTGCAGGCGCTCCTTGGCGGCCTGGCCTACCAGGACACGGCCTTGGTCATCCAGCCCGACCACGCTGGGGGTCAGCAACTGGCCCAGGGCATTGGGCACCATTTCGGCGGCATCGCCGCGCCAGACGGCTGCGAGACTGTTGGTGGTCCCCAGGTCGATTCCTACGATCATTACGACAAGCTCCCTCTGTGGTCTGTAAGAATCTGTTACCAATTTTACCCTGAAAGCTTGAGCGGAAAGCAAGGCGGGAGACTGTTCTTACAAGCGGGCTTATTGTAGTTGGCAGGCTTGTTGTGGTGAGCGGGGCAAGCCCGCTCGCCACAACAATCCCGCTCGCCACGGAGAGTGTCCAACCTGTCAGCCTTATGCTTAACCGCTTCTGCGTCTACTGTCAGGGTTGACAGTAGATGACCCGTTTTTGAAAGCCTATGTTCAAGGCGGTGGCAGTATTTTTGCTGGTGCTCAAGGGAGAAGTGCTCATGAGCTTTGGAACAGAAATGGGTGAGTTTTTAACCTCGTCGAATACGTTCAACGCGGACCTGATCTTTGGGAATAAAAAGAAGATCCCGATTACATTCGACACATTCGAGTTGATCTATATCGAGGGTTCTCAGTTTTTCATTCGTTTAGGGTTTGAGGGCAATCCGGGGTCCAGAAATGAACTGACTCTTGAGGCTAAAGAGTTGAAAGCAGGCCAGACCTATCCGATCCGGCCGCAAGACCCTGGAATCAGGACAACCTTTGCCTTCGGAGCACGCATCGAGTATTTCCCGGCGGAATATTCGGGGTTCCTGACCGTTGACCGTCTTGAATACAAGGACGGCCATCTGGCGCTGAGCATGCAGTTCTCCATCTACTTCGAGCCACAGGGCAAGGGCGATATGGAAGTTGTTTGCCATGCCCTTCAAATCACCTGCGCGTTAGCAAACCACCGCGCAACGGGTAAGTTTGTACCCAAGCACCGAGCGCAAGCGAAGGTTCCAGTTTTTTGTGAGATCGACGCCAGTGTCGATGGTAGTTATGACCCCATCGACCTGGGTGATGTATTTTTCGTGATCTACTCAGACTCGAGTTATTTTATTCAGTGCTTGCCCCGTCATGGAGGTGATCGTGCGTCCCTTGAGTTTGCAGGGAGTGCCTTGAAAACCTTTACTGATTATCCAATCACAGCGCCTGGGGGGGCGCCAGAAAGTGTTGATACGCTTCTTATTATGCGGCCTGAATTCTCATACGGGTTTTCTGATCCGACGGGTACATTCCGCGTAAGGCGCACTGAAGATTCAGAGGAAGGGTTCTGGTTTATCGCTGAGTTTAATTTCTCACTCACTGCCCGCAACGCCGATGGAAGAGAAATCGAATATAAAATTACGAGCCTTAGGTTTCAGGTGCAAGTCAGTGAATTGAGAACTTAACCTTGGCACCCAGCCTTTAAAATATCGCGGGCCATAAAAAACCGCCTCCTGATAAGGGAGGCGGTTTTTGTTTATTGCGGCGCTATCAGAACAACTTCAACGCCGGTGCTTCTTCTTTCAACGGCTCGTTCTTCGCGGTCTGCTCGTTCCAGCCGCCGCCGAGGGCCTTGTACAGGTTGACCTCGCTGGTCAGCTGCGCCAGGCGGTCGGTGATCAGCGATTGCTGGGCACTGAACAGTTGGCGCTGGGCGTCGAGGAAGGTCAGGTTGCTGTCGACACCGATGCGGTAGCGACGCTCGGCCAGGCGGTAGTAATCCTGGTTGGCCGCGACGAAGCCACGCTGGGCCTCCAGCTGCTGCTTGTAGGTCTCACGCGCGGCGAGGCCGTCGGAGACTTCCTGGAAGCCGGTCTGGATCGCCTTCTCGTAGTTCGCCACGTTGATCTCTTTCTGGATCTTCGAATAGTCCAGGCTGGCGCGCAGGCTGCCGGCGTTGAAGATCGGGATGTTGATCTGCGGGGCGAACGACCAGGTGCCCGAACCGCCTTTGAACAGGCCGCCCAGGGTAGGGCTGGCGGTACCGGCGCTGGCGGTCAGGCTGATGCTCGGGAAGAACGCTGCACGGGCCGCACCGATGTTGGCGTTCGCGGCCTTGAGGTTGTACTCGGCCTGCACGATGTCTGGACGACGTTGCAGCAGGTCGGAGGGCAACCCGGCTGGTACGTCGCTGAGCAGGTCATCCGACAGCGGCTTGCTGGCGATATTCGCCGGCAGGCCGGTGCCCAGCAGCAGGGTCAGGCTGTTTTCGTCCTGGGCCACCTGGCGGGTGTAGCGTGCCAGTGCCACGCGGGCATTTTCCACCGAGGTGCGCGCCTGGCTGAGGTCGAGGGCCGAAGCCACGCCGACTTCATTGCTGCGCGAGGTCAGCTTGAAGCTCTGCTCGTACGCGCCGAGGGTGTCCTGGGTCAGCTTGAGCAGTTCCTTGTCGGCCTGCCAGGTCAGGTAGGCATTCGCCACGCTGGCCACCAGGCTGATCTGGGTGCTGCGCCGTGCTTCTTCAGTGGCGAAGTACTTTTGCAGCGCTTCTTCACTCAGGCTGCGCACACGACCGAACAGGTCCAGTTCATAAGAACTGATCCCGAGGCCGGCCGAGTACTGGCTGGTGATGGTCGATTCGCCGGTCTGTGACAGCTTGGCCGGGGTGCGCGAACGGCTGCCGCTGCCCGTGGCCGATACGGCCGGGAACAGGTCGGCACGCTGGATCTGGTACTGCGCCGCATACGCGTCGATGTTCAGGGCCGCGACACGCAGGTCACGGTTGTTCACCAGCGCGGTCTGGATCAGCTGTTGCAGGGCAGGGTCATGGAAAAACTGCTTCCAGCCCTGCTCGGCAGCGGCCTGGCCCGGCGCCTGGGCCGACGAATACGCCGGCCCCTGTGGGAACTGAGCTGCCACCGGCGCTTCAGGGCGCTGGTAGTCAGGGATCAGCGAGCAGCCACTGAGCACGAATGCGGTGACGGCTAAGGAAAGTAGCGACTTGCTCATTGGCCAGCCTCTTGAGGAGTTTGCTTAGGTTCAGTCTTGTTACGTTCGCCCATGGCGGACACGCTCGCGAAGAACAGTGGCACCCAGAAGATCGCCAGCACTGTGGCCGTGATCATACCGCCAATTACACCGGTACCGATTGCGTGCTGGCTGCCTGAGCCGGCGCCCGAGGAGATCGCCAGCGGCAACACGCCGAGGACGAACGCCATGGAGGTCATGATGATTGGCCGCAGGCGCATCCGCGAGGCCTCGATGGCCGCCTCGACGATGCCTTTGCCTTGCTCGTGGAGTTCCTTGGCGAACTCCACGATCAGGATGGCGTTCTTCGCCGCCAGGCCCACCGTCACCAGCAAGCCCACCTGGAAGAACACGTCGTTGGACAAGCCGCGCATGCTGGTGGCGATCAACGCACCCACCACGCCCAGTGGAACCACCAGGATCACTGCGATCGGGATCGACCAGCTTTCGTACAGCGCCGCGAGGCACAGGAACACCACCAGCAGCGACAGCGCATACAGTGCCGGCGCCTGGGAGCCGGACAGGCGTTCTTCATACGACAGGCCCGTCCAGGCGTAGCCCACACCCGCCGGCAGCTCCTTGGCGATGCGTTCGACTTCGGCCATGGCGTCACCGGTACTGTAGCCCGGTGCCGGGGTACCGAGGATTTCCATCGCCGCTACACCGTTATAACGCGAGAGCTTCGGCGAGCCATAGATCCACTTGCCCGAGGCGATGGCCGACAACGGCACCATCTTCCCGGAGTCGCTGCGCACGTACCATTTGTTCAGGTCTTCCGGGGACATCCGGCTGGCGGCTTCACCCTGCACGTAGACTTTCTTCACCCGACCACGGTCGATGAAGTCGTTGACGTAGCTGCCACCCAAGGCAATCGCCAGGGTCTGGTTGATGTTGGACAGCGTGATGCCCTGGGCGCTGGCCTTCTCGTCGTCGACGGTGAGCTCGTATTGCGGCTCATCGTTCACGCCGTTGGGGCGCACACCGGCCAGGATCTTGCTCTGGGCAGCCATGCCCAGGAACTGGTTACGCGCCGCCATCAGCTTTTCATGACCGACACCGCCCTGGTCTTGCAGGAACACGTCGAAACCGGTGGCGTTACCGAGTTCCAGTACAGACGGCGGCACAATGGCAAACACCATGGCGTCCTGGAAGGTCTGCATGAAGTAACCCTGGGCACGCTTGGCAATCTCGAACACCGAGGTGGACGAGTCGCGCTCATCCCACGGCTTGAGCATCACGAAGGCCAGGCCCGAACTCTGGCCACGACCGGCGAAGTTGAAGCCGTTCACGGTAAACACCGATTTCACGCCTTTGCCTTCGCCTGGTTCGCCTTCCTTGTCATTGAGCAGATAGGCGCGCATGTCGTCGATGACTTTTTGCGTGCGTTCAGCCGAAGAACCTACCGGGGTCTGCACCTGGGCAAAGATCACGCCCTGGTCTTCATCGGGCAGGAACGCAGCCGGGATGCGCATGAACAGCCAGATCATGCCGGCGATGATCAGGGCGTACACCAGGAACGCCGGGATCTTGTGCTTGATCATGTTACCCACGCCGCGCTCGTAGCTCAGTACGCCACGGTCGAAGGTGCGGTTGAACCAGCCGAAGAAACCACGCTTGGGTTGGCCGTGTTTTTCCGGGTCGATCGGCTTGAGCATGGTGGCGCACAGGGCCGGGGTGAAGATCAGGGCAACCAGTACCGACAACGCCATGGCCGAAACGATGGTGATGGAGAACTGTTTGTAGATCACACCGGTGGAGCCGCCGAAGAACGCCATCGGCAACAGTACCGCCGACAGTACCAGGGCAATACCCACCAGGGCGCCCTGGATCTGGCCCATGGACTTGACCGTCGCCTCTTTCGGCGACAGGTGCTCCTCGGCCATTACCCGCTCGACGTTTTCCACCACGACGATGGCGTCATCCACCAGCAGGCCGATGGCGAGGATCATGCCGAACATGGTCAATGTGTTGATGGTGAAACCGAACGCCGCGAGGATCCCGAAGGTACCCAGCAGTACCACCGGTACGGTCATGGTGGTGATGATGGTGGCGCGGAAGTTCTGCAGGAACAGGAACATCACCAGGAACACCAGCACGATCGCTTCGATCAGGGTGTGCACCACACCGGAGATCGATTCGGTCACGACCGGGGTGGTGTCATACGGCACCACCGCCTTCATGCCAGGCGGGAAGAACGGTTCCAGGGACGCCACGGTGGCACGGATGGCCTTGGCGGTGTCCAGGGCGTTGGCGCCCGACGCGAGCTTGATCGCCATGCCGGAAGCCGGGTTGCCGTTGAACTGCGCGCTGATGCTGTAGTTCTGGCCGCCGAGTTCGATACGCGCCACGTCACGCAGGCGAACCTGGGAACCGTCGGCATTGACCTTCATCAGGATGTTGCCGAACTGCTCAGCCGTCTGCAGGCGGGTCTTGCCGATGATGGTGGCGTTCAGTTGGTTGCCGGGCAGGGCAGGCAGGCCGCCCAATTGACCGGTGGCCACCTGGACGTTCTGTGCCGAGATGGCCGTGCTGACATCCACCGGCGTGAGCTGGAAGTTGTTCAGCTTGGCCGGGTCCAGCCAGATACGCATGGCGTACTGCGAACCGAACACCTGGAAGTCACCCACACCTGCGGTCCGGGAAATCGGGTCCTGGATGTTGGAAACGATGTAGTTGGACAAGTCATCCTTGGTCATGCTGCCGTCTTCCGACACCAGGCCGATCACCATCAGGAAGTTCTTTACCGACTTGGTTACGCGGATACCCTGTTGCTGCACTTCCTGCGGCAGCAGTGGGGTCGCCAGGTTCAGCTTGTTCTGCACCTGCACCTGGGCGATGTCCGGGTTGGTACCCTGGTTGAACGTCGCGGTGATGGTCATGCTGCCGTCGGAGTTACTGTCCGAGGCCACATAACGCAGGTTGTCGATACCGTTGAGCTGTTGCTCGATGACCTGCACCACGGTGTCCTGCACGGTTTGTGCGGACGCGCCTGGGTAGGTTACCTGGATGTCGATGGCGGTTGGCGCGATGGCCGGGTATTGGTTGATGGGCAACTTCAGGATCGACAGTGCCCCGACCAGCATGATCACCAGGGCAATTACCCAGGCGAAAATGGGACGGTCGATAAAAAATTTCGACATGGATTACTCCCCTTGGCCAGGCGCGGCAGCAGGAGCAGCGGCGGAACCGGCGGGCTTGGCGTTGTCAGCCTCCTTGACCTTGACCTCCACACCCGGCTTGACGTACTGCAGGCCTTCGGTGATCACGCGGTCACCGGCGTTCAGGCCTTTCTCCACCAGCCAATAGGCGCCAGCGGTGCGGTTGGCCACCAGTACACGCTGCTCGACCTTGTTGTCGGCGTTGACCACCAGCGCCGTCGGGATCCCCTTGAGGTCGCGGGTCACGCCTTGCTGTGGCGCGAGGATCGCCTTGCTGTTCACGCCGGCTTGCAGTTGGGCGTGTACGAACATGCCCGGCAGCAGGGTGTGGTCAGGGTTGGGGAACACTGCGCGCAGGGTCACGGAGCCGGTGGTCTGGTCGACCGAGACTTCGGAGAATTCCAGCTTGCCGTCATGGCCGTAGTCGCTGCCGTCTTCCAGGGTCAGCTTGACCTTGGCGGCATTGGCGCCGGCTTTTTCCAGTTGGCCGCTTTCCAGGTCGCGGCGCAGTTTCAGCATTTCAGCCGAAGACTGCGTGACGTCGACGTAGATCGGGTCCAGTTGCTGGATTACCGCCATGGCATCGGTCTGGCCATTGCTGACCAGCGCGCCTTCGGTCACCGAAGAACGACCGATACGCCCGGAGATCGGCGCGAACACCTTGGTGTAGCGCACGTTGATCTGGGCGGTTTGCACGTTTGCTTCCGCAGTCATGCGGTTGGCCACGGCGGTGTCGTATTCCTGGCGGCTGACGGCTTGCTCATCGACCAACTGCTTGTAGCGGTCGGAGATGGACTTGGTCTGGGTCAGGCTGGCTTGTGCGCTTTTCAGCGTGGCTTCATAGACCGACGGATCGATCTGATAGAGCTGCTGGCCTTCCTTCACATCCGCGCCTTCCTTGAACAGGCGCTTGAGGATGATGCCGTTGACCTGCGGGCGAACTTCCGCGATGCGGTAGGCGGTGGTGCGGCCTGGCAGCTCGGACGTCAGGGTATAGGCTTGCGGTTGAATGGTGACCACGCCGACCTGAGGGGCTTGAGCGGGCGGAGCCGCTTCTTCCTTTTTACATCCGCTGAGCAGCGATGCCAGGGCGACGGCAGTGACCAGAGCGGTAACAGCTGGCTTAAGTTGCATGAAGATCCTCGGGTCAGGCGCGCAGGGTGCGCACAAGAAGTGTGGAAGGGTAAAAAACAAGCTGTGAGTGGATAAGTAGCTTGCTACGCAATATACTTACGTTCATGGTTGTTTGTAAACTCTTGACAGGCTTCGCGGATTGTTGACAACGCAGGCCAAAAGTCTCGATTCCATTACGTTCGGCGCCCATGACGGTGTCGTCCCACAAATATTCGGATGATCGTTAACATCTATTAACACTGCGTTAACGATAGTCTCAGGTGTCCTGATTGAGGTTGTACTGCCATGGTTCGTCGCACTAAAGAGGAAGCTCAGGAAACGCGCAGCCAAATTCTCGAAGCCGCCGAGCAAGCCTTTTATGAGCGCGGCGTTGCACGGACTACGCTGGCGGATATCGCTGCGCTGGCCGGTGTCACGCGGGGCGCGATTTATTGGCACTTCAGTAATAAATCCGATCTGTTGCAGGCCCTGCTGGACACGCTGCATGAGCCACTGGACGAATTGGCCAGGGCCAGTGAAAGCGAGGACGAGGTCGACCCGTTGGGGTGCATGCGCAAGCTGCTGATTCATTTGTTTCATCAGGTGGCCCTGGACCCGAAAACCCGGCGCATCAATGAGATTTTGTTTCATAAGTGCGAATTCACCGATGAAATGTGCGACATGCGCCGTCAGCGCCAGACCCACAGCCTGGAATGCAACCTGCGCATCGGCCTGACACTGCGCAACGCGGTCCATCGCGGGCAACTTCCGGAAAACCTCGACACCACCCGTGGCGCAGTGTGCATCCATGCCTACATCAACGGGCTGATTGGCCAGTGGCTGCTGGTACCCGACAGCTTCCAGCTACATCAGGAAGCCGAACGCTGGGTGGATGCAGGGCTCGATATGCTGCGCCTGAGCCCCAGCCTGCGCAATTGAGACAAAATGCGTAATTGCATCAGGTTGTGTCAACAGTAAAGCCTAAGGACCGTCAATCGTCCTTCTGCCTGATGGGTGGGGTGACTTTATATACGGGCTGGCGGGCGGTTGATACATAGCCGCCTAAGTATTTTGTAGGGATTTTGTTGCAAGGCTGTTAAGGAGTGTTTCCCAGGGCAACAATGTGGGAGGGGGCTTGCCCCGATGGCAGTGGTTCAGTCAACACATACAGTGACTGACGCACCGCCATCGGGAGCAAGCCCCCTCCCACATTTGGTTTCGCTTGTCGGGCGATTACAGCGGCAGCGTCGGGTAATCGATGTAGCCCACCGGGCCCTGGCCGTAGAAGGTTTCCGGATGCGCTTCGTTCAGTGGCGCATCGGCTTTCAGGCGTGCTGGCAGGTCCGGGTTGGCAATGAACGGCACACCCCAGGCCACGGCGTCCGCTTTGCCTTCGGCCAGCCAGGCATTGGCACTGTCCTTGGTGAAACGTTCGTTGGCGATGTACACGCCGCCAAAGGCTTTTTTCAATTGAGGACCGAGGCTGTCCGCACCTGCCTTTTCACGGGAGCAGATGAAGGCGATACCACGCTTGCCCAGCTCGCTGGCGACGTAGGTGAAGGTCTCCTTCAGGTTGTCGTCGCCCATGTCGTGGGCATCGGCGCGCGGTGCCAAATGCACACCCACACGGCCAGGGCCCCAGACCTCGATGGCCGCATCGGTCACTTCCAACAGCAGGCGTGCACGGTTTTCCAGGGAGCCACCATAGTTGTCGGTGCGCTTATTGGTGCTGCTTTGCAGGAACTGGTCGAGCAGGTAGCCGTTGGCGCCGTGGATCTCCACGCCATCAAAGCCTGCGGCCTTGGCGTTCTCGGCACCGGTGCGGTAAGCGTCGACGATGTCGGCGATTTCAGCGGTTTCCAGGGCGCGCGGCGTCGGGTAGTCGGCCAATGGGCGCACCAGGCTGACGTGGCCTTTAGCCTGGATCGCGCTCGGCGCCACCGGGGTTTCGCCGTTCAGGTAGGACGCGTGGGAAATGCGGCCGACGTGCCACAGTTGCAGGAAGATCTTGCCCCCTGCGCCATGCACGGCCTTGGTGATATTGGCCCAGCCGCGCACCTGGTCGTTGGACCAGATGCCCGGCGTGTCCGGGTAGCCCACGCCCAGCGGTGTCACCGAAGTGGCTTCGCTGAGGATCAGCCCGGCGGAAGCGCGTTGCACGTAGTACTCGGCCATCAGCGCGTTGGGTACGCGGCCGGCATCGGCACGGCAGCGGGTCAGCGGTGCCATGATGATGCGGTTCGACAGCTCCAGGTCGCCCAGTTTGATCGGATCGAAAATAGTCGTCATGGGAAAACACCCTTCTCTTTGAAGTTGATCAGTGGGTCGCAGGGGCCAGGTCGGCATCGCCGCCCTGACGGAAAGTAATCAGGGTTACCAGCAGCGCCAGGATCGCCAGGGCCGCTGCCGCCAGAGGCACGCTGCTCAGGCCGAAACCGTGGGCAATCACGCTGCCGCCCACCCAGGCGCCGAGGGCGTTGCCGATGTTGAAGGCGCCGATGTTCAGGGTGGACACCAGGTTCGGCGCGGCCTTGCCGAAGGTCACCACGTTGATCTGCAGCGCAGGTACGGCGGCAAATGAAGCGGTGGCCCACAGGAACAGGGTGATCTCGGTCGGGATCACGGCGATGCTGGTCCAGGTCAGCGCGGTGGACACCACCGCCATACTGATAAACACGCCGATCAGGGTGGCTGCCAGGCGTTTGTCCGCCAGCTTGCCGCCGATGATATTGCCCACGGTGAGGCCCAGGCCGATCAGCAGCAGGGTCCAGGTCACGCCTTTGGGCGACACGCCGGTGACATCGCCGAGCAGCGGCGCAACATAGGTGAAGAGGGTGAACATGGACGCGGCGAACAGCGCGGTCATGCTCAGCGACAACCAGATGCCGGCACCCTTGAGGGCGGCCAGTTCGGCGCGCATGTCGAGTTTTTCTTCGTCACGCTTGGCCGGCAGGAAGCGGATCAGGCCGATCAGCGCCACTACGCCAATCACCGTCACCGCCCAGAAGGTCGAGCGCCAGCCGGCTTCCTGGCCCAGCGCGGTGCCCAGTGGCACACCAAGCACGTTGGCCAGGGTCAAACCGGTGAACATCAGGGCCACGGCCGAAGCGCGCTTGTTGGCCGGCACCAGGTTGGCGGCGACCACCGAACCGATGCCGAAGAACGCGCCGTGGCACAACGCGGTGACCACACGGGCAAGCATCAGCACGTTGTAGTCACTGGCCAGGGCGCAGAGCAGATTGCCGATAATGAAGATGCCCATCAACGCTACCAGGGCCGCCTTGCGGGGCAACCTGGCGGTGGCCAGTGCCATAAATGGCGCACCGATGGCCACGCCCAGGGCATAGCCGGTGACCAGCCAGCCGGCGCCGGGAATCGACACGCCGAGGTCCGCCGCCACATCGGGCAGCAGGCCCATGATCACGAACTCGGTAGTGCCGATGGCGAAGGCGCTCAGGGCCAGGATGAGTAGCGAGAGGGGCATTATCGTTTCCTTGTTACAACGTCGCGCTGATTTCAGCGCTGAGTTCAGTGGTAAGCGCCGCGAGGAAGGCTTGGATCACTTCCTCATTGCGCTTGAAAAAGTGCCACTGCCCGGCCTTCTGGCTGCTGATCAATCCCGCCCGTTGCAAGGTGGCCAGGTGGGCCGACACGGTCGACTGGGACAAGCCGCAGCGCTGGTCGATCTGCCCGGCACAGATGCCGTATTCGTGGTTGTGCACTTGCTCGGGGAACTGCACTTTCGGGTCTTTCAGCCAGGTGAGGATGTCTCGTCGTACTGGGTGCGCCAGGGCTTTTATTATTTCGTCGAGGTCGATGGACATGGCAGGTGCTCGGTGTCGTAAAGCGTTATATCGCGATGAGGCGAACTTTAAATCGTTATATCCCGATATACCAATATGAATTTGCTCTGAGCTCAGGCTGAATCGGTATATCGGGTTATAACGATACGTTGGCGCCAGTGCTAGACTGCGCGGCATGAATTATCTCGCACATCTGCACCTGGGCGGCCAACTTCCTGCGCAACTGCTGGGCAGCCTGTACGGCGACTTTGTCAAAGGCCGCCTGCTGGGCCAGTTCAGCCCGCCAATCGAAGCGGCGATCCAGTTGCATCGCTCGATCGACCGCTTCACCGACAGCCACCCGTTGGTGGGCAAGGCGTTGTCGCGCTTCAGCCTGACCCGCCGGCGCTATGCCGGGATTGTCCTTGATGTGTTCTTCGATCACTGCCTGGCGCGGGATTGGGCGCTGTACGCCGACCAGCCCCTGGAGCACTTCACCTCGCAGGTGTACCGCGTGCTGGCGGCCGAACCACAGTTGCCGGGGCGGCTGGCGCAGATAGCGCCGTATATGGCGGCGGATGACTGGTTGGGGTCGTACCGCGAGTTTGCGGTGATGGAGCCGGTGTTGCGCGGGATTTCGCGGCGGCTGACGCAGCCTGAGGCATTGGGGTATGCGATGCAGGAGTTGCGGGTGTTGTATGAGCCGCTGAGTGAGGACTTCCGGATCTTCTACCCCGAACTGCAAGCCTTCGCGCATAACCACCTGACAACACAAAGCTAAAATGTGGGAGGGGCGGTGCGACCCTCCCACATTTGAACTGTGTTCACATCTCAGGCTGCAAAAGCCGGTCGAGCATGCACTTGTTCAGTCTCCGGCACCGGCCCAAACAACGCCTTCTGCACCGCCTGCTGCGCCTGGAACGCCAGCGCCGCACGCTCCTGCCCGGCGCAGGCAATCGGCTTGAGCACATGGATTTCCACATCGCCCTGGTCATTGCCGAACAGGCGCATCAGGTGCGAGAGCAAATCGTCATCGCCAATGAACGGTGCCAGCGGGTCGACCTGCCCATTGCGCAGATAACGGATGGCCACCGGTTGCAGCGACACATCCGCGTCAATCGCACTGGCCAGCAAGCGCCCGTGGAAGGTGCGCAGGCTGCGGCCGTCGGTGGTGGTGCCTTCGGGGAACATCAGCAGCGGGTGCTGTTGTTCCAGGTGGCGGGTCATCTGCTTGCGGATCAACTGGCTGTCGCCCGAACCGCGACGGATAAACAAGCTACCGGCCTTGGCCGCCAACCAGCCGGCCACCGGCCAGGTGCGCACTTCGGCCTTGGACAAAAACGACATCGGCGCCACTGCGCCCAGCAACGGAATATCGGTCCAGGACACGTGGTTGCTCACCCACAGCATGGGCTGGGTCGGCAACTCGCCGTGCACTGTCACGCGAAAGGGCAGGGCGTTGGTCAGCCGCGCCATGAAGAACCGCGACCAGCGTTGGCGCCGCACCATCGAGTTGGCCACGCCCAAGCGTTCGAACACGCCAAACACACTGGCCATGCTCAAGCCCAGCGCCACTACCACCAGCACCCGGGCGATGCGCCCGTACACGCGCAGGCGGCTCATCACATGGCCGCCTTGAAGTGGCGCGCATAGCGCGGGCATAGCTCATCGCGCTTAAGCAGGATGAACACGTCGGCGACCTGGAAATCCTCATCCCAGCACGGTTCGCCGCAGATCTTCGCACCCAGGCGCATATAGGCCTTGAGCAGTGGCGGCATCTCGGCGATTACGTTGGTCGGCAGGTCCAGCGCCGGCAGCGGTTTTTTCGGTTCGGCGCGCAGGTGTTCGTTGCACAGGTAGCGTTCGCGCAGGCGCTGCATGATCGCGTGGGCCTGGATGCCGCCGTCGTGCATCGGGATGCTCGCGCAGCCCATCAGGTAGCTGTAGCCGCCCTGGTTGAGCACTTCGGCCAACTCGCCCCACAACACGGCGATGGTGCCGCCGTTGCGGTAGGCCGGGTCGACGCAGGTGCGGCCGATTTCCAGGATCGGACCCTGCAGATGCAGCAGGCCATGCAGGCTGAATTCTTCTTCGCTGTAGAACCGGCCCAGGGTGCTGGCGGCCTGGTGGTCGAGCAAACGGGTGGTGGCGACGAGTCGACCGCTGTTCAAGTCCCGCACGCCGATGTGGCTGCAGTGAACATCATAGTCATCCATGTCCAGGCCGTGTTCCGCGCCTTTCAGCTTGGCGTTGAACTCGCCGCTGAAGACGTTGAAACGCAGGGCCTGGGCTTCCTGCAAAGCCTTGGCGCCAACCAGGCGTTCGGCTTGCAGACGGCGTTCATTGCCGGTGTCGCTGATGCGGGCGATCTGAGTCATGGCGAATCTCCGAGTGCCAGCCACGTTTCGGCCGGTCGACTTTGTTGTCCAAAGTCAGGCTATGTAGCCCCGGTGTCATCTCCATGAAGTTATGGTGACGCTTGGATGACAGGGTCTCTGTAGCAAATCTGTCATTGCCCTCGGCTAGGCTCGCGGGCTTGAATGCTCCCTTGAGTGTGTGTCCATGGTCAGAGGCCTGCTGTGCGTTTCCCTGCTGTTCGTCACCGTTACCGCCTGCGCTGAAACCTGGCCCGACAAGGAGTGGGCCAAGGGCCCGCCACTCGCAGGGCCCGCCGTCGAAGCCCTTGACGCCTATGCATTCCCGCCCCGTGACGACACTGCCCGCCAAGGCATTCGCACCGACGCGCTGCTGGTGATCCGCGACGGTGTGGTCATCTATGAACGCTACGCCGCACCGACCACGGCCAGCACGCCACACTTGACCTGGTCCATCAGCAAAAGCCTGATGGCCACGGTGCTCGGCGTGGCCTACGGCGAAAACCGTTTCAAACTGACCGACCCCGCAGCACGCTTTTATCCGCCGATGAAACAACACCCCAAGGTGACCATGGCCGACCTGCTGCACTGGGCCTCGGGCCTGGACTGGCAGGAAGACTATGAATACGCGCCGCTGAAGTCCTCGGTGGTGGCGATGCTTTACACCCGTGGTCGCGCCGATATGGCCGAGTTCGCCGCCAGCACTGAGTCCTTCAGCGCACCGGGCCAGGCCTTTCGTTATTCCAGCGGCGACAGCAATATCCTGTCCGCCGCGCTCAAGGGCATGCTCGGGCACAAGGCGTACATGAGTTACCCCTGGGACGCGCTGTTCAAGCCGCTGGGCATTCACAACGCCACCTGGGAAACCGATGCCGACGAAACCTTTGTCGCCTCGTCCTATGCGTTCCTCACCGCGCGTGACCTGGCGCGTGTCGGCCTGCTGATGGCCCGCGACGGGCGCTGGGGGGATCAACAATTGCTGCCCAAGGACTGGGTCGTGTTCAACCGCCAACCCTTCGACAAATACACCGCCGGCCAGGACGAAGCGGTCCCCGGTGGCCAATGGTGGCTCAACCAAGGCGCCCCGAGGCCCTGGCCCGACGCCCCCGCCGATACCTTCGCCGCCCTCGGTCATTGGGGACAGGCGCTGTACGTGATGCCCGACGAACACCTGGTGATCGTGCGCTATGGCGATGACCGCGACGGCAGCTACCGCCACAACGAACTGCTCAAGCGCGTGCTTGCGGCGGTGCAACCATGATGCGTCGTCGGCCGTTTACCAGCCTTTTTCTGGTGCTGTTGCTCGCCCTGTCAGGCTGGGTTTGGCACGAGCGCGTCAACCTGCAAGCCTTCCCCGATATCATCGCGGCGTATACCGCTAAGGAGTACTGCTCGTGCCGCTATGTGGCGAACAATCCGGCCGAGTATTGCCGGGGGTATGTGAAGCAGTACGTGCCCACCAGTGGGTTCAGCGATAACCCGGAACGCAGTGAAGTGACGGCGAGTGGCTTGGGGCGTACGCACAGCGCGCGGTGGTTGGGGGATCGACAGGGCTGTCGTCTGAATCCCTGACACAGCGCAAGCCACCCCGCACATTGGATTTGCGCCGTTCGTGACATTGCGCTTAAGGTTCGTGCAGGTTTTTCGCCCCACGAGTCCTTAATGTTCAACGCGTCTGTTATCAAACCCCTGGCCTTCGCCCTGCTGGCCGCTGCCGTGGTGCCCGCCCATGCTGACTGGTACCTGGACAACGAGTCCTCGCGCCTGTCGTTCGTTACCACCAAAAACACCGAGATCGCTGAAGTCCATCGCTTCCTGGTGCTGCACGGCAAGGTCGACAGCAAGGGCGCGGCGCAATTGGAAGTAGAGCTGGAGTCGGTCAACAGCGGCATCCCGCTGCGCGACGAGCGCATGCGCAACCAGCTGTTCGAGATCAAGACCTTCCCCGAGGCGCTGATCAGCGCACAGATCAACCTGCAACCCATCAATGACCTGGCTCCTGGCGCGCAACTGGAACTGCGCTTGCCCCTGAGCGTCACCCTGCATGGCAAGACCCAGACCTACAGCGCCGAGTTGTTGGCCACGCGCCTGGATGACCGGCGTTTCCAGGTGGTGACCCTGGAACCGGTGGTTTTGCATGCCGAGGATTTCGACCTGGCGCCGGGGGTGGCGATGTTGCGCAAAGCGGCCGGGCTCAAGTCGATCAGTTTGTCGGTGCCGGTGGGTGCGGTGCTGATCTTTACGGCGCGTTGACGTGAGCGGCGCAGTGTTCCCGTGGCGCAGCGCCAACCGTTTCGAGTTGTTGATCGACGGCCCGCAATTTTTTCCGCAGATGCTGGTGGGCATTGCCCGGGCCGAGCGGCAAGTGGAGTTGGAATTGTATCTGGTGGAGGCTGGTGCCTGCGCCGAAGCGATGGTGCAGGCGCTGGTGCTGGCCGCCGAGCGCGGCGTGCGGGTGCGTTGTCTGTTTGATGACTACGGTAGCCTGGCATTTACCCTGGGGCTGCGTAAGCGCCTGACCGACGCCGGTGTGGAGCTGCGTTTCTACAATCGCCTCAGCTGGCGTCGCTGGATGCGCAACCTGTATCGCGACCACCGCAAGCTGTTGCTGATCGATCAGGAAATCGCCGTGGTCGGCGGCACGGGCGTCACCGATGAGTTCTGGACGCCGGGGCAAGACACCGCTGAGTGGCATGAGGTGATGGTGCAGATCCGCGGCCCGCTGGTGCTGGACTGGCAGGCGCTGTTCGAACGGCAATGGCACGCCAATGTCGCGCGCCGGGCGTGGAAGCCCGCCACCCATTTCGGTTTGCCGCGTTTGCCCAAGGTGCCGGCGACTGGGCCAGGCCTGGGCCGAGTGGCCTATGCAGACGCCCGACAGCACCGCGATATCCTGCAATCGCTGATCCGCGCGCTGAACAGCAGCCAGCAACGTATCTGGTTTGCCACGCCGTATTTCCTGCCCACCTGGGGCGTGCGCCGCGCATTGCGTCGGGCCGCAGGGCGTGGGGTGGATGTGCGACTGCTGCTCACCGGCCCGCGCACCGATCACCCGTCCGTGCGCTACGCCGGGCACCGTTATTACCCGCGCTTGCTGCGCGCAGGCGTGCAGATCTTTGAATACCAGCCGTGCTTTTTGCACTTGAAGATGGTGCTGGTGGACGATTGGGTGAGCATTGGTTCGTGCAATTTCGACCACTGGAATCTGCGCTTCAACCTGGAAGCCAACCTCGAAGCGTTGGACCCCGAATTGACGGCGACGGTGGCAGGCAGTTTCGAACGGGATTTTGCCCAGAGCCAGGCGGTGAGCCTGGAGGCGTGGAAGGCGCGGCCGTTATGGCGGCGGGTGAAGCAGCGGGTGTGGGGGTGGATTGATCGGTTGGTGGTGAACCTTCTTGACAGAAGGAGCTAGGAACAGCGGCAAGCTGCAAGCTGCAAGTTAAAAGCAGAACTGCTCTTCCTTGCCGCTTGTAGCTTGCAACTTGAAGCTGCCTCCTATAGCAATTCGAACGTCTGCTGCTGTACGTCCTGGGAGTCCAGCCCGATCTGCACATTGAACTCACCCGGTTCGGCGGCGAATTTGAGCTGGGTGTTGTAGAACTTCAAGTCGTCCTCGGTGATGGTGAAGTGCAGCGTGCGCTCTTCGCCAGCCTTGAGCATGACCTTCTGGAAGTTCTTCAGCTCCTTGATCGGACGGATCATCGAACCCGCCACGTCCTGGATATACAACTGCACCACGGTTTCGCCATCGACCTTGCCGGTGTTCTGCACCGTGACGCTGGCGTCGAGCTTGCCGGTCTTGTTCAGGGTGGTGGACGACAGCGCCATGTCCGACAGGCTGAACGTGGTGTAGCTCAGGCCATAGCCAAACGGGAACAGCGGCCCGGTGGTGTCATCGAAGTACTGTGAGGTGTAGTTGCCCGGCTTGCCTGGGGTGAATGGCCGGCCGATGGTCAGGTGGTTGTAGTAGGTCGGAATCTGCCCCACGGAGCGTGGGAAGGTGATCGGCAGCTTGCCCGATGGGTTGTAGTCACCGAACAGCACGTCGGCGATGGCGTTGCCGCCTTCGGTACCGGCGAACCAGGTTTCCAGGATCGCGTCGGCTTGTTGTTTCTCTTCCAGGATCGACAGCGGGCGGCCGTTCATCAGTACCAGCACCAGCGGTTTGCCGGTGGCTTTCAGGGCCTTGATCAGGTCGCGCTGGCTTTGCGGGATATTCAGGTCGGTGCGGCTGGAGGATTCGTGGGACATGCCACGGGATTCACCCACGGCGGCCACCACCACGTCGGCATCCTTGGCGGCCTTGACCGCTTCATCGATCATCACCTGGGCCGGGCGGGTGTCATCCACCACTTCCGGGGCATCGAAGTTGAGGAAGTTGAGGTAGTCGACCACCGCCTTGTCGTTGGTGATGTTGGCGCCACGGGCGTAGATGATCTTGCCTTTTTCGCCGATAACCGCGTTCAAGCCGTCGAGCAGGGTCACCGATTGTTCCGGTTTGCCGGCCGCAGCCCAACTGCCCATCATGTCGATCGGTGCCTTGGCCAGCGGGCCGACCAGGGCGATGGTCGCGGATTTTTTCAGCGGCAGGGTGTTGTTCTGGTTTTTCAGCAGCACCAGGCTGCGGCGCGCAATATCGCGGGCCTCGGCGCGGTGCAGGCGGCTGTCGGCGTAGGTGTCGACCGGGTCATCCTCGGCCTTGCCGATGCGCAGGTACGGGTCCTTGAACAGGCCCATGTCGTACTTGGCGCCGAGCACTTCGCGCACGGCGTTGTCGATGTCGCTTTGCTCGATCTCTCCGGACTTGAGCAGCCCCGGCAATTCCTTGCCGTACAACGAGTCGTTCATGCTCATGTCGATGCCGGCCTTGATCGCCAGCTTGGCGGCTTCGCGCCCGTCCTTGGCCACGCCGTGCTTGATCAGCTCGAATATCGCGCCGTGGTCGCTGACGGCCAGGCCCTTGAAGCCCCAGTCCTTGCGCAAGAGGTCGTTCATCAGCCAGGTGTTGGCGGTGGCGGGCACGCCATTGATCGAGTTCAGCGCCACCATCACGCCGCCGGAACCGGCCTTGATCGCCGCGTGGTACGGCGGCAGGTAGTCCTGGTACATCTTGACCGGGCTCATGTCGACCACGTTGTAGTCACGCCCGCCTTCCACTGCGCCGTAGAGGGCGAAGTGCTTGACGCTGGCCATGATGCTGTCGGCATTCGCGGGGCTGGCGCCCTGGAAGGCCTTGACCATCACCTCGGCAATGCGCGAGACCAGATAGGTGTCTTCACCGAAGCCTTCGGACGTGCGACCCCAGCGCGGGTCGCGGGAGATATCGACCATCGGTGCAAAGGTGATGTCGAGGCTGTCGGCGGCGGCTTCGTGGGCGGCGATGCGTCCGGAGCGGCCGATGGCGTCCATGTCCCAGCTGGAGGCCAGGGCCAGGCTGATCGGGAAGATCGTGCGGTGGCCGTGGATCACGTCATAGGCGAAGAACATCGGGATCTTCAAGCGGCTGCGCATGGCCGCGTCCTGCATCGGACGGTTTTCCGGGCGGGTGATGGAATTGAACGTGCCACCGATGCGGCCAGCGGCGATTTCCTTGCGGATCAGCTCACGGGGCATTTCCGGGCCGATGCTGATCAGGCGCAACTGGCCGATCTTTTCGTCCAGGGTCATCTGCTTGAGCAGGTCGCTGACGAAAGCGTCCTTGTCCTTAAGCGCAGCAGGCTTTGTTTCTGCCCAGACGGGGTGGGTGGCCAGCGTGGCAACAAGGCCGAGCAAACACAGCTTCTTCATGAATATCCTTTTTCGGCTCACTGCACAGCGCTTGGGCTGATCGGCCAAAATGTGGGGAGCGTCTATTGTTGTTCGGGTGTTGTTCAGATAAATGCAGCACACTCTGAACTCTTTATCGCGCTGGGCATCTTTGTAGCTGATTGGCTCGATGCATTCCAGTGGTGGCGGATTATGCCCCAAGCGTGTGGTTTTTAGGGTTAGTCGTCATATTCCATCCAGTTTGGGCAGGAGAAACACCATGCAAGCAGCACAACATTCCCGCTGGGGCCTCAAGGCCGCGGCTTTGCTATTGATCAGCACAGTATTGAGCGGCTGCGGCATCAATAACATCCCGACCCTGGACGAACAGGCCAAGGCGGCCTGGGGCCAGGTGCAGAACCAGTACCAGCGCCGCGCCGACCTGATCCCCAACCTGGTGGAAGTGGTCAAGGGTTACGCCGCCCATGAGCAAGACACCCTGACCGCCGTGATCGAGGCGCGTGCCAAGGCCACCTCGATCCAGGTGGATGCCAGCACCCTGGACAACCCGGAAAAACTCAAGCAGTTCCAGCAGGCCCAGGACGGTTTGAGCGGTGCCCTCAGCCGCTTGATGGTGGTGTCCGAGCGCTACCCGGACCTGAAGGCCAACCAGAACTTCCTGGCCCTGCAATCCCAGCTCGAGGGCACCGAAAATCGCATCGCCGTGGCCCGTCGTGATTTCATCCAGGCCGTGCAGGCGTACAACACCGAGATCCGCACCTTCCCTGGTCGCCTGTGGCACAGCGTGATGTACAGCGACCTGCCGATCCGCGCCACCTTTGAAGCCACCAGTGCCGATGCCGATAAAGCGCCGCAAGTGAAGTTCAAATAAGGCTGCACTGAGGTGTCGATGCGTTTATTACGGATAGGCCTGGCGCTATGGATGCTGGCCTGCGTGGGTGTGGCCCAGGCGGCGCTGACGTTCCCGGCGTTGAGCGGGCGGGTGGTGGACACCGCCCAGATGATCGACCCGGCCACGCGCGAGCACATCACCCAGCAGTTGCAGGCGCTGGAGCAGACCCGTGGCGACCAGATCGTGGTGGTCACGGTGCCCGACCTGCAGGGCGTGCCCATCGAGGACTACGGTTACCAGCTGGGTCGCCAGTGGGGCATCGGCCAGAAGGGCAAGGACAACGGCGCGTTGCTGATCGTCGCCCGTGACGAGCGCACGTTGCGCATCGAAGTCGGCTATGGCCTTGAAGGCGTGCTCACCGATGCGCAGTCCTGGGTGATCATCAACCAGGTGATTGCCCCCAAGTTCAAGGCCGGCAATTTCAGCCAGGGCATCAGCGACGGCGTGGCGGCGATGGTGCAGGTGGTCGGCGGTGAACCGCTGGCGGTGCCGGCGCATGTGGCGGATGCCAACTTTGCCAAGGATAATCCCGGCTTTTCCATCGGCCTGTTCATCCTGCTGATCGGCGTGTTGTGGCTGTGCAATCGCATGGGCCTGCCGGTGGGCGCGATCCTTTTGGCGATCCTCAGCAGCAGTGGACGCGGCGGCGGTGGCGGGGGAGGTGGCGGCGGTTTCCGAGGCGGCGGTGGTGGCTTCGGCGGCGGCGGCGCGTCGGGCGGCTGGTAATGACAATAACTAGAGAGCAACTACAACCATGGCATTACTGACTGAACACGAGCAGCGCCAAGTCGCCGAAGCGATTGCCCGGGTCGAAAAAACCACCGACGCCGAACTGGTCACCGTGCTGGCGGCCCGCGCCGACGATTACGCCTACATCCCCCTGCTGTGGGCCAGCCTGATCGCCTTGGTGGTACCGGGCGTGGTGCATTACCTGTCGGGCTACCTGACCATGTATACCTTGCTGCTGGCGCAATGGGCGACGTTCATCGTGTTGTGCCTGCTGTTTCGCCTGCCCAAGGTGACCACCCGCCTGATCCCACGCTCGGTACGCCATTGGCGCGCCTCCAACCTCGCGCGCCGGCAGTTCCTGGAGCAGAACCTGCACCACACCCTGGGCAGCACCGGGGTGCTGATTTTTGTCAGCGAGGCGGAGCGTTATGTGGAGATCTTGGTGGACGATGGCATCTCCAGTCGCGTGGATGACAACAGTTGGGATGGGATCGTCAAGGCGTTTACCCAGCAGGTGAAACAGGGGCAGACGCTGGCTGGGTTTATTGCTTGTATCGAGGCGTGTGGTGAGTTGTTGAAGGTGCATGTACCGTTGACACAAACCCGCAATGAATTGCCAAACCGCCTGGTCGTACTCGAATAATCCAGACACCACTGAGCAAAAAATGTGGGAGGGGGCTTGCTCCCGATGGCAGTGGGTCAGTCACGGATGGATTAGCTGACACACCCTCATCGGGAGCAAGCCCCTCCCACATTTGGATCGGTGTTGACCATTGGTCAAATAACTCCGTGCCCTGGTGGGCTATCCCCCCTAAAATGCCCGGCATTCACTGCCCGAGGCGTTTTTGTTCATGTCCGTTACCGCTCAACCTGCCAGCCCCGCGCCGGATCATCACGCCCAGTTCATCGAACTGTTGAGCACAAGCCTTGCGCAGAACGCCTTTATCAAGCTGGTGCTGGCCAAATACGTCGGCGACGAAGCCGAGTTGCAGCGGCTGATCATCAAGGCGGTGACCGTCAAGGAGCAGCCGTGCCTGTCCTTCGTCTACCGCTACAAGACCCGCGACATCACCAAGAACTTGGCGCTGGCCGACGGCGTGGCGGCGATTGCCGCGTTGCTGCCGGGCTCGTTCAAGAACGCGCACCTGCTGTCGCTGACCGACGAAGCCCAATTGGAATACAGCAAGAAGAACAAAAGCTCGCTGTTCAGGAGCAAGACTCAGCAACTGCGCGAGGCGCCATCGGCTGAGCATAACCGTGAGAAGCATCGCTTCCTCGACCTGAGCCGGCCATTCCTCGCCGACCTGGGCGTGACCGACGCCAAGCAGGCGCTGATCCCGTCGATGTCGCGCAAGTGGAAGCAGATCAACAAATTCATCGAAGTGTTCAGCCATGCGCTGACCTCCTCACCGCTGAGGCTGGACCAACCGGTGCGCGTCGCCGATTTCGGTTCGGGCAAGGGCTACCTCACGTTTGCGATCCACGACTACCTGCGCAACACCCTCAAGGCCGAAGGCGAAGTCACCGGCGTCGAGTTGCGCGAAGACATGGTGACCCTGTGCAACACCGCCGCGGCCCGCCTGGAGCACCCCGGGCTGGTGTTCAAATGTGGTGATGTGCGCAGCGTGGCGCCCAGCGAACTGGACGTGATGATCGCCCTGCATGCCTGTGACGTCGCCACCGATTACGCGATCCACACCGGCATTCGTTCCGGCGCATCGATCATCATGTGCTCGCCGTGCTGCCATAAGCAGATTCGCCTGCAGATCCAGAGCCCGGCGCTGCTCAAGCCGATGCTGCAATATGGCCTGCACCTGGGCCAGCAGGCGGAAATGGTCACCGACAGCTTGCGTGCGTTGTTCCTCGAAGCCTGCGGCTACGAGACCAAGGTGTTCGAGTTCATCTCCCTGGAGCACACCAACAAGAACAAGATGATCCTGGCGGTCAAGCGTGCGGAGCCGGTGGACAACGCGCAGTTGCTGGAGAGAATCCAGGAGTTGAAGGCGTTCTATCACATCTGCGAACACTGCCTGGAAACCCTGCTGCGCGCGGATGGCTACTTGATCTGACCGCCGCCCACTGTAGGAGCGAGCTTGCTCGCGAAAAGCCTGAGAGCACCGCAGGCTTTCAGGTTTCCCGCGTTATCGTTAGCGACCTTCGCGAGCAAGCTCGCTCCTACAGGGAGCTGGTGCCGGCTGCACCGCGGTCTTGCGCCCGAGCATCACCGTGACGATGACCCCACAGGCAAACACCCAGGTAATCGGCTCGATATGTTCACCAAAGAACAGCGCCGAAAACGCGATGGTGAAGAAGATCTGCAACAGCTGAATCTGGCTGACCCGCGCAATGCCGCCCATGGCCAACCCCGCGTACCAGGCGAAGAAGCCCAGGAACTGCGAGAACAGCGACACATAACCAAAGGCCCACCAGGCGCGCATCGAGACCGCGCCTTGGTGCTGCGCCGCCAGGTACCACACCGGGCCGATCAACACCGGCGTGGACAGCACCAGCGCCCAGCAGATCACCTGCCAGCCGCCCATCTCCTTGGCCAACCGGCCGCCTTCGGCATAGCCCAGGCCACCCACGGCTATCGCGCCGAGCATCAATAAATCGCCGGCCTGGATACTGCCGGCGCCGGTGATCAATGCATAACTCAACACCAACCCGCTGCCGAGCGCCGCGCAGGCCCAGAAGGCTTTGGACGGCCGCTCATGGGACAGCCACGCCGCATACAGCGCCACGCACAGCGGTTGCAGGCCATTGACCAGTGCGCCATGGGAGGCCGGCAAGGTTTGCATGGCCCACGCCGACAGCACCGGGAAGCCCAGAATCACCCCCGCAATGACCAGGCACAAACCCCGTACCTGGCGCCAGGTCGGCCAGCGCTCGCGGCGCCACAGCAACAGCGCCGCCGCCGGGACCGCCGCGAACAAGGCACGGCCCAGGCCGTTGAGCAACGGGTGGATCTCCTGCACCACGATACGGGTGAAGGGCAGGGTCAGGCTGAAGATGATGACACCCAGCAGGCCGAGGGCCATGCCGGTGTTTTCGCGCGAGCTCATGGGCGGGATCCGAAATCCAGAGGGCTTCAAGGGAAGCCCATCTAGCCACAACCCCCGCCGATTGCGGGCCTACAGCTGGGTGCGGATTTATCCGTACAGTTTTCAGAAGAAGCGCGTGATGCTGATCTTGGCGTTGCGGCCTTCGCTGTAGACACCTTCCCCGCTGAGCGCCGGCTGGTAGCTGCGGTTGAACAGGTTGTCGACAGTGAAGTTGACCTCGGTGCCCTTTAGGCCGGCCTGCTGCGGTTTCCAGTTGGCGAACAGGCCTTGGGTGTCATAGCTGGCGTTCTCAGTCTGGTCGTAGATAAAGTCACCAATGGTCGAATTCAAGCCGCCAGCGTAGATGTCTGTAGGCACGCGGTCGGTCTTGCGCACGAACTGGCCCTGCCAGCCCACCTGTGCATCCCAGCTCGGGATCTTGGTGCCCAGCACTACCACCCATTTGGCCGGTGGAATGTCCCGCGCCCACACGTGTCGGTCGGTTGCCCACGGGTTGGTATAGGGGTTATCGCGTTTGCCCGTAGCCCAGGAGTAAGTCAGGGAGCCGAACACGTACGTTGAGTCGTAGTAGCTTTCCAGCTCCACGCCCTTGATGGTCATGCCGCCCACATTGCGATAGTTGGTCCTGGAGGCCGTGTCGTTGCACACCGTATCGATATTGCCCGGCACCGTCATTTGCCGTTCACAGCCGATGCCGGTGGCCTTCATGATCTCGTCTTCGACGCGGTTGTGAAACAGCGTGGTGCGCAACTGCAGGTCATCGCCGTGGGTTAAGACGCCGGAGAAGTGAGTCACGTTGCCCGCCGTAATCGCAGTGATGCGCTCTGGGTCGAGGTTGAGGCTTGTGGCGCTGCGGGTGCTGGCGGCGCCCTGGACTTCGTACTGTTCATCGATGACCGGCGCACGCCATGTGCGATTCCAGCTGGCGAAGAAGGCCACATCCGGGGTCAGGTTCCAGAACGCGGCCAGGCGCGGCGACCAGCCGGTGTAGGTGCGGTCGCTGTAGTCATGGCCGACGCTCGGGTCCGGGTTGCTGTAGTACGGCGCATCGTTGGCTTCGCCGCGATTGCGCACGTGGTCATAGCGCAGGGACGGGGTGATGGTCAGATCGCCGAGGGTCACGGCGTCCTGGAGGTAGAACGAGTGGGTATCGGCCTTGCCGTGGGGCATGAAATACGGCTGGAAATGCCCGTAGTTGTATCTTGCGGTGTTGTAGGTAGCGCCCGGCATCCAGCTTTCGGTTTCTCGATTGTGCTTGCGAATCTGCACGCCGGCGGTCACCGCATGTTCCAGTGGGCCGGTGGTCAGCAGACTGATATTACGCAGTTCAAGGAGGCGATCGGAGTATGAAGTTTCCATCTTGCGCCCACCGGTGCTCAGGCCAATGACTGCGTTTTCGCCCCGCTCGTCGGTCTGGTCGGTCTTGGACGCCGAGTAGCTAAGCTTCAGGTCAATCAGCGGGTTGTCCAGCGGCTGGTATTCGTACTTGCCCGACCAGGTGGTGTCCACCGTTTCGCGGTCGGCCAGAAAACGTTTCAGTGCGCCTTCGTAGCCATATCGGTTGATGGCCGATTGGTTCGGCGGCGACGGGTAGGATTTCGCTGAGAAGGGCGCCATGCGCTCACTTTTTGCACTGGAGTAGGACAGGCCCATGCTGTGCTCATCCGTAAAATACGCGTTGAATTTGAACAGCTTGCCTTCTACGTCCTGGGCACTGTTGGGCAGGCGCTTGGGGTTGATCGGGTATTCATTGCGCGGGTCGGGCGGTGTGCCGGCGAGCTTCAAGTCGCCGCCGTCGCGCTGTGTGAGGTAGATCAGGCCATTCATGCGACCGTCGTTGGTGCGGCCATACACGGCGCCGCTGTACACCTGTTCATGGGTGTTGCTGGAGTAACCGTATTTGGTCATGGCCCCGGTGTTACGCCCGTCCTTGAGCAGGTCGGGCGCATCCTTGGTGACCATGTTGACCGTGCCACCGAAACCGCCGTTGCCGGTGAAGGGCGAGTAAGGACCTTTCTCCACCTCAATGCTTTTGATCAGTTCAGGCTCGATGAAAACCGTGCCTTGCTGGTAGCGCTCAAAGCCACTTTTGGTTGCGCCATCCACGGTCATCGGCACATCTTCGGCGTCGCCCATGCCGCGAATATTCATGGTCTGCCCCCCCGGCTTGGGAGAGCCGCCCATGAATACCCCCGGCAGCGTCTGCAGCAGCGAAGGAATGTTGTCGGGCTGGTAGCGATCAATATCCGCCTGGCTCAGGGTGGAGCGGCCGACGGTGCTGGAGTCGACCTGATTGCCGGTGCCGATCACGCTCAGGGCGTCCAGCTGGATCGCGCCGCTCTGGGTGGTCTTGGCCTCTTCGGGCTTTACCACGTACGTGCTGCCGACCTTGATCAGGGTGAACGCGCCGTTTTTCAGCAGGCTGCGAATCGCAACTTCCGGTGTGAAGTCACCGTTGAGTGCAGGTGCCTGCACGTTCTTGAGCAGCTCCTCATCGAACAACAGCTGGATCTTCGCCTGCTGCGCTACTTGGCTCAGGGACGTGGCCAGCGCCTGGGCGGGCAGTTGCAAGGTGAATGACTCGGCCTGGGCGCTGAGGCTGAACGTCAGGCAGGTGGCGATGAGGGTCGGTCGAAGATACAGGTGCGAAGCGTGGCAAGGCGCGCGAAACATGGAATCCCCCGGAGCGGCCAAATGGCCAAAAAGGTGTGCTGATCAGATGCAGACCGGAGGAAGACGGGGCAGGCAAAAAAATCCACACCTGCGAATGCAAAATATTCTCAAATAAGATTTTCGCAGGTTATTTGCTCGGTTCAATCCGCACGATGCCATCGGCCGAGACCACGGTTTTCACCGGCAACAGGGCGGGCAGGGCGTTGAGCAGGGCATCCGGATCATTCACGTCCAGATTGCCCGAGACTTTCAGGTGCGCCACCGCGTTGCTGACCTGCAACGGTGCCTGCGGGCGATACAGGCCCAGTTCATCGATCAGGCTGGCCAGTTCACGGTTGCGGAATGACAAGTGCCCGCTGCGCCAATCGGCCACTTCTTCGGCCGTGAGGGTTTGCTGTTGCAAGGTGCCCTTGGCGTAGCTGTAGATGGCGCGTTGCTGGGCGCCGAGCAGGGAAACGGGGCTTTTGGCGGATGGCTCGAAAGCGACCTGGCCGTGGGCGACGCTGACCACCAGTTGCTGCTGGCTGCGGCGCACATCGAAGCCGGTGCCGACCACCCGCACATTTGCTTCGCCGGCTTGAACGAACAACGGCCGCTCTTTGTCGGCCGCCACTTCGATATACACCTGGCCCTTGTCCAGGTGCACGATGCGCTGGTGGGCGCTGAAGTCCACGCGCAGGCGGGTGTTGGCATTCACCGACAGGGTGCTGCCATCGGGCAGGTTCAGGGTGCGCACGCCCTTGGCATGGGCCGCCACCTGGCTGTGATACAACTCGCGGGGCGCACCGATGTGGGGGGCCAATACGGCGCATAGCACGGCGGCGGCTACGGCCAGGGCCGGGCGCAATACCGATGCTTTGCGCTTGGGCAGCGCCACGGGGTTGTTCAGTTGCTGCAACTGGGCCAGGTCGGCCCACAGTTGCTCGAATTCGGCATAGGCGCGGGCATGGGCGGGCGTGGCCTGCCAGGCGGCAAAGGCCTTGCGGTCGGCACGGCCTGTGTCGTTACGGTTGCGCGCAAACCAACTGGCGGCTTGGGCATCGATGGCGTCACTGGCTTCGATATCCAGGCCGTCGGTGTCGCTCAGGCGGTTCATTCTGGCTGCTCCGTGCCGGGGTCGTTTTGAAGGCGTCGCTTGCAATGCAGCAGGGCAAAAGCGATGTGCTTTTCCACCATGCTCGTCGAAATACCCATGCGCTCGGCGATCTGCGCCTGGCTCAGGCCTTCGAAGCGGTGCAGCATAAGGGCTTCTCGCCGGCGGGGCGAGAGTTCGGCGAGGACTTCTTTCAACTGTTCCAGGCGTTGCAAGCGCTGGGCGGCGGCCATGGGGTCGTTTTGCTCGTCGGTGATCGGTTCCGCGTCCCTGTCGGCCTGATCTGGGTGGACGGTCTGCCGTACCTTCTGTTTGCGCCAGTGATCACGCAGCAGGTTGCGTGCCATCTGGAACAAAAATGCCCGTGGCTGTTCGACCTTGGCCCGGTCGCGGTAGTCCAGCCACTGGGTAAAGACGTCCTGGGTCATGTCCGCCGCGTCGCTGGCGTTGTCCGTGCGTCTGCGCAGGAAATACAGAATATCTGCATAGAACCCGCGAAAGGCATCGGCCGACACCGGGTCGGGCTTGGGACGAGACATGGATATCCTTCTTGACGAAGCACGACGTTGAAAAGTCGCGAATGATATCGAGAACTATTGTCATTTGTCTCTATTTTAGACGGGCCCGGATTAAAATATAGGGAGGAGGCAAACCCCTCCCACATAAGGTCGCAGTTTTACCGCAGCAAGGTCTTCAGTTGTTCGATCCCTGCTTCACCCAATGGAAACACCGGCAAGCGAGGCTCGCCCGCCTCCAACCCGGTCAGGCGCAGCCCGGCCTTGATCGTCGCCGGCAACCCGCCCTTGAGGATGAACTCCAGCAACGGCAACTGCTGATAAAACAGCTCGCGCGCCTTGTCCAGGTCATTGGCCAGCACTGCCGCATACAATGCCAGGTTCAGGTGCGGGATCAGGTTGGGCGCCGCCGTGCACCAACCCTTGGCTCCGGCCGCAAAGGCTTCCAGGGCCAGCGGGTTGCAGCCGTTGTAGAACGGCACGTCGCTGTGGCGCCGCAGTTGATGCATGCGTTGAACGTCCCCGGTGCTCTCCTTGACCATCGTCACATTTGCCACCTGCTTGACGATACGCAGGATCAGATCCACCGACATGTCCGTACCGCTGGTGGCCGGGTTGTTGTAGAGCATGATCGGCACGCCGATGCTGTCGCCGATCGCGGCGTAGTGGGCGAGGATTTCCGCCTCGCTGAGCTTCCAATACGAGGCCGGCAGCACCATCACCACATCCGCGCCATTGGCTTCGGCGTAGCGGGCGCGGCGCACGGCCTTGGCGGTGGTCAGGTCGGAGACGCTGACCACCGTGGGCACGCGCCGGGCGATTTTTGCCAGGCTGTAGGCGCTGACTTCGTCCCACTCGGCATCGCTCAAATACGCACCTTCACCGGTGCTGCCCAGGGGCGCGATGGCGTGCACGCCGCTGTCGATCAAACGGTCGATGGAACGACCGAGGGCGTCGAGGTCGATGCGCTGGCCGTCAGCGCTGAACGGGGTGATGGTGTAGCCGATGATGCCGTGAATAGTTGGGCTGGACATGGAAAGTCTCCGGTAGAAAAAGGGCGGGTCAGTTCAGGCAATCGGCGTGCTGGCGCAGGTTCTGCCGCACGTAGTAATTGAACGCGGCGCCGTGGCGCTTGGGGCGGGAAATCCAGGCATGGGCTTCGCGCCCCAGTTGCGGCAGGATCGGCTTGATCGCACCGGCTGCCATGGCGAGCAACTGCAACTTGGCCGCGCGTTCGATCAACTGCGCGATCACGCAGGCTTCCTCGACACTCGCCCCGGTCGACAACTGGCCGTGGTGCGACAGCAGGATCGCGCGCTTGTCGCCCAGGGCCTCGGTGATGATTTCCCCCTCTTCATTGCCCACCGGCACACCCGGCCAGGCCTCCAGGAACGCGCAGTCTTCGTACAACGGGCAAAGGTCCATGTGGGACACCTGCAACGGCACTTCCAACATCGACAGCGCAGCGATATGGGTCGGGTGCGTATGAATAATGCAATTCACATCCGCTCGCCCGCGGTACACCCAGCTGTGAAAGCGGTTGGCCGGGTTGGGGATGCCGTGACCTTCCAGCACCTCAAGATCCTCGTTTACCAGCAACAGGTTGCTGGCCGTGATTTCATCAAAACCCAGGCCCAGTTGCTGGGTGTAGTAGGTGCCCTGTTCAGGCCCGCGCGCGGTGATCTGGCCGGCGAGGCCGGAGTCGTGGCCGTGTTCGAACAGGATTCGGCAAGTGAGCGCCAGCTTTTGCCGGACGGTCCACGTATTATCCGCCAGGGTGTTTTGCATCTGGACCAGCGCTTGCTTGACCAGTTGGTCTTTGGGGAGTGCTAATGTCTTGGCCATATCGGTGTCCTTTGGGTGGTTCAATGGACGTCGGATTTGCTGGTCTCCCTCTGCTCGCAAGGTCGTTGGGTGAGGCAAATGACACTAATGATGCTATATGACACAAAGTGTCATTGGCAAGCGCAGCTTATCGCTTCTGCATGGATTAACCGCAGCACATGTCTATCCGTTTGAAATTATTGAGGAAAAAACTTGGCGTAACCTTGGAGGCCCTGGCTGAAAAATCCGGGATGACCAAGAGTTACCTGTCCAAGGTCGAGCGCGGGCTCAACACGCCGTCGATTGCCGCTGCGTTGAAACTGGCCAAGGCGTTGAACGTGAAGGTCGAAGAGCTGTTCAGCGAAGACCGCGTCAGCCTCGACAGCTACAGCCTGGTGCGCAGCCATGAGCGGCCCGACACCGCGCCGGGTTACGCAGTACTGGCCCATCAGGTCAGTGAGCGCAGCTTGTTGCCGTTCATCATCTACCCGCCGGCGCAATTCTCCGACAAAACCTTCAAAGAGCACCTTGGAGAGGAGTTCTTGTTCGTGCATGAAGGGGCGGTAGAAGTGGATTTCATGAACGAGCGGGTGATTCTGGAGCGCGGCGATGCGCTGCATTTCAATGCCCAGAAGCCGCATCGGCTGCGTTCGGTAGGGCCTGTGCAGGCGCAGCTATTGGTGGTTGTACACAGCTCGCAAGAATGACCGCGCTGACGGTTTGAAATGCGATCGGTATGGGCGGGAACAAGTCCCTCCCACCGGTGGCTCAACGTTCGACAGGTACCGACAGGGCCGGATCACCCAACGGATGCGTGCGCGCGGCAAAAAACTTCAACTGCGCGCCACTGCCATCAAACAACTGCGAATACCGCCGCTTCTGCTGGCGAATAAACCCGTCGCTGCGGCCCGATACCGAGATCGCCAGGGTCGCGGGGCGGGCCTGGCGAATTGCATCCACCACGTGTTGGTCCTGCGGCCCAAGGTCATGGCCAAAGATGCACAGCGCGCCCTCATGGCTCAGCAACTGTTCATAGCAGAACGACAGGTAATCCGAGCTGCGGATGGTCTTGAGCTTCTCTTGCACCGTGCCTTCGTTGATAAACAGCGGCACATCGTCCAGGGTCTTGATCGTGTTGTTGATCGCAAAGCTGCTGAGCAAGGTGCTGTCGGTGCTCGGCAATTTGCGTGCGGTGCCGTCAAGGTTGCGCACCAGGTGCAGGCCGCCGTGCAGGTAGAGGATGCGCGTGGTATCGGTGTGGGTGTTGCGCAGGTCGAAGCTCGAGTCGGCGCTGCGGAACAGGTCGTCGATGCCCGGCGTGTGCAGGCTCGCCCAATAGTTGAGCAGGTCGTAATTGGTGGTGAACACGCTGGTGTAGTTCGCCAGTTCGCGGTTGATCGTCGCCAACGTCGACGGCTGCACCAGCCGCCACGGAATGTGCACGGCGTGGATGGTATTGATCAGCGCTTCCTTGATCGCGTAGTAGCGATTACGCGGTGCCGCCGAGCTGACCGCCAGGGCCTTGTTGACTCGGCTGGTGGTTTTCAATGCCCCCAGGGTCTGCTCGAAGCTGCGGGTCTGCAGGGCGTCGAACACGCTGAGCTCGGATGGGCCCAGGGGTTTTTCTTCGACGGTGCGTGCGTTTTCGAACAGCGAGTCGTAGGCAAAGTCTTCCCAAATCGTGCGGCTCGCGCCATTGCCGATCAGAATCCCACTGAAGACGGTGCTGCTGCGCAGGGTGCTCCAGTCTTCAAGGTGGGCGTCAATATCCTGGAAATCCTTCATTGCTGTGGGTCTACTCGAAATCGGCTGGATGGCGACTTTATCACGAGCCGGCGTTGATCCTGGTCAAGATGCCGCAGGCAAGTGAGGTTGATGCTGTAGGCATACACGTCATCCGAGGATTCGCCATGAGCAGCACCTTCTTCATTCCCGCCGTCAACATCATGGGCACCGATTGCCTCGACGAAGCCATGAATGCCATTCGCAACTACGGTTTTCGCAAAGCGCTGATCGTCACCGACGCAGGCCTGGCCAAGGCGGGCGTGGCCAGCATGATCGCCGAGAAGTTGGCGATGCAGGACATCGATTCGGTGGTCTACGACGGCGCCAAGCCCAACCCCAATGTGGAAAACGTCGAGAAAGGCCTGGCGTTGCTGCAGCAGAGCGCCTGCGATTTCGTAGTGTCCCTGGGCGGCGGTTCGCCCCATGACTGTGCCAAGGGCATCGCCCTGTGCGCCACCAACGGCGGGCATATCAGCGACTACGAAGGCGTCGACCAATCCAGCAAGCCGCAGATGCCCTTGGTGGCGATCAACACCACCGCCGGCACCGCCAGCGAGATGACGCGTTTCTGCATCATCACCGACGAAACCCGCCACGTGAAAATGGCTATCGTCGACCGCAACGTCACGCCACTGCTGTCGGTCAACGACCCGAGTCTGATGGTCGGCATGCCCAAGGGCCTCACCGCCGCCACCGGCATGGACGCCCTGACCCACGCCATCGAAGCCTACGTGTCCACGGCGGCCACTCCGATCACTGACGCCTGCGCGATCAAGGCCATCGAACTGATCAGCGCCAACCTGCGCCTGGCCGTACGCGACGGCAGCGACAAGGCCGCGCGGGAAAACATGGCCTATGCCCAGTTCCTCGCAGGCATGGCGTTCAACAATGCGTCCCTGGGTTTCGTGCATGCCATGGCCCACCAACTCGGCGGTCTCTACGACCTGCCTCACGGCGTGTGCAACGCGGTGCTGCTGCCCCATGTGCAAAGCTTCAATGCCAGCGTCAGTGCCAAGCGCTTGAGCGATGTCGGCCGCGCGCTGGGCGCGGACACCCAGGGTATTACTGTGGAAGAGGGGGCTCAGGCGGCCATCGCGGCTATTCGAGCGTTGTCCCAAGACGTTGAAATCCCCGCCGGCCTGCGCGAACTGGGGGCCAAGTTGCAGGACATTCCGCTGCTGGCTACCAATGCATTGAAGGACGCGTGCGGGCTGACCAACCCACGGCGCGCCGATCAGCGTCAGATTGAGGAGATCTTTCGCAGCGCGTTCTGATCTGTCCGGCAACTGGCGGCACATATAAATGCGCCGCCAGCCAACGCCACGCACAAGAACGCCAATGGCCATGCCTGCTGACTCACCAGCAGGCTTGCTACGCCGCCGATCAACGCCGCCATCAACTGATGCATGAAGCCGCTCAAGGCGATGGCATAGGAACCGCCGACCGGCGACTGATCATTAGCCAGTGACAAACTGATGGGGTAACTCATCGATTGCCCAAATATCGCCAGGCAATAGGGCAGCCACAACAACAGCGCGATCCCGCTGGCAAACACACTGCCCAACAGCATCAGCGCCGCTCCCGTTAACGCCAGCCCCACGCCCCAGCTCATCATCGTCAACCGCCCCATCCGCGCGACGAAGCGGTTGACCATCAACGCCCCCGCCAGATAGGCCCCGCTGATCGGCCACCCCAGCCAGCCGTACTGCGCCGCGCTCCACTCGAAACGCCCTTGCAGTATCAGCGGTGCACAGGTGTTGAAGGCAATGATCACCCCATAGCCCAGCCCACCGGCCAATGCTGCGTGTAGAAAGGGGGGATGACGCACAATCGTGGTGTAGATCCGCCAGGCTGAGTCTGGCGAATCAGCCTTCTTCGCTGACGGAAACACCACGCTTTGCAACACAGCAATCAACGTGACAGCACTTATTGCCAACCCATAGAAAATGGCCTTCCAGCCGAAGGCCACCTGCAACAGCGACCCCATGAACTGGCCGATACCTAGCGCGATCACAAACGTCATCCCCAGCCACGACAACCCCCTGGCCAAAAGCGCCCCGCTGAAACTGTCCCGCACCAACACCCTGGCCATGACCGCGACTCCACCCGCCCCCAAACCCTGAATCAGCCGTAATGACAAAAAAGATTCGACGTTAAATGCCGATGGAATCGCCGCGCTTGCCGAGGCATATATCGCCAGCGCCGCCAACAGGACCGGCTTTCTGCCAAAACGCTCCCCCAGGCTGCCCCAGAGCAACATCGGCAGCGCCATGCCCATCAGGTACACCGCCAGGGCCAGTGCGACGTAGTCCTCGGCGGCGAGCAGGGACTGGGCGATGACCGGCACAGCGGGCAAATAGCTGCTAATGCCGACTTGGGCGAGGAAGGCGGCGCAGCAAGCGAGGGCGAGACGGGTGGTGTTTTTCAAGGGGCGGCGTCCTGCGCCTTAAGTTCTGCGTACGTCATCGTAAATGGCTTCCTCTGTATAGATACGAACAATGATTAAAACTTATGCTCACTGAGATGTAAGAGTGCGTATGTGGCGGTTGGGTATAGTTGATGCGCAATTTAGCTTGCGTCTTTGTGTTCCTGTATTAAGTCTTTCAACTTTGAATAAAGCAATGATCTCCAAATGCTGACAGGTCGTGGCAGTTATCCAGATAAAGGAAGAGTCCGTAACCCGCTTTCAAATAGAGCAGGCTATCAATGTCTGCTAATCCTCTCATGCTGTATGCGCCGTCTGCGAAGTAAGCGAAATTTTTACGTTTTTTGCCTAAGTCTTCGATCCGGCACATGTCATTGTGAGGCGCTATTTTTACTTCTATTTCATCTGCGCACGAGGCTTTAACAGGCCGAGATATGACGTCGTGCAGAAGTGATAGGGTTTTCGCTCATGTTTATCGATAAGTTGGTTGTTGTCTTGAGCTTTTACATTGAGTTCGCAAATTCGACCTGACTGTGATGTCGGCCTGATCTATTGGGTTCTTGTAGTTTGTTGACTGGTTTTTTGATTGCATATTTCTCACTTGCTTTACCTGTCCTTGGGTAAGGCAGGAACAGTAAAGGGAAGTTTTTGATAGGGTAAGTCAGATATTTCCCATGCGGGCTACTCTGGGTGGACATTTTGTTGTGAGTAAGTTCCTACATTTTGTAAGTTCCAATGGGCATCCAGCCGATGGGTAAATGAAAGCAGTGGGGGGCGTTCGCGTTTTGTTGAGGTCGTATCCCGCAGGATTGAGTAAGGTGTCCACTTACCGGCCGGATGTGACGATGGCCTTCAAGGACCTGTCTCTTGGGTAGTCGAAACCAAATGGATGAAGGGAGTACTTGATGAGAGTTCTGTTATTCGGTGCCACCGGCATGGTCGGCCAGGGCGTCCTGCGCGAGTGCCTGCTGGCCGATGACGTACAGGAAGTCGTCGCCGTCGGCCGCACGCCCCTGACCCGGGAACACGGCAAGTTGCATCAGGTGTTGCACAGCGACATGCTGGATTTCCAACCCCTGGAAAACCTGCTGCAAGGGTTTGACGCGTGTTTCTTCTGCCTCGGCGTCTCCTCGGCGGGCCTGAATGAAATCAAGTACACCCACCTCACTTATGACCTGACCCTCGTCGCCGCCAGCACCCTGGCGCGGCTTAATCCGCAAATGACGTTCATCTACGTGTCCGGCGCCGGTACCGACAGCTCCGAGGCGGGCAAGTCGATGTGGGCGCGGGTCAAGGGCAAGACCGAGAATGCCCTGCTGCGCCTGCCGTTCAAGGCGGTGTACCTGTTCCGGCCGGGGATCATTCAGCCGCTGCACGGTGTGCGCTCGAAGACGCCGTTGTATCAAGCCTTCTATTCCGTGCTCGGGCCAGTGCTGTCCTTGGTGCGTCGGGTCAAGCCGGGCTGGGTGGTGAGCACGGAGACTGTCGGCCGGGCGATGCTCGCGGCGGTGCGCCATGGCGCGCCGCAACCGGTGGTGGAACAGGCCGAGATCAATCGCCTGGCGTCCGAGCGCGCCTGATGTTGCACAAGAGCCTGGTGCGTCGCCTTGACTTGATCACCCTGCAGCTGTTCGTCGCGGTGTTCGAAGAGGGCACCCTGACCCGCGCCGCCGCCCGCGAAGCCATCGCCGTGTCGGCAGCCAGCAAGCGTTTGATGGAGCTGGAGCAGGTGCTGGGGGTGAGCCTGTTCGTGCGACGGGCCAAGGGCATGGACCTCACCGCCGCCGGCGAAACCCTGCTGCATCATGCCCGGCAGATGCTGTTCAACGTGGAAAAAATGGGCCTGGAACTGGGCGAACACAGCCACGGCGTGCGCGGTTACGTGCGGATGCTGGCCAATCTCTCGGCGATTATTCAGTTTCTTCCAGAAGACTTGCGGGATTTTTCCGAGCTGCATCCCGAAGTGAAAACCGACCTTGAAGAGCGCCCCAGCAATGGCGTGGTGCAAGGTGTGCTGGATGGGGTGGCGGACCTGGGGATCTGCTCCAGTGATACCGACACCAAGGGCCTGCCCAGCGTGACCTATCGCCACGACAAACTGGTGGTATTGATGCCGGCGGATCACCCGTTGGCGCCGCGCGAAAGCCTGGCCTTCGCCGAGACCCTGGACAGTGACTACGTGGGCCTGCACGCCGCCAGCTCGATCAACATGCGCACCCACGCCGCCGCGCGCGAGGCCGGCAAGACACTGCGCCTGCGTATTCATGTGCCGGGCTTTGATGCGATGTGCCGGATGGTCCAGGCGAACATGGGCATCGGCATCCTGCCGCTGAAGGCCTATGAGTTGTTTGGCCGTGCCCTGGGCCTGCATGCCGTGCCACTGACCGATGCCTGGTCGGACCGCAGTTTGATCCTGGTGGTGCGCGATGAGGCGCAGTTGTCACCCGTGAGCCGGCTGCTGTTCGATTACCTGAGCGTTCGCATTCAGCGAACGCTCCTTGCCAACTGACGGTTGGATTTTTCCTGTCCCTGTCCTCTAGCCTTGGCTGCACATTCCAAGAATAAGAGGTACACCCCATGACGGCTCCCTTGAGCGGTATCAAGGTGATCGAGATCGGCACGCTGATTGCCGCGCCGTTCGCCGCCCGGCTGATGGCCGAGTTCGGTGCCGAGGTGATCAAGATCGAAGCCCTGGGGCAGGGCGATCCACTTCGTAAATGGCGAAAGCTGCATGAAGGCACCTCGCTGTGGTGGTACCTGCAATCGCGCAACAAGAAATCCCTGGCGCTGGACCTCAAGTCCGCTGAAGGCCTGGACCTGATCAAGCAGCTGCTCGGCGACGCCGATGTGCTGATCGAAAACCTGCGCCCCGGTGGCCTGGAAAAACTCGGCCTGGGCTGGGACGTACTGCACGCGCTCAACCCCAAGCTGACCCTGGTGCGTATCTCCGGCTACGGCCAGACCGGCCCGTACCGCGACCGCCCTGGTTTCGGTGCCATCGGCGAAGCCATGGGCGGGATTCGCTACACCACCGGCAACCCCGATTCGCCCCCGGCGCGGGTCGGCGTCAGCCTCGGCGACTCCCTGGCGTCGTTGCATGGCGTGATCGGCGCGCTGATGGCGTTGTTACGGGTCAAGACCGGCCAGGGCGACGGGCAGATTGTCGATGTGTCCCTGGCGGAAAGCGTGTTCAACCTGATGGAAAGCCTGGTGCCCGAATACGACATGCTCGGCCACGTGCGTGAGCGCAGCGGCGGTGCCTTGCCCGGTATCGCACCTTCGAATACCTACCTGACCGCCGACGGTGCCTATGTGGTGATCGCCGGTAACAGCGACCCGATCTACAAGCGCCTGATGAGCACCATCGGCCGTGCCGACCTGGCCGAAGCCGCCGAATTCGCCCACAACGATGGTCGTGCGGCGAAAAGCGCTTTGCTCGATGCCGCCATCACCCACTGGACCAGCAGCCTGCCTATCGAGCAGGTGCTCAGCGCCCTGGAAGCCGCCGAAGTGCCGGCCGGGCGCATCTACTCCGTGGCCGATATCGTCAGCGACCCGCACTACCAGGCGCGCGACATGTTGCTCAATGCCGAGCTGCCGGGCGGTGTGTCGGTGAAGATGCCCGGCATCGTGCCCAAGCTCTCGGAAACCCCCGGCGCCGTGAACTGGCAGGGCCCGAGCCTGGGCCAGCACACTGATGACATCCTCGGCAGCCTGGGCCTTACGGTTGCCGACATTCAACGCCTGAAAACCTCGGGAGTGGTGCAATGATCACTGACTATTGCGACCCGCTGATCGTGCAGGAAGTGTCCCCGCGCGATGGCCTGCAAATCGAACCGACCTGGGTTGAAACCGCTGACAAGATCGCCCTGATCGACCAGCTTTCCCTGGCCGGGTTTTCGCGGATCGAAGCCGGTTCTTTCGTGTCGCCCAAGGCCATCCCTGCATTGCGCGATGGCGAACACGTGTTCCAGGGCATCGAGCGTAAAGCCGGTGTGATCTACGTTGCGCTGATCCCTAACCTCAAGGGCGCCCAGCGCGCCGTCGAGTCGCGCGCCGATGAACTGAATCTGGTGATGTCGGCCAGCCAGACCCACAACCTGGCGAATATGCGCATGCGGTGCGAGGCGTCGTTGGCGGCATTCGACGATATCGTCAGCTTTGCCGCCGGGCACCCGGTACGCCTCAACGGCAGCATCGCCACCACCTTTGGCTGCCCGTTCGAAGGCAGGATCGATGAAGACCGCGTACTGCAACTGGTCGACGCCTATCTGCAACTCGGCATCCAGGGCATCAGCCTTGCCGACACCACTGGCATGGCCAACCCACGCCAGGTGGAACGCCTGGTCAAGCGCGTGTTGCAACGCGTGCCCGCCAGCGACCTGACCCTGCATTTTCATAACACCCGCGGCCTGGGCCTGTGCAATGTGCTGGCCGCCTACGAAGCCGGGGCACGGCGTTTTGACGCGGCGTTGGGTGGCCTGGGTGGGTGCCCGTTTGCGCCGGGGGCGTCGGGCAATATCTGCACCGAAGACCTGGTCAACCTGTGTGAAGAGGTCGGCATTCACACCGGAGTCGACCTGCCGCACCTGCTGAGCCTGTCCCGCCGCTTGCCGGCCTTGCTGGGCCATGAATTACCCGGCCAGGTGGCCAAGGCCGGGCGCAATTGCGACCTGCATCCGCCGCCGGACTACATCGCCGCCTTGTAACGCCATACCAGACAACAAAAACAATCGGACGCCTGTGAGCAGTCCGCTGGAGAGAAACCATGAGCACTAATACGTTGGAGGCCGGCGCGCGCCCGGCCGCTGAAATCGATGCCGAAAAAGCCCTGGTCAGCAAGGTCGCCTGGCGCCTGATGCCGCTGATCATGGTGTGTTACCTGTTCGCGTTTTTTGACCGCATCAACATCAGCTTTGCCAAGTTCCAGCTGCAGGCCGACCTCAGCCTGAGCGATACCGCCTACGGCCTGGGCGCCGGGTTGTTCGTGGTGGGGTATGTGATCTTTGAAGTGCCGAGCAACATGATGCTGTACAAGGTCGGCGCGCGGCGCTGGATCGCGCGGATCATGATGTCGTGGGGCCTGGCCACGGCGGCCATGGTGTTTGTCACCGCCGAATGGCAGTTCTATGGCCTGCGTTTCATCATCGGTGCGATGGAGGCGGGCTTCGCGCCCGGTGTGCTGTATTACCTGACGTTGTGGTTCCCGCAGCACTTCCGCGGGCGCATTACCTCGATGCTGTTCCTGGCGTCCGCCTTTGCCGGCCTGGTAGGTGCGCCGTTCTCCGGCCTGGTGCTGGAACACCTCGACGGCGTGCTGCAGATGCGCGGCTGGCACTGGCTGTTCCTGCTCGGCGGCTTGCCCTGCATCGGCTTGGGCTTGCTGGTGCTGACCTTGCTCAAGGACCGTATCGAAGATGCGCACTGGCTGACGCCGGCGGAGAAGACCCTGCTATCGAGCCGTATTGCCCGGCATGAGCCGAACACACATGGCGGCTCACTGCTGTCGGCGATCCGCATTCCCGGCTTCCTGATGCTCGGGTTTATCTACTTCCTGATCCAGGTGGCGTCTTACGGCCTCAACTTCTGGGCGCCGCAGCTGATCCGCAGCGCCGGCACCCAAAGCCCGGTGATGATCGGCCTGCTCACCGCGATTCCCTATGTGTGCGGCGCGATCAGCATGGTGGTGATCGGGCGGCTGTCGGACGCGACCGGCGAGCGCCGCAAGTTTGTCTGCGGCTTGGTGGTGCTGGGCGCGGTGGGCTTCTTCAGTGCCGGGATCTTTGCCGACCACACCACCTTCCTGATCATCGCCCTAGGCATGTTGGGCGCCGGCATCATCGCGTCGATCCCGACCTTCTGGACCCTGCCGCCCAAGTTGCTGGCCGGTGCCGGCGCAGGCGCGGCGGGCGGGATTGCGGTGATCAATACCCTCGGGCAGTTCGGTGGGATTGTCAGCCCGGTGATGGTGGGGCGGATCAAGGACCTTACCGGCAGCACCACCCCGGCACTCTATGTGATCGGCGTGTGCGCGTTGTTGGCGGCGGCGCTGCTGCTGTGGGGCCTGCCGCAAAAGCTGCGCACCCTCGACAAGGCCTGATCAGCCGGCGTTTGTCAGCGCTCGGGCCGGTGTGGCGCTGAACTGAATCAACGCCACGCCGCCCATCAACAACAACGCGCCAAGGATTCGGGGCGTTGTCAGTGAGCGCTCGGCCAAGCCAAACAGGCCGAAGTGATCCAGCAGCAGCGACGCGAGAATTTGCCCGGCCATGGCCAGGGCGATAAATCCCGACGCGCCCAGCTTGGGCAGCAGCGTCAACGCCAGCGCGATAAAGCACACGCCAAACGCGCCCCCGGCCCACATCCACAGCGGCGCCTTGGTGATAAATGCGAGGCCGGGCAGCGGCAGGCGCAGCGCCACGATCACCGGCAGCAGCACGAGGATGCTCACCAGCAGCGACGCCAGGGTGGCCCACAACGGATGCCCAAGGCCGCGTCCGAGGTTGGCATTGATCGCACTTTGAAACGGCACTACCGCCCCGGCGATCACCGCCAATAACAAAAAACCGGCCCAATGCAACGTCGTCATGGCGAATCTCCCAGAGGTTTTGCTGGACTCTAGGCTATTCGTCACGCAAATTTAAATTCCAAGTTTTTATATAGAACATGCAGCTGATGAATGATCTGCGCCGCATCGACCTTAACCTGTTGGTGGTCCTTGACGCCTTGCTCAGTGAGCAACACGTCACCCGCGCCGCCGACCGTTTGCACCTCAGCCAGCCGGCAGTGAGCCACGCGCTGGCGCGCTTGCGCGATTTATTGGGTGACCCGCTGCTGGTGCGTCAGGGCGGCACATTGGTGCCCACGGCCCGTGCCCTGGAGTTGGCGGCGCCATTGGCTGAAGCCCTGGCCCAGGTGCAGGCGCTGCTGGCGCCGAATCGCTTTGACCCGGCATCGGCCAAGCGCCGGTTTCGCGTGGAGATGTCGGACTACAGTGCGGCGATTTTCCTGCCGGGTCTGGTCCGCGTCCTGCGGCGTGAGGCGCCCGGTATCGACCTGCAAATCATCCAGGCCAGCCGCGAAGGCATGGTCGACGGTGTGCTCAATGGTGATCTGGACCTGGCTGCCGGTGTCTTCCCCGACATGCCCGCCGAGCTGCGCACCGCGCCGTTGTTCGAAGAGCATTACACCTGCCTGCTGGACCGCAACAGCCTGCCGCACAACGGTGCGCTCGACCTGCCCACCTACCTGTCGCGCCCCCACGTACTGCTGGAAATGCGCGGCAGCGGCGCGCCGGAAATCGAACGGGCGCTGACGGCGATTCGTGAACGACGGCACGTGGCGATCAGCCTGCCGCACTGGGGCGTGGCGCCGCAATTGATTGAGGGCACGGACTTGATTCTCACCGTATCGTCGCGAGGCTTGCTGAATATTGATCACCCGCATCTGGTCGCCGTGGCGCCGCCGTTTCATATTCCGTCGTTTACCTTTGAACTGGCGTGGCATGCGCGACGAGGCGGGGATTCGGGGTTGCAGTGGTTGATTGGGCGAGTGCAGGGAGGGTTACAGGGCTGAATGGTTGCTACCAGGATGTCGGTGGCTGGCGACGTGTATGAAAAATTCGCATCACTTGTAATCGTCCATCTCGAATCCGGTAGGGAACGATGTAAGGCCATCGAGGCACTACCCACTCCCGCGTTCCTGGCACTCGACCTTCCTTTCCCACTGCAGGAAATTCAGCGACATGTCCTAGCCCAACCATGATGGCCTGGACGAACTCATGGGCGGCTTTGGGATTTTCCTGCGCAATGTACGCGGCTTCATCATCAAGGTTCTTGAGGGCTGTCCTCAGCCACTCAACCTGCATTGGTGCGCCATTTATCGGCGACGGCTTTTACTTCCGCAGCCGTTGCGAACTCGCCTGCGTCTGCTTCTTTCAATGCTTTTTGAATTTCTTCGATTTGCCACGCTTCGCGCGTCAAATATTCGCGTAATGCATCGACTGCGAGAAAGGATTTGCTGCGCCCGGTCGCCTTGGCGAGACTGGCAAGCGTGGCGGCGATGTCTTCGGGTATGCGTAGGGACATAACAGACATGGGGAGCCTCGATGTAGTGATATGTAGTGCAACATACTACATTGTCATCTCTTCACGATTTACCCCCGTTCGTCAGGGGGGGCCGATAAGGAAAATGCTCATGCTCTCAGGCCTCAATCACTTGACCCTGTCGGTCACCGATTTGCAGCGCAGCGTCGGGTTTTACCATGAGTTGTTGCAACTCAAGCTCGAGGCTACTTGGGACTCCGGCGCCTATTTGTCATTGCCGGGCCTATGGCTATGCCTGTCGCTGGATCCGCTGCGCGAGTCGAAGTCAGGGGCCGATTACACCCACTATGCGTTTACAGTCGCAACGAGTGAGTTCGCTGCGCTGGTCTCGCGTCTGCGCGCCGCCAAGGTGCAAGAGTGGCGCGACAATCGCAGCGAAGGTGCCTCGTTCTATTTCCTCGATCTCGACGGCCATAAGCTCGAAGCCCATGTCGGCGACCTGGCTTCGCGTCTGTTGGCTTGCCGCGACAATCCCTATGCGGGAATGAGGTTTTACCCATAGCGCAGGAACGTGCAGAATCCGTCCACCTTCCTACGTTTTGTCAGAGTCGCGCCCATGACCCCCTCCTTGCTGCTCGCCGTCCTCGCTTCGGGTTTTATCTACGGTATTACGCCTGGCCCCGGCGTATTGGCGGTGTTTGGCATCGGCGCCGCCCGGGGGCGTCGTGCCGGGGCGGGGTTTCTGTGCGGGCACTTGCTCGGCGATGTGCTGTGGTGCAGTACGGCGCTGATCGCGATTGTGGGCGCGCGGGAAGTCGGCAGCAGCGCGTTCGATGTGCTCGGCGTGCTCAGTGGGCTGTACCTGTTCTGGCTCGGCTGGCGCGCGATTCGTACCCAGCGTCGCAGCAGTGAAGCCCCCCAGGGCGCGGCGCGGCATCCGTTCTGGCACGGCATCCTGTTCGGCTTGACCAACCCCAAGGCGTATCCGGTGGCCGTGGCGACATTTACTGCATTGCTGTCCAGCCGCGCCGAATTGCTGACCTGGTCGATGCTGCCGGCGTTGATCTTCCTGAGCTTCGTCGGTGGCCTGTTGGCCTACGCGATCCTGATCGGCGTGGTCGGTGCCCAGCGGGTGCGCACCGTGTATCAGCGCCATGAAATCCTCATCACCAGGCTCTGCGGCGTGATGTTTATCGGCTTCGCCATCAATGCCCTGGCCCATGCGCTGCCAGGCCTGTTCGGCAGCAAACCCGCCTGACGGGCCACGACCGTTCGTCGCACGGGTAAGTTTTTTCTAAACCTTTGCCGCCCGGAAAATTCGAATTCAGGGCGAGGTGTCTTTCCCCGCACCTATTTTTGCCCTGGAGGAACTCATCATGAGCCGCATGGCTATCCGGTTACGCACCGCCAGTTTCGCGATGCTGCTGGGCCTCGGCGCCAGCAATGCTTTCGCCCAGTCGCCTGCTGAATTCATCGAGCAGGCTTCGGCCAAAGGCATGGCCGATATCGAAACCAGTCGCATGGCCCACGCCAAGACCTCGTCCCAGGAAATCAAGGACTACACCATCGAGGTGATCAACGAGCGCACCCTGGCCAACCAGCATTTGGCGGCGATCGCCAAGAAGCTCGACCTGCCAGTGGCCCCACGGGAGAAGATCGTCGACAAGGCCGAAACCCTGATGCCCGAACTCAAGGACGGCGACTCCTTCGACGCGGCCTACACCGCGCAGCAAGTGAAGGAAAACGAAGACGCCATTGCCCTGTTCAAGCGCGAAGGGGCGGCCTCGGATGTGCCGGAAATCAAGGCACTGGTGGATGAGACGCTGCCCAAGCTGGAAGAACGTCTGCAAAAGGCCCGAGCCCTGGCCTCGACCTACGGTAAGGGCCACCAAGGCGACGGTTGAGCCCTTCGCTTGATATGAAAAACGGCGGTTGGATCATGTCCAACCGCCGTTTTTTTACGCCTGGTTCAGGTCGGTTTTGTTCGGGGCCGCGTCATCGGCCGCGTGGCCGCAACTGCTGTTCAGGCTTACGGTGCCGGTGTTGCCGATGCTGCGGTATTCCTGGCGCAGTTTTTCCAGCTCCTTGCGGTCCAGGCCATCCAGGCTCAGCACGGCGTTCTGCGCATCCTTGGAGACCCGCAGCAGTTCATCGATCTTGATGTGCAGGATGTCGTTATCGCGGTTTTGCGTGTTCTGGATCAGGAACACCATCAGGAAGGTGATGATGGTGGTCGAAGTGTTGATGATCAACTGCCAGGTGTCGTTGTAGTGGAAGTACGGACCGCTCAAGCTCCACAGGAAAATCAACGCGACCGCCGCATAGAACGTCCGGGCACTGCCTGCCCAACGGGACAGGGATTGTGAGACTGCAGAGAATTTCATGACCGTTTTCCTTAAAGGTGAGTGATGAAAATACTGACCACAGGCACGCTCTGAAATTTCTTTTTACAACTTAGGGTGTGAACAACATTGTGCGTTTTCTGCAGGGTTCTTAGGAGTGAGCCTACGGCGCTCTGCAGCGATAGGCGCAAGACTGGGTTTTTATGCGGAAATTCCCATGCACGCTGATACCGCCTGCGACCTGCCTACGCTTTATCACCAGACCGAAGATTATTATTTCGCCGCGACGTGCTCGCAGCATCGCCACTACAACGCTTGTATCAACGCTTACTTTACCGGCGAATATTTCGACCCGTGGAACCTGCTGTTTATCCGAGTCGGCAGTGCCCCGATGGGGGGGGCTATGGCAGCGCCCCTGGACCTGCTTCGTCGTATCTTTCTGGATACGCGCGTCGTGATTCATGAGGAAAAGGTCGGTGCGGTAGCCGAGGCCCTCATCGGGCTGGGTTTTCAGCCTGCCGAAAAGACCACTGCGATGGTCCTCGATCTGTCGGGCTTTGTTTCATCTACGGATGACCGCTCGGTGCAGATCAGCTTGACTCGGAACCTGGCCCACTGGGCAGTTCCCCTTGGCAATGCGTTTTCGATGGCGCCCGAGGGTGTTGCACGTTATCAAGCCCGGCACCAGCGGGCTCTTGAAGCGGGCCAATCGCTTCACCACTTCATCCTTTCCACCGAGGGGCAGGTGAGGTGTTCGTTGACTTTATCCATGTGGAATGGGGAGGCACGGCTTAGCGATTTCGGCACGCTCGTGGATTTTCGCGCAAGAGGTTATGGCACGCGATTGCTTCAAGCCGCCCTTCTTCACGCTGCAAGCCTGGGGGCCCGGCGCTGTTTTCTTGAAGCGACGATGGAGGGGATCTCGCTGTATCGCAAGCTGGGTTTCGAAGGCTTATTCGATTACCAGGCTTTTACTCGGGGGCCGGTTGCAATCGCCTGATCAGAAGCTCATTTTCACCTGGCTGCGGTCCTCAAGCGTCAACAGATACTGCTTGGCGTCGAGTCCTCCGGCAAACCCGGTCAAGGTGCCCGAGGCACCAATCACTCGATGGCACGGCGCAATGATCGAGATAGGATTGCGCCCATTGGCAGCGCCCACGGCACGTACGGCTTTCGGGTTGCCGATCTGCCGGGCGATCTGGCTGTAGCTGCGGGTTTCGCCAAAAGGAATAGTCAGCAGCGCCTGCCAGACCTGCTTCTGAAAGGCGGTACCGGTGAAATCCAGTTCCAGGTCGAATGTGTGGCGAGTCCCCGCAAAGTACTCCTTCAACTGGCGCTCGGTTTCCAACAGCACCGGGCTGTCGTTGGCTTCGTGCAATTGACCCAGGCGCACACGGTTGGCGCGCTCGACTTCCCACAGGATGGCACTGAGCTTGCCATCGCGCGCCACCAGGGTGAGCTCACCGACAGGGGAAGGCATGAGCTTGTATTCGTAAGGCATGAGCGGGCTCCTCGAGGGGCAGTTGTTAAACGCTACAGGCCTAGGGTATTGCCATCCGCCGGACTGAACACTACGTTTCTTGCGGTGGAATTCTTACTGGCCCTGGACATTCCAGTAAACCCAGTTGGAATAGTACGGGTACCAGTAGAACCAGGAAATCCTGTAGAGCCCCATGATGACTGAGGCCTCCCCGATGGCGACCAGGGAAATCAGATTGAACAGCGTGACGATTGCAGCGAATACGGTCACGCCTCGGCTGGCATGGCGCCTGGCAAACCCTACGCCGTAGACGGACGCGGCGATCGATCCGAGCGCCAGCCCCAGCCCCAAGGGATACGGAAGCCGCACCAGCGCGACCAGCAGTGGCAACACCAGCACCCAGCCGAGCACTTGGCGCAGTACAGGTGTGGATGTGGGTTGTTTGGGTTCAATCATGGCAATAACCCTGGGGTCGCAAGCTCAATGAAGCGACATCATCACGCTATGGATGCAGTGCCGCATTCAGACTTTGCTCCCGTTGCAGCTACCGATCCTGTTGCAGCACCTTGAGCGCCGCCGACGCGAGGAAGCCGGAGCGGCTTTTTTCCTCCGGGTGGTGCAGTACATATTCATCGATGCGGTTGAGCAGGTAGCCCGGCAATGTGATGTTGAGTTTTTGCGCCTTGCCCAGGTACTTGGTGACATCGATGTCTACAACCGCCCAAGTGCAGCCGGCGTACTGAGGGTTGGCGGCATGCACGGTGACCTTCTGGGCGCTCGGGATCGGCGCGCCGTCTTCCGCGAGGATTTCGAAGTGCCCTTCGATGGCTTCGCGCGCCATGGCCATGGCGTCGTCCAGATCGTCACCGGCAGAGTAGCAACCGGGAATATCCGGGACTTCCACGCCCCAGGCGTGATCGTGGTCACCAGTTGAAATTGCGATGGGGTACAGCATGTTCGTTGTTCTCCAGGGACGATTAACTCAACAGAGCTTGTTTCAAAATGCTCTTGGCGGTCTTGTCCAACAGGTCTTTCTTTGGATGGGGGATCGTCACCAAGCCAGGCTTCGTCGGGTGCTTGAAGTGGTGATGACTGCCTCTGATGCGCACCAGGTACCAGCCGTCTGCGACGATGTGACCTATCAAGTATCGGCTATCCACAGCACCTCCTTGTGGTGTGTGTTGGTGGTGACTATAACCACTGAAAATAAATTATCAACACTCTACCTACCGGTCTTCGATGACCGGCATTTCGGCAGATGGTGAATGCAGTGTAAGAGCGAGTGGGATCGGCGCAGCGGGGAGATATTGCGGGGTTTTTCGGGTCATTGCCGGATGTGTAATGCCTCTTCGATAACGGCAAGAAACGCGTCAATCAACACACTGTGTCTTTCGGTCGGCGTCAACACCAACAACTGCGCACACGCATCCGCCTCCACCAAAGGCCGATAAGTCACGCCCTTGTTCATCAAACTCCGGGTACAGGCCGGTACCAGCGCCACCCCTTGCCCGGCGGCCACCAGTGCAATGATCGAAGTGATCTGCCGTCCGGTCGGCCCGGCATGCAGGGGCACGCCATGGTGGCGGTAAAGCTGCTCGATGGACTGGTTCAGCCCCGAGCCGTAATCGGCTGGAAACAGAATCAAAGGATAGGCACTGAGCTGCGCCAGGCTGATGTCGGCCAGGCTGGCCAACGGGCTGTCACTCGACACCGCTGCCACCAAGGGTTCCTCGCCCAACGACAGCGCTTGCACTGCGTCGTTTTGTGGCAACAGCCGGCTCAACCCAATATCCAGCCGTCCATCGGCCACTTGCGCACCGAGACTGCCGGAGGCGCATTCCACCAGGGTCAGTTGCACATCGGGAAAGCGTTGGGCGAAGGCCTGGATCGATTGGCTGAACAGGTCCGACAGGGCAATCGAGCTGACGTAGCCCAAGGCCAGTTGACCCGCTGTCCCTGCTGCCAACTTCCCGGCAATCACCTGAGCCAACTCCACCTGTTCCAACACGCCACGTGCATAGGGCAAGAACGAGCGTCCCTGTGCGGTGAGGGTCACGGTGCGGCTGGTGCGATCGAACAGCTTGAAACCCAACTCTGCCTCCAGCGCTGAAATATGCCGGGTCAAAGGCGGCTGGGCCAGGTGCAGGCGCAGGGCGGCGCGACCGAAGTGCAATTCTTCGGCGACGGTCAGAAAGTAACGCAGCTTGCGTAGGTCGAGCATCCTGATCCTTGGGTATCAATCGGTCGGAATTCGGTATTGGTTCAAGACCTGCCGGCCATTCTATAAAGACCTTTCAAAATAAAACGAGAGGTTTCATGAAACTGCGCCTGCATTGTGCCCGCCTTGCCCTGTTCCTGTGTGGCTGCGCGGCGTTTCTCAACCTCTATGCGACCCAAAGCATCCTCCAGACGTTCGCCGCGCACTTTCATATCAGTGCCAAGGAGGCGGGCTGGAGCATCACCGTCACCACCCTGGCGGTGGCGATCACGGCACCTTTCGTCAGTCGCCTGACCGGACGTTTTGCACAACGCACGGTGATCTCGGTGGCCGCTGTGCTGCTGGCGGTGCCGGCATTGATGACCGCTTATGCCGACAGCTTTGCCGAAGTGCTGGTGTGGCGCTTTGTCGAGGGCATGCTGATCCCGGTGCTGTTCGCCACCAGTGTGGCCTACATCGGCGACCGCTGGAGCGGCGGCACGGTCACGGAGGTGACGAGTCTCTACGTCGCGGGCACCGTGTTGGGCGGGTTCGCCGGGCGCTTCGTCACCGGAGTCATGACCGAGTATGTGGGCTGGCGTGAGGCCTTTGAAGTGCTCGCGGTGCTGAGCTTGATGGTCGGCGGATTCATCCAGTTTCTGTTGCCGGCCAACCGCCCGCGGACCGTGCAGGTTAAAGCCTCCTCGTCAGGTGTATTTCGCAGGCCGCTGTTGGCGGCATACGCCGTAGGTTTCTGCGTGTTGTTTTCGCAAGTCGCGGCGTTTACCTACGCAGGTTTGTACTTGGGCCTGCCGCCGTTCAACCTTGGGCCTGCAGCGTTGGGGACGCTCTATATGGTGTTCCTGTTGGCGTTGATCGTGATCCCCATCGCTGGACGCCTCAGCAAAGCCCGGCCCCATGCCCAACTGCTGGGTGTCGCCGCCGTGCTGGGCGTCAGTGGTTCGGCGTTGACCCTGATGCCCTCCCTCTGGTGCATCGTAGTCGGCCTGGCGTTCAGTTCCACCGGTGTGTTCCTCGCCCAGGCGGCCGCCAATGGGTTTATCACCGCTACCGCGGGCGATAACAAGACGGGTGCTGTCGGGGTGTATCTCACCTGTTATTACCTGGGCGGCAGTGGCGGCGCCATTGTCCCGGCGCTGATCTGGGAGCGCTGGGGCTGGGTCGGGTGCGTGGTGCTGATCATCGGTTTCCAGCTGCTGACCTTGTTGATCGCCTTGACCGGCTGGAAGCCCCTTAAACCTGAGCTGATTCCTGCACCATGAACGACACCGTCGCTGTGCCTTCGCCCGAATCATCGACGCGCCGTCGCGCCTTGTTCGCCGGTTGCAGCGCCCATGCCGTGCATGATGGGCTCACTGATGTGATCTACGTTTTGCTGCCTGTCTGGCAGGCTCAGTTCGGCTTGTCCTACGCCCAGATCGGCCTTCTGCGGGGTGCCTATTCCGGGATGATGGCTGTGTTCCAATTGCTGGCCAGCCGCGCCGCCAGACGCTGGGGCCGCACACCGATGCTGGTGGGCGGCACGGCGTTGGCGGGTGTCGCCTACCTGTTGGTGGGCCAGGCGACAGGGCTGAGCGTGTTGCTGGTGGCGCTGCTGCTCGGCGGCCTGGGCGCCAGCACCCAGCACCCATTGGCCTCGTCGATGATCACCGACGCTTACGAGGACGGCGGTGGGATCAAGCAGGCGCTGTCCCAGTACAACTTCTCCGGCGATATCGGCAAAACCCTGATTCCTGGTCTGGTCGGGCTGCTGCTAACCGTCATCAGTTGGCGGGCCAGTGCCACGTTGCTGGGCCTGCTTGGCCTGGCGGCGGCGGGGCTGTTGTGGTGGCTGATTCCTGCTCAAGCATCCGAATCCACCGCCACAAAAAAAGCCGAGTTCCTCAGGGGTAGCGGCTCCGCCACGGGCCTGCGCGCGCTGATCCTCACCGGCACCCTCGACAGCGCCGTGCGCATGGGATTTCTTACTTTCCTGCCGTTCCTGCTGCAAGCCAAAGGCGCCGGTACTGCTGGCATCGGCCTCGCCCTGACCTTGCTGTTCATCGGTGGTGCCTTCGGCAAACTGTTCTGCGGCTACCTCGGCGCACGCATCGGCATGATGAAGACCGTGTGGATCACGGAAACCAGCACTGCAGTGCTGATCGTCGCGGCGGTGTACCTGCCGCTCAGCGGGTTGATGGTGATGCTGCCGCTGTTGGGGCTGGTACTGAATGGCACCTCCTCGGTGCTGTACGGCGCCGTGCCCGACCTTGCCGGCGCGGGCAAGCGCGAGCAGGCGTTTGCGCTGTTCTACACCGGCACGATTGGCGGTGGCGCGTTGGCGCCGGTGGTGTTTGGTGCAGTGGGGGATGTGCTGGGCGTGCCGGTGGCGGTGATGGTGTTGGCGGGGATGTTGGGTGTGACGTTGCCGTTGGCGTGGGTGGTGCAGAGGGGGGAGGAAAAGTGAGGTGTCAGAACGTAGAGTTGAACCTTGCGGCATTGCCTACACAACGATCAGACTCGTCCGAGTTGTGCGTCTTGGGCGACCTCTTTAAGGTTCGTCAGCCGCTGCCCATCAGCGGTCGGGTTTAGTAGCCCGATACGATCAACGGCGTACAGCTGCTCTTATGGTGGCTGCACGCAGGGCGTCTTCGGGCGCGCCGGTTTCGTTGATTCGCCGGTCTACTAACCTGCGTACAGCCGCCACCCATTGTTTAGTAGCTCTGGTATGCGGTCCCTAACGAGGATCAACAGATGTGTACTGACTCATGCAATCCATCCGTAAAACTGTTCAGCGTCCGTCCCGAAATCGACACTCAAGCGCTGCTCGCCAACGCCTACGAAACCATCGCCGGTGCAGGTGCCATGACCCACGAGTTCGTCGAAAGCCTGCCCTCTCAACAGCGCTACCTGGCCCTGGCCATTCAGCAAATGATTGAACTGGGCCTGCTGCTGGTCGAGGCTGTTCAGGACCGCGTGGACCGAGCCGCATAGGTCACCCGTACGGTGTAAACGGCTTGCCTTCCCAGGCCGCCCATACCACGGGGGAGGGGAGCCAGGATTTACAGTGTCGCCGCCAGCGAAAACGGAATGCGCAACGCACCGATAGGCCCTTCACGCGTACCGCACATTTCATCGTGAACGCAGTGTTGCACCAGTACGCAAGGAAACGGCGGAACCCGCTGCAACAGGTCGCGTAAATGCGTGGTGGACCCGATGCGCATCGGCTTGCCGTGATCGTCCAGTAACGTCGCCTCGACGTGCTCCAGCCTGACGCGAGCGATATAGAAACCGCCCTCCAGGGACAGCAACTCCAGCTCACGTATTTCGCCTTTCCCGGCCAGATCGGCCAGCATTTGCATATTCATGATTGACCCTCGCTTGGGGCTCATTGGCGACGAAAGAACAAGGTGACCTGACCCCACTCGACACCGAACTTGGACATGCTCGAGCGGTTGATCAAGGTGTCCTCGTCCATCAGGTACATCCAATCGTCAAAGCTGACTTCGTACACCGAGCCATCCACCGGCAGATTGAGCCGGTAGCGCCAACGCAGCGCATTACCCGCCACTTCGCCGATCGCCTCGCCCACCACATCCCCGGCTCGTCCGCGCCAGCGCCCTGGGCCGTCCGGCGTCAGTGTCCACACCCGTTGCTGACGCGTGCCATCGCTGTACAAGAAACGCTCATCCAGAATCAACGCGTCGCCCTCGCGCCGGCTGGCGATATCGACCTCAAAGCGCTTGGCCACTTCCCCCGAACGCTTCTGGAAGATGCCCCAGGCTTTCACGGGTTTACTGAAGAAGCGCTCCAGGTCCAGTTTCGGTTGCTGGTCGGCGTAGTGGTCGACCTCAACGTTGCTGCAACTGGCCAAGCTCACGACCAGCAACAGTGAAAACAGTAGACGTGTCATGGCCTGGCTCTTCGAAGGTGCGGGGCGAAGTGCCGCCGCTCGAAGCATGATACTTGTACAAGAAGTAAAATTTGTACAGCTTTGTGCGCACTCTATTTTTGAATCTCAAATCCCACCCATAAAAAAACCGGCCACCAAGGACCGGTTTTTTATGCATCCCCCGCCAAAACCCTGCCGGCGTGGAATCTATGTCTGAGTGGAGCGGGTGAAGGGAATCGAACCCTCGTTATCAGCTTGGGAAGCTGGAGTAATGCCATTATACGACACCCGCTCAGAGCGGCTGACTTTGTACCAGATGTGCGCCGGGATTTGAAGTTTTTCTTCGGAATTTGTGCAGCTTGCCGTGGCGAGCAGGTCCGTTCGCCACGGCAAGCCTTCATTTCAGATGGCGAATGCATGCTGCGTCTGGCCCTGGTGATAACGCAATCGGCTGGCCTGCCGTTCCGGTTTCAAAAAGCCCACCACCGCGTCCCGGCTGTCCCGGCAGGCGGCCTTGTGCTCCATATCCAGGAAATGCCCCGTCGCCTGGATGGTGCTGAAGCTGCTCTTCGTCACGTACTGCCCGAACTGCCTGGCGTCTTCGGCGCTGGTGTATTCGTCCCATTCGCCGTTCAGAAACAGCACCGGCACATCGATCTGCCGCGCGGCCTTGAGGTAGCACAGGCGGTCGTTGTGCAGTACCTGGCTGATGTGAAAATGCATCTGCCCGTATTCGTGCTCGGCCAGGCTGCTCACATGCTTGTAGTTGAAACGCTTGAACAGCGACGGCAGGTGTTTGCCGATGGTGCTGTTGATCAAGTGCCCGACGCGGTCGCGGTCGAGGTTGCCGAGGTAGTCGACGCCACGCTCGAGGTAGTCGCGCATTGGCGCGTTGATCACTGGCGAGAACGAGCTGATCACCGCCTTTTCCACACGCCGTGGCCGCTGGGCGAGGGCCACCAGGGTGGCGGCGCCGCCCCAGGAGAAGGACAGCACGTGCTCGGCGGCGAAGTGGTCGATCAGCTCCAGGAGGATCTGGCCTTCGACTTCCTTCGTCAGCATTTGCTCATGACGGTTATGGATTTTGGAGCGACCGGCGTAGGGCTGGTCGTACAAAACCACATTGAATTGCGGGTACAGGCTTTTCACGGTTTGGGCGAAGGAGGCCGTGGTGGCCAGCGAGCCGTTGACCAGGATGATGGTCTTTTCAGCAGCATCCGCGCGGTAGAACTCCGTGTAAACCCGATACTGACCCTGTATATCCAACACAGCGATTTCTGGCCTCATGTCGTAAGACTCCTGGCAAGCGGGTAGGGCGCGCAGATCACTCTGCACGAGCTTTGTGACAGGTAGGCATACGCCTGGAAGATGAGAGCCCATGTCGGTCCGATGACGGCTGGCCGACGGCTGTTGTTAGGGCGGGCTGTTTGCCTGGGAGGCCCGTGGATCAAGCGCGGGCGGGGCAAGGTGTTTCTTGGAGGTTATAGGCGACTCGTCAGTCATAATTTGGCTGACGGTTTGATTCAAGCAGTAGACCGGGGATGCCGCAAGTCACACAAATGGGTTTTTGCCATCACCGGCCGAACGGTCGTCAGACCTGTCGGATTTCTTCCTCGGACAGCGCCCGGTACTTGCCGGGCGCCAGGGCCGCATCCAAGCCCAATGGGCCCATTCGCTCACGGTGCAGGCCGATCACTTTGTTGTTGAAGTGCCCGAACATGCGCTTCACCTGGTGATAGCGGCCTTCGGTGATGCTCAGTCGTGCCAGGCGTGGCCCCAGCAGCTCCAGCTCGGCCGGTTGCGTGGTCAGGTCTTCAAAGGCGAAATAAAGGCCCGCTGCAAAGGTTGCCGCGTATTCGGGGCCGATGTCCTGCTCCGTCTCTACCCGATAGACCTTGGGCAACTTGGTCTGCGGTTGCGTCAGGCGCCGCGACCACTGGCCGTCGTTGGTGATCAGCATCAGGCCGGTGGTGTTGAAATCCAGGCGGCCGGCGATATGCAGCTCGCCTTTGTCCGGCTCATCCAGCAGGTCCAGGACAGTCGGGTGTTGTGGGTCCGAGGTCGCGCTGACGCAGCCCTGGGGTTTGTGCAGCATGAAATAGCGCGCCGCTTTACCCACCTGCAGCACGTCATCGTCCACGCACACTCGGCTGAATTCGCGCACTTCATGATGCGGGTCGTTGACTGCCACGCCATCCACCGTCACCCGCCGCTCCACCAGCAACACGCGCACTTGTTGGCGATTGAAACGCGGCAGGTTGCTGAGGAAACGGTCAACGCGCATTGCGAAGCTGCTCATCCACCTGAGCACAGCGCGGGCACAGGCAGGCTGTGTTGCGCAATGCATCGGGCAGCGCTTCAAGCACCGCCGGGTTGATGGTGACGCTGTAGCACCAGCACGGCTGGTCGGCGGTGCGTGGGTCGGCCAGGGTGCAATCGTTGCGGGCACCGCAGGCGGGGCAAAGGGTTGGCGTGGTCATGGTCGCTGGGGCAGGGTCTCGGAAGTCCCTGCACGATACAGCGCCGGTCAGTCCCGTTCCAGCACCACGACCCGTTGGCCGGCGCCAATGCCGCTGCCCGGCTGCACCGGGATTTCCCGCACCACCCCGGCAAAGGGCGCCAGCACCGGGATCTCCATTTTCATCGACTCCAGAATCACCAGCATATCCCCGGCGGCAACCCGCGCACCCACGGCCACCGGCACCTGCCAGAGGTTGCCGGCGATAGGGCTGTCGATGCTGTATTCATTGGCCTTGAGCAGCGTGTCTTGCGCCGCTGGCGCCGCGAGCTCTTCGCTGTCGAAATGCGCCTGGCCGCTGGCGATCCAGCGTTCGCGCTCGGCATTGAAGGCCTGTTGCTGTTGTTCACGAAAAGCACTGATCCCCGAGGCTTCCCGCGCAAGAAATGCCTGGTAATCCGCCAGGTTCAGGGTGCTCTCCTCGATATCCAGCTCGAAGCGTCCCAGGGGGAAATCCCGACGAATCCGTACCAGCTCATTCGCGCTCACGGGATAGAACCGAATCTGATCGAAGAAGCGCAGCAGCCACGGCTTGCCGTCAAACGCCGCCACTTCGCGATAGCGGTTCCACATCTGCAAGGTGCGCCCGACAAACTGATAACCGCCGGGCCCTTCCATGCCGTACACGCACAAATACGCGCCGCCGATGCCCACCGAATTTTCGGCGGTCCAGGTGCGGGCCGGGTTGTATTTGGTGGTCACCAGCCGATGACGCGGGTCCAGCGGCGTGGCCACCGGCGCGCCGAGGTAGACGTCGCCCAGGCCCATCACCAGGTAGCTGGCGTCGAACACGGTGTGGCGCACCTCATCGAGGTTGGCCAGGTCGTTGATGCGACGGATGAACTCCAGGTTGCTCGGGCACCACGGGGCGTCCTTGCGCACGGTGGTCATGTATTTTTCGATGGCCAGCTGGCACGCCGGGTCGTCCCAGGACAGCGGCAGGTGCACGATGCGCGAGGGCACTTGCAGGTTTTGCCGGGTGCACACGGCGGTCCACTCGTGGCTGATCAGTGCCAGCAGGTCGGCCAGGGGCAGTTGTTCGGGCTGGTAGTGGATCTGCAGCGAGCGGATCCCGGGCGTCAGGTCGATCACGCCCTTCAATGCTCGGGTTTCCAGGGCCTGCATCAGGGCATGGGCGCGAAAGCGCAGCACCAGGTCCAGCTCCGGCGCGCCGATTTCCAGCAGCAGGTGGGTGTCGCCGGCGAGGCGCGCGACCAGGCGGGTGTCGGCGTGGCCGATGTCCAGGATGATGGGGGATGCCAATTGCTCGATGCCGGCGACGGACCGAGTTGGTCCCATCGCGAGCAAGCTCTGCTCCCACAGGGTTTCGGCATTCTTTTGATCCCAGTTCAGGGCAAGGTCGCGGGCGGTCTTGAGGTCCACCGGTTCAAAGCGAATCTTGTCACCGGCCTTGAGCTGGCCGAGTTGCCAAAGGTCTGCCTCGATCACCGTCACCGGGCACACAAAACCGCCCAGGCTTGGCCCATCCGGCCCGAGGATCACTGGCATGTCCCCGGTGAAATCCACCGCGCCGATGGCATAGGGGTTGTCATGGATGTTCGATGGATGCAACCCCGCTTCACCGCCATCGGTACGCGCCCACAATGGCTTCGGCCCGATCAGCCGAACACCGGTGCGGCTGGAGTTGAAATGCACTTCCCACTGCGTGGCGAAGAACGTGTCGATATACGCCGGCAGGAAGTATTCCGGCGCGCCGTGGGGGCCATAAATCACCCGCAGTGTGCGGACCTCCGGCAGCGGTTCAGCGACTGATTGTTGCCCGGCGTTCCGGTCTTCCAACGGCAACAGATGCAACACATCGCCCGCCCGCAAGGCGCGCCCGCCATGCCCGCCAAACTGGCCGAGGGTGAAGGTGCTTTTGCTGCCCAGGTAGTCCGGCACTTGCAGCCCGCCACGCAGGCACAGGTAACTGCGCGCCCCGGCGCCGGCGAGGGTGCCCAGGCTCAGGACCGACCCGGCCTCAATCAATAGCGCGGTGTTCATCGGCACGGCTCGATCATTCAACCGCAGCGGGATTTCAGCACCGGTCACGGCGACCACCGCCGCGCAATTGAAGCGTAGCAGCGGCCCGCTCAGGGTGATTTCCAGCGCCGCTGCTCCCTCGTCGTTGCCCAGCAGGCGATTGCCCAGGCGCAGCGAGCGGCTGTCCATCGGCCCCGACGGCGGCACACCCACGGCCCAGTAGCCGAGGCGGCCGGGATAGTCCTGCACACTGGTTTGCGTGCCCGCGCTGATCACTTCAAACGTGTCGGCCACGTAGACCAGGTCTTCCAGGCACCGCGTCCACGGCCGGCCATTGGCAAAGGGCGCGGCCAGCAGGATTTGGCGCAGGTAATCGCGGTTGGTTTCCACGCCGTACAACCGACTGTCACTCAACGCCCGGTGCAGATCCAGGCGCGCCTGTTCGCGGGTGGGCGCCCACGTGATGAGCTTGGCGATCATCGGGTCGAAGTACGGCGGGATCTCGCAACCGGCTTCCACCCAGGTGTCGATCCGCAGGCCTTCGGCCAGCGGGAAATCCACACAGGTCAGCAAGCCGGGACTCGGCTGGAAATCGCGGCCCGGGTCTTCGGCATACAAGCGCGCCTGGATCGCGTGGCCCCGGGGGGTTAACTCGAGTGTGTTCAGCGGCGGCATTTCCCCGGCCGCCAGTTGCACCATCCAGCGCACCAGGTCCACGCCCCATACCTGTTCGGTGACGCCGTGTTCCACCTGCAAGCGCGTGTTCACTTCGAGGAAGTAGAAGCGCCCGTCAGCACTGTCATAGATAAATTCCACGGTGCCGGCGCTGCGGTAGTTCACGGCCTTGGCCAAGGTGATGGCGGCGGCGCACAGGGCCTCGGCCATGCCTTCGGGCAGGTTCGGCGCCGGGGTTTCTTCGAGGACTTTCTGGTTGCGCCGTTGCACCGAGCAGTCGCGCACGCCGAGGGCGATCACTTCACCGGCGCCGTCGCCGAACACCTGCACTTCCAGATGGCGCGCGTGCTCGATGTACTTCTCGATAAACACGCCGGCATCGCTGAAATTGTTCTGCCCCAGGCGTTTGACGGCCTCGAAGGACTCGCTCAACTCCACGCTGCTGCGGCACACGCGCATGCCGATACCGCCGCCACCGGCGGTGCTTTTGAGCATCACCGGGTAGCCCACGACGTCGGCGGCCAGCAACGCGCAGGCGAGGCTGTCGAGCAGTTCGGTGCCTTCCAGCAGCGCAAGCCCGTGTTGCTTGGCCAGGGCGCGGGCGGTGTGCTTGAGGCCAAATACCCGCAGTTGTTGCGGCGTCGGCCCGACAAAGGCGATGCCCGCGTTTTCACAGGCTTCGGCAAACGCTGCGTTCTCCGACAGGAAACCGTAGCCGGGGTGGATCGCCTTGGCCCCACAGGCCTTGGCGGTGGCGAGGATTTTGTCCACCGCCAGGTACGTACCGGCCGCTGCGCCTTCACCGAGGCTGTAGGCCTCGTCGGCTTGCTGGATATGCAGGCTCGCCGCATCGGCCTCGGCGTACACGGCGATGCCCTTGACCTGCAGCTCGCGCAAGGTGCGCAGGATGCGGCAGGCGATGGCGCCACGGTTGGCGATCAACAGTTTTTCGAACATGGCAAAACCCTGCGGGCCGTCCCGCAAAGTGGGGGAGCACTGCGGTCGTCCGCAGTGCGTGCAGTCAGTGTGGATCCCACATTGGCGCGCTATTGTTTGCGGATGCACTGCCCGGCTCGGGATTGGCACAGGGCAAACAGCCAACGGCGCAGGCGCTTGAGTTTCAGTTCCATACCAGCAGCTCCGCAGGGGTGGGGTTGTAGGCGTTGCATGGGTTGTTCAACTGCGGGCAGTTGGAGACCAGCACGATCACATCCATCTCGGCGCGCAGGTCGACGTACTTGCCGGGGGCGGAAATGCCGTCTTCGAAGGTCAGCCCGCCGTCGGCCGTCACCGGCACATTCATGAAGAAATTGATGTTCGGCCCGATGTCGCCTTTGCCCAGGCGGCCGTCGTGGGCACAGGCGCGCAGGTAGTTGTCGCGGCAGCTGTGCATGTAGCGTTTTTCCAGGGCGTAGCGCACGGTGTTGCTCTCTTGGGCGCAGGCGCCGCCGAGGGTATCGTGGCGCCCGCAGGTGTCATCGACGATGGTCAGCATCGGCTGGCCGAGGTTGGAATACAGCACGCTGCCGGTGCCCAGGTACACGCTGTTCTGCCGGCGCAACGTGCGCTGCACGTCGTAGCGTTCACGCGGGTTTTTCACGCTGTAGAACAACGTGTCGACGGCCTGGTTGCCCTCCAGGTCGAGGATGCGCAGGGTCTGCCCGGCCTTGACCTCCATCAGCCACGGTTCGCCGGCGGGGATGGTTGCGCGGTACACGGCCGCGTCCGGTTGTTTCAGTGCGATAGACATGGCAGCTCCTCAGGCGAACAGGCGGTCGGTGTTGATAAAGCCGCGCTCGTTTTCCGGGCGCGAGGTGCGGCAGTGTTCGGCGACGCTTTTGTCGGCGTTCATCCAGCTCAGTTTCAGCGGTTGCGGCGCGTAGTGCGGGTTCGGGTCCATGGGGTGTTGCAGAGCGGTGAGCACCACCAGGGTGTCCATCGGCGCGTAGAGCTCGATGTAGTCGCCAGCCTTGGAATGGCCCGCTACAAAGTGCAGGCCACCGTCGCCATCCACCGCGACTTTGCTGAACAGGTTGAGGGTCATCAGCAGGTCGGACAGGCCCAGCCCCCACTTGCCCAACTCCACAAGCAGGTTGTCGGTGCCGTTGCGGAAGAAGCCGTTGCGCAGCTCCTGATAGCGGCCCTGGCCGTACTTCTCGGCGACTTCGGCGGCGCACAGCACACCGCCGATGCTGTCGCTCCAGCCGCAGGTGTCGGCGGTGATCGCGGCCAGTACGCGGCCCATGTCCGAGTACAGGCAATGGCCGGTGGTGAGCTTGGCGGTGTGTTGGCATTTGAGGCTGTCGGGCAGGTTCAGGCGCTCGGTTTTTTCGTTGGCGTTGAGCAGAGTCAGGCTGACGTTGGCGCCGCCGCGCAGGTCGGTCAGGCGCAGCAGTTGGCCGCGCTTGAGCACGAACGAGCGGTGGCCGCCGCCGGGCAGCATTTCTTCGGCGAAGGGTGGGAACAGTTGGGTGGAATCGGTCATTTGGACGTGGCTCCAAGTTCGGCGGCGAGCGCCTTGCGGCGTTCGCTGTTCAAAGGGATGTCGTAGGTGATGCGCGCGCCATAGGCGCCGGGGGCGTGGGGATCGACGCGAACCTTGTCGAACACCAGCAGGCGCGTGCCGAGGCTGAAGCCTTCGCTCAGGTCATGGGTGACCATGAACACCGTCAGCCGGGTTTCGCGCCACAGTTCCAGCAGCAGCTGGTGCATGTCCTTGCGAATGCCCGGGTCGAGGGCGCCGAAGGGTTCGTCCAGCAGCAACACGCGGGGTTTCATGATCAGGGCCTGGGCGATGGCCAGGCGTTGTTGCATGCCGCCGGAGAGCTGCGCGGGGTACTTGTCCAGGGCGTGGCCGAGGCCGACCTTGTGCAGCAGCGCGGCAGCCTGTTCGCGGGCGTCCTTCCTGGCTTTACCGAACAGCCGGCCCAGCAGGCGAGAATGTGGCAGTTCCAGGCCGAGGGCGACGTTGTCGAGCACAGTCAGATGTGGGAACACCGAATAGCGCTGGAACACCACGCCACGGCTGGCATCCGGCTCGGCGGCGAGGGCCTGGCCGTCCAGCAGGATCTGGCCCTTGCTCGCGGTTTCCTGGCCCAGCAGCAGGCGCAGGAAGGTCGACTTGCCACACCCGGACGTACCCACCAGCGTGCAAAACTCACCCTCGGCGACGTGCAGGTTGAGGCCTTCGAGCACCACCTGATCGCCATAGCGCTGCCACACATTATTGACGCTGATAAAGCTCATGCCCGCGCTCCTTCGTACCAGGGGAACGCACGCCGGGTCAGGGCCTTGAGGCCCCAGTCCATCAGCCACGCCAGCAGCGTGATCCACACCACGTAAGGCAGGATCACGTCCATCGCCAGGTAGCGTCGTACCAGGAAGATCCGGTAGCCCAAACCGTCGGTGGAGGCGATGGCTTCGGCGGCGATCAAAAACAACCACGCCGAGCCGAGCATCAGCCGCAGCGAGATCAACAGGCGCGGCAGCAATTGCGGCAATACCACACGCAGCATCAGGGTCCAGGTGGAGGCGCCGAGGGTCTGCGCCTTCACCAGCAGCTCGAGCGGAATTTCCCGCGCGCGCTGTTCCAGGTCGCGGGCCAGGCAGGGGGTGACGCCGATGACGATCAGCATCACCTTGGACAATTCCCCCAGCCCGAACACGATGAACAGAATCGGCAGGATCGCCAGCGGCGGCACCATCGACAGCACCGTCAGCAACGGTGACAACGGCGCGCCAAACAGCGGCAGCGTGCCGGCGGCGATCCCCAGGCACAGGCCGGCGAGGGCGCTGATCCCCAGACCGATGGCGAGGCGCCGCAGGCTGGCAGCGCTGTCCTGCCACAGCACGTATTCGCCGGTGCGGGTGTCGGCGTTGAAGGCCAGGCGCTTTACCGCGTCAAGCATTTGCCCGGCACCGGGCAGCAGCTTGTCGTTGGGGTTGTCCGCCAGGCGCTCGGCCGAGCCCACGAAGTAGGCGAACAGCAGCAGGGCGAACGGCAGCAGCACCAGCAACAGGCGGCTGGAACGGTCCGGGTGACGGTTGATCAGGCGCATGGCCGGGTCCTCTTACAGCTTGCCGTCGGCGGCCATCTGTACGTAGCTGGGGTCGAACTGCAGCTTGAGGTTGGCCTTGTCGCCGCTGGTCACACCGTTGGCGAAGCGCATGCCCACGGCGCTGCTGTCCTTGGCGCCTTCACCCAGCAGGCCGTGTTTAAACGAGAACTCGGCGACTTTGCCCATGGTGGCGGGCAACTGTGGGCTGGTGGCGAAGGCCAGGGCTTCCTGGGGCGTGGCGAACAACTGGGTGGTGTCCAGTTGCGACTGGAAGCCCGCAAGGTCAGTGCCCGAGGCCTTGGCCATATGTTCGAGGGCTGCGGTGCTGGCGGGGCCCTTGGCGTTCATCAGCGCGACCACTTCGAACCAGGCGCCGGTCAGCGCTTTGCCCAGCTTGGGGTTGTCTTTGAGGACCTGGGTGTTGACCACCATCATGTCCATGATTTCGCCGGGTACTTTGCTCGAGTCGAACACTTGGCTCACCCCAGGCTTGGCCTTGATCTCCGAGAGCATCGGGTTCCAGGTGGTGACGGCCTGGACCTGGTCGGTGTTGAAGGCCGCCGCGATGTCGGCATCGGAGGTGTTGACCACCTTCAGGTCTTTTTCCGTCAAGTCCGCCGACTCCAGCGCGCGGGCCAGCAGGTAGTGAGACACCGAGAGTTCCACCAGGTTGACGTTCATGCCCTTGAGGTCGGCCACGGTCTTGCCGGTGCCCTTGATTACCACGCCGTCGTTGCCGTTGGAGAAGTCGCTGACCACCAGCGCGGTGCTGTCCACGCCACCGGCGGCGGGGATGGTCAGGGCGTCCATGTTGGTCATGGTGCAGCCGTCGAACTGGCCGGCGGTGTACTGGTTGATGGATTCGACGTAGTCATTGAGCTGCACCATGTCGATGGTGATGCCGTACTTCTTCGCCCACTTGTCGAGGATGCCTTGGCTGCCGGCGTACTCCCATGGCATCCAGCCGGCGTAGATCGTCCAGCACACGCTGAAGTGGTTTTTCGTGGCGGCTTGGGCCTGGACGCTCAGCACGGCGGCAAAGACGGCGGCGAGCAGGGCGGGTAAACGGATTGAGGGCATGGGGCTTCTCCAGTTGATCAAGGGCGAGCAGGAGCAACGCGGCACCGTGAACGGTGGCTTGTCTCCCGGGCTTTTATCCCGCCGTGTAACCTCAACTGGAGGTCGCCAACTCTCGGACCAGCCACTCGCTTTCGGCGAGCCGGAACCCTAGTCGGCCATTGCAAATTGTGGTGCCGCGAACCTGTTATCAATCCTGCACGCAAGAGACAAAGCGAGAGTCGTGCCAAGTGGCTTCGATGCCCGGCGGTTCAGCCGGGCGAGCGGGAGAGGAGGGTGTAGACGAGGGCGGTGTGCGCCACGCAGGTGCGCCGGCGCACTGTGATGAGGCGCTTACAGCTGGAACTTGCTGACCAGCATAGTGAACGAGGTGGCCAGGCGCGACAGGTCCTGGCTGGAGGCGTTGGTCTGGTGGGCACCGGCGGCGGTCTGGGTCGACAGGTCCTGAATGTTGAGCAGGTTGCGATCCACTTCGCGGGCCACCTGGGCCTGTTCCTCGGACGCCGAGGCGATCACCAGGTTGCGCTCGTTGATACTGGCCACGCTGGCGGTGATGCGCTCCAGCGCCTGGCCGGCGTTTTGCGCCAGGGTCTGGGTGTTGTTGGCCCAGTTCAGGCTCTTGTTCATGGCGGCCACGGCGCCATCGGCGCCTGCCTGCACTTCACCGATCATTTTCTCGATGTCGACCGTGGAGGTCTGGGTGCGATGGGCCAGCGCGCGCACCTCATCGGCCACCACCGCAAAACCGCGACCTTGCTCACCGGCACGGGCGGCTTCGATGGCGGCATTGAGGGCCAGCAGGTTGGTCTGGTCGGCAATGCCGCGGATCACATCAATCACCTTGCCGATTTCGCGCACCTGGTTGGCGAGGTCAGCGACCGATTGGGTCGAATCGTTGATCTCCACCACCATCGACGACATGCCCGACACTGCCTGCTCCACCTGCTGGCGGCCGTCCTCGGCTTCGGCGGTGGCCTGGCGCGACGCCTCGGAGGTCGACACGGCGTTGCTCGCCACTTCGTCGACCGCTGCGGTCATCTGGTTGACGGCGGTGGCCGCTTGCTGGATTTCGTCGTTCTGGCGGGTCAGGCCACGGGTGCTTTCATCGGTGACCGCGCTCAGCTCTTCGGCTGCCGACGCGAGCTGGTCGGAAGCGTTGGCGATTTCCATCAGCGTGCTTTTCAGGCCGCCCTGCATATCGGACAACGCCATCAGCAGTTGCCCGGCTTCGTCGGTGCGGTCGGTCGTGATGGCTTGGGTCAGGTCACCCTTGGCAATGCGCTGTGCGTTCTCAACCGCTTGTGCGATAGGACGGGTGATCAGGCGCGTGATCAGCACACCGATGATAATCGCAATGATGAAGGCCAGGACAATGCCGCTGATCATCCAGGTCAATGCGCTGCTGCGAAGGTCCTCGGCGGCGAGGGCGCCTTCCTTGATCTGGCGGTTATTGGACTCGATCATCACACGGATCAACTCGCGCGCCTGGCGGAACAGTTCATTGTTGGTGCTGTTGAGCTGGGCACGGGCCTGCTCGACCTGGCCACTGTCGAGCATCGACATGATGCGTTCGGAGCTGCTGGTGTAAGTTGGCCAGATCTGGTCGAGCTTGTCGCCTGCTGCCCGTTCGTCGTCTTCCTGAGGCGTGGCGCGGTAGGTGGCGTAGGCGCTCTGGCTGCGTTTGAGTTCGTTGGCGATGTCCTGGCGTACACGGTCGCGGTCTTGTTGGGATACGTCGCCGTTGCTCGCATCCATCAAACGGTACAAACCACGGTTGTGGGCGACCAGGCTGTTGAGGGTGGCGGCCGTGGTGCTGACGGACACCAGGTTATTGGAGAACGTCAGTTCCAATGCATTGGCGAGGCGGACCACGCTTTTGATACCCAGCAGGCCGACCCCGAGGGTGACCAGTGCACACAATAGAAATGAAAGCAGCAGTTTGGTTGAGATTTTCATGGCTCGGATCCGGCGAAAGTGGCGAAGGGCGCACGTTAGAGCCTCCCTGGCTTGCGCGATGTCATAGTGACATCATCGCAATCGGGAAAGTTTCGAGCCAGAAAAATTTACTGAATCGATAAACTTGGGGGTTGTTAAGTGCTATACCGCAGTGCGTCTGACGGGATGTGGCTGCCCTTGGCATTGATGTATCAAGTTGTTACCAAAACGCACCAGATTCGGTTTTTGATGTCAGATGTTTCGTCATTCAGTGAAAGCTGAATGCCGCCCCCCAGCGTCGCTGGAGGTGCTCTTCCGCGGTCCAGGAGGCCGCCATGTATCGACGACTGCTGCTCAGCGCTTTACTCGGTCTGACCCTTTGTGCTTGTGTGCCCTACTACGATGGAGGCCAGAGCTACTACCGTTCCGAGGTCTACACCTCACCGGCGCCGGCTTATTACTATGGCGGCGGCACGGCGTATCAATATCGCCGTGATTACTACCCGTCGCCGCGTTACTACGCTCCGGCACCGCGTTACTACTCGGCACCGCGTTATTACCAGCCGGCGCCTCGCTATTACCCGTCAGGGCCAAGGGCCGGTTACCGGCCTTACCCGAACCAGGGCTGGGGGGATCGTTGGAACAATGGCGGGCATGGACGCGGTGGTGATCATGACCGTGGAGGTGGCCGTGGCGGTCACCGTTGACCGGCCTGTATGACAAGCGGCGCATGAAGCGCCGCTTTTTTATGGGCGCAAAACCTCAGTAATCGGACAAGTCCGCCAGCGGGTGCCGGCCTTCCCACGCCTTGGTGAAGTGCGCCTGCACCACGGCGTCCGGGACCGTATTGATGTCTGGCCAATGCCAATGGGGCTTCTGGTCCTTGTCGATCAACCGCGCGCGCACCCCCTCGCTGAATTCCGGATGGCGGCAGCAGTTCAGGCTCAGGGTGTATTCCATCTGGAACACCTCGGCCAGGGACAGGTGGCGGGCCCGCTGGATCTGTTCCCACACCAGGTGCGCGGTCAGCGGGCAGCCTTCGCTCAATGTCTTGCCGGCGCGATTGAACAGTGGGTCCGCGTGGTCACGCAGCGGGCTCAAGGCGCGCCAGGCGCTGCGCACATCGCCGGCGTCCAGCCATTCGTCGATCTGTGCCCGGCGTGGCAGCCATTGCGCCTCGGGTTGCTGAGCCACGGCTTCCTGGGCCATGGCCTTGAGCAGGCTGTTGAGCTGTATCGCGGTCTGCTCCTGCCAGTTCAGTTGCAGCAAGCCATCGAGCAACTCGTCTTGTTGATCGTCACGCAGGAAACGGTCGGCCAGGCCCAGGTCCAGGGCGTCACGGCCGTTGATATGGGCGCCGGTGAGGCCAAGGAATAAGCCCAGCTTGCCGGGCAGGCGCGACAGGAACCAGCTGGCACCCACGTCCGGGTAAAGGCCGATGCTGATCTCGGGCATGGCCAGGCGGCTGCTCGGCGTGACAATCCGTATGGCCGCGCTTTGCAGCAGGCCCATGCCTCCGCCCAGCACGTAACCGTGGCCCCAGCAGATCAGCGGCTTAGGGTAAGTGTGCAAGCGGTAGTCGAGGCGGTATTCCGCGGCAAAAAACTGTGCGGCCAGGGCCGGCACTTCACCTGGCTGCTCGCGGCAGGCTTGGGCCAGGCTGCGCACTTCGCCCCCGGCGCAAAACGCCTTGGGCCCGTTGCCACGCAGCAGCACACAGACGATGTTCGGGTCTTTGGCCCAGGCCTCCAGGCGATCAGTCAGGGCCAGGATCATCGGCAAAGAGAGGGCGTTGAGGGACTTTTCAGCGTCGAGGCTGGCGATGCCGACGCGGGCGCCGCCACTGCCGGTCAGTTCTTCGAAGTGCAGATTCATCGTGACCTCAATCGAGAAGGTGAAGGATCAGTATGATCGCTTCGTGGGAAAGTGCCGGTGGTGTGTCAGATCAATTGACAAGCAGGGCCGGCTTTCCTAGGGTTCGCCTCATTCTTTTCTACAAGACATTTCAACTATGACCGAAGGCGACCGTATCAAACTCGAACCCAGCTGGAAACACGCCCTGCGTGATGAGTTCGATAAGCCCTACATGGGCCAGTTACGCGAGTTCCTGCGCCAGGAACATGCCGCCGGCAAAGAGATCTACCCGCCCGGCCCGCTGATCTTCAATGCGCTTAACTCAACGCCGCTGGACAAGGTCAAGGTGGTGATCCTCGGCCAGGACCCGTACCACGGCCCCGGCCAGGCCCACGGCCTGTGCTTCTCGGTACAACCGGGTGTGCCGGCGCCGCCGTCCCTGGTCAATATCTACAAAGAGCTCAAGCGCGACCTGAACATCGACATCCCCAACCACGGCTGCCTGCAGAGCTGGGCCGACCAGGGCGTATTGCTGCTCAACACCACCATGACCGTGGAACGCGCCAACGCCAATGCCCATGCGGGCAAGGGCTGGCAATTCTTTACCGATCGGATTATCGAAGTGGTCAGCGAACACCAGCCGCATTTGGTGTTCCTGTTGTGGGGCGCCCATGCCCAGGGCAAGCAGAAGCTGGTCGATGCCACCAAGCATTTGGTGCTGACGTCGGTGCATCCGTCGCCGTTGTCGGCGTATCGCGGGTTCCTGGGGTGCGGGCATTTCAGCCGCACCAACAAGTTTCTTGAGCAGAACGGCGAGACGCCGATTGAGTGGCGGTTGCCGCCGCTCTAAGGCCAGGCACATTCAAATGTGGGAGGGACAAGCCCCCCACAGGTTGAACTGTGCCGAAGGTTTAGATTTTTTCCGGCTGACGGTTCCAATGCCGAAACAACGGCTCCGCCAGAAACAGCACAAACAACAAGCGCATCACCTGCATCGCCGTCACCAACGGCACCGACAGTTGCAGGGTCTCGGCCGTAAGGCTCATCTCGGCAATCCCGCCGGGCATCATGCCCAGGGTCAGCGAGCGCAGGTCCAGGTGGGTGAGGGCGCTCAAGCCCACCGCCGCCAACGTTGCCAACGCCATGGTCAAGGCCGTGCCGATCAAGGTGCGGCCCATGAACGACGGTGCTCGACGAAAGAACTGCCGGTTGAAGTGGCAGCCCAACCCGCTGCCGATCAACCACTGGCCGATCTGGCTGCCGCCTTCGGGCAGGCCGATATGCAGGTCCCACACCACGCTGGCCGTCGCACTGACCAGCAAGGGGCCGAACAACCACGGGTTAGGCTGGCGCAAGCGCTGCCAGCCCCAGGCCACCAGTGCACCGAGTGGAAACAGCAGCGCCAGCCACGCCCAACTGACAGGCGCCGGATGAAACTGCGGCGCACCGCCGCCCAACAGATACTTGAAGATCGCCGGCACACACAGCACCACCACCAGCACGCGCAGACTTTGCCCAGCCGCGACACGGCTGAGTACCGCGCCATTGCGCGAGCCGAGGTTGACCATTTCCCCGGAACCGCCCGGCATGCTCGAGAAGAACGCGGTGGCGCGGTCTTCACCACTGCGGCGCATCAACCACACGCCCACCACGCTCGACAGGCTGGTGACCAGCGCCCCGAAGAAAATCAGGCCGAAGTGGCTCATCACCTGTTCGATCACCACCGGGGTGAAGTGCAGGCCGATGCCGATGCCCACCACCCATTGGCCGCATTTGCGCCCGCCGGGAATCTCCGCTAACTGCCAGGGCGTTAGGCAACGCACGAGGATGATCGCCAGTAAGGAGCCGACCATGTACGGCAAAGGCCAGCCAACCAGGCTGGCCAGGTAACCGCCGGCCAGGCCGACCAGCGGTGTTCCCCACCAATGTTTAAAGGTGACCTCAGACATCGGCCACGGCACGACGCTGTTGGGCACGTTTACGCCAGATACGCAGCAACGGTACAAACAGCATGATGGCGGTCAGCACCCAGACGCCAAAGGTAATCGGGCTCGACCACAGGATTTCCAGCGCACCGTTGGAGATCGACAGCGCACGGCGCAGGTTTTGTTCCATCAGCCCACCGAGGATAAAGCCCAGCAGCACCGGCGACAGCGGGAAGTCCAGCTTGCGCAGGATGTAGCCGAAGATGCCGATACCGACCATCAGGAACAGGTCGAAGGTGGTGGCGTGCACCGCGTACACACCGATCGCGGTGATGATCGCGATCACCGGCACCAGCGCCCAGTTCGGCACGGCGAGGATGCGCGTGAAGATGCGGATCATCGGGATGTTGAGGATCACCAGCATGATGTTGGCGATAAACAACGAGGCGATCAGGCCCCAGACGATGTCCGGTTGCTGTTGGAACAGCAGCGGGCCGGGGGTGATGTTGTACAGCGACAGGGCGCCGATCATCACGGCGGTGGTGCCCGACCCGGGAACGCCGAGGGTCAGCATCGGTACCAGGGCACCGCAGGCGGACGCGCCGATGGCGGTTTCCGGTGCAGCCAGGCCGCGCATGTCGCCCTGGCCGAATTTGCCGCTGGCACCGGCCAGGCGTTTCTCGGTCATGTAGGCCACCGCCGAGGCCAGGGTCGCGCCCGCGCCGGGCAGCACGCCCATGATGAAACCGAGCAGGCCGCAACGAATGTTCACCACGAACACCGAACCTGCTTCTTTCAGGTTGAACATCATCCGCCCGGTGGCTTTTACCGCTTCCTGGCCACGGTGGGTTTTTTCCAGCAGCAACAGGATCTCGCTGATGGAGAACAAGCCCAGCACCAACACCACAAACTGGATGCCGTCGGTGAGGTGGATGTTATCGCCGGTGAACCGGTACACGCCGCTGTTGGCGTCGATGCCCACGGCGGAAAGGAACAGGCCGATCAGCGCCGCCACAAAGGTCTTCAACGGTTTGTCACCGGCCATGCCGCCCAGGCAGACAATCGCGAACACCATCAGCACGAAATATTCCGCCGGGCCGAAGGCAATCGCCCATTTGGCCAGCAGCGGCGCGAACAGCACCATGCCGCAGGTGGCGATAAACGCGCCGATGAACGAACTCCACGCGGACAACGACAGCGCCACACCGGCCAAGCCTTTGCGGGCCATCGGGTAGCCGTCGAGGGTGGTCATCACGGTGGAGGCTTCGCCCGGGATATTCAGCAGGATCGAGCTGATACGCCCGCCGTATTCGCAGCCCAGGTACACGGCGGCCAGCAGGATCAGCGCCGATTCCGGCGGCAGGCCCAGGGCGAACGCGATGGGGATCAACAGCGCCACGCCGTTGATCGGGCCCAGGCCCGGCAACAGCCCGACCACGGTGCCGATCAAGGTGCCGCACAGGGCGGTCACCAGGTTGTAGGGGGACAGTGCAACGCCGAAGCCCTGGCCCAAATAGCCGAAAGTATCCATATCAGTTCTCCAGAACGTCGAGCAGGCCGAGGGGCAGCGGAACATCCATGGCTTTATCGAACAGCAGATAAAGACCGATGGCCATCAGGCTGACGATCACCACACTGGGCACCCAGCGGCCGCCATACAGGCGCGCCATGGGGATGCCGATCAGCATGCTGCTGAGGATGAAACCCAGGGGCTCGAAGGTGCCGGCAAACACGATCAACAGCGCCACGCAGATGCTGATCTTGACCAGTGTCTGGCGGTCCAGCGGCGGTTCTTCTTCGGTGTGTTGGGTGGGTTGCGGGCGGAACAGCATGTAGAGCAGCGCCAGGCTCATCAGCCCGAGCATCAGCAATGGGTAGGCCCGAGGCCCCACGGGCTCGTAGGAAAACGCCGCCTGATACGGCCAGGCCATCAGTGCCAGGCCGGCGCAGGCCAGCAACAGCACAGCGGCAAAAACGCGTTGTAAGAGCATAGGAAACTCCAAGGCCCCTCTTGTAGGAGCGAGCTTGCTCGCGAAAAACGTCAACGATAACGCGTGCTGTCTGGATGCACGTGGATGTCCTTGGGTTCTTCGCGAGCAAGCTCGCTCCTACAGGGGCATTACACAAAAGAGGGGCGATTACTGGATCAGGCCGAACTCTTTGGCCAGCACTTTGTAGTCAGCCACCTGTTTCTTCACGTAGGTGTCCAGCTCCGGGCCAGTCATGGCGAACGGGAACAGCTCGCGCTGGTCACGCAGCTTGGCGAACTCGTCGGAGGCCAGCAGTTTATCGAAGGCCTCCTTCCACCAGGCGTAGTCGGCATCGCTGACTTTTGGCCCGAGGTAGAAGCCACGCACCACCGGCCAGACGATGTCGTAGCCTTGCTCTTTGGCGGTCGGAATATTCTTCATTTCCGGCTCGTCCAGGCGCTCCTCGGAGAACACCGCCAGCAGGCGCATGTCACCGCTGAGGATGTGCGGCATGGAGTCGGAGATGTCGGTACTGCCGACCTGGATATGCCCGCCGAGCAGGGCGGTGGCGATTTCACCGCCGCCTTCGAGCGCCACATAGCGCAGCTCGCGCGGGTTGATCCCGGCGGCCTTGGCGATCAGGGCGGTTTGCATCCAGTCCTGGCTGCCGACGGTGCCGCCGGAACCGATCACCACGCTGCCCGGATCTTTCTTCAGGGCTTTGACGAGATCGTCGAGGGTCTTGTAGGGCGAATCGGCTTTAACGGCGATGGCACCGTAGCTGGTACCCACGGCGGCCAGCCAGCGTACGGCGCTCTCATCGAAGCGTCCGAACTTGCCCTGGGCCAGGTTCAGCAGCGAACCGCTGGACCAGGCCACCAACGTACCGCCGTCCGCAGGACGCTGGGCCACCACGGCATTATAGGCCACCGCGCCCACGCCGCCCGGCATGTAGGTCACGCGCATTGGTTTGCTCAGCAGTTTCTCGTTGACCAGCGCGCTTTGCGCCAGTTTGCAGGTCAGGTCAAAACCACCGCCGGGGGAGGCCGGGGCGATGCATTCCGGGCGCTTGGGTTCGTCGGCGGCCAGCAGTTGGCCGGCGAACAGCATGCAGCCGGCGGCGAGGGCCAATTTACGCAATGAAGGGGTCATGGTGATCTCCGTCTTTGTTGTTATGAGTGGCTTACCAGAGCGCAACGCTGTAGCTGACCAGCAGGCGCATTTCATCCGCATCACGGGCTGAATAGTTGGAACGGTAGGTGGCATTGCGCAGACGCACGGCGACATCCTTGAATGTGCCGCTTTGCACCACGTACTTGATCTCGCTGTTGCGCTCCCATTCCTTGCCGGTGTCGCCGTTCCTGAGCTTGATATTGTCACCCGAGAGGTAACGGCTCATGAAACTCAGGCCGGGAATGCCCAGCTTGGCGAAGTCGTAGTCGTAGCGCGCCTGCCAGGAGCGCTCTTCGGCGCCGGCAAAGTCGTTGATCTGCACGAAGTTGACCAGGTACGGGTCGCTGCCATCCACATAGGGAAAGGCGCTGTCGCCGGACATATGCTGGTAGCCGGCGCTGAGCTTATGGCCATTGAGGGCATAGCTGAACAGGCCGTTGAGGGAGGTGTTGTCGATCTTGCCGCCACGGGCTGCGCCTGCGTCATCGCTGATCGCCAGGCGCAGGTCGGTGGCGAAGGTGCCGGGGCCCATCGGGCGTGCGGCGACCAGGCCGAGGAAGTGCTGGCGGTACACGTCGTCGAGTTGGGCGAAGTGGTAGCTGCCGGTGATCTTGTCGGCGAACTTGTAGTCGACCCCGCCGAAGTTGAAATGCTTGCCGGTGGCACCGCTGAGGAAGCGGCTGTTCTTGTTGTTGAGGGCGATGTCCTCGTAGTTGCTGTCGTCGCGGTCCTTGGCTTTGTCGAGACGGCCGCCGGTGAAGACCAGGTTCTTGAATTCCTTGGAGGTGATCAGGCCACCGTTGAAGGTCTGCGGCAGGATACGACCGTCGTTGGGCTTGAGGATCGGCAGCTCGGGCATCAGCGAACCGATCTTCAGCTCGGTAGCGGAAATCTTCACTTTGCCGGTCAGGCCCAGCTTGGAGTACTCGTTGGCGGCGCGGCCATCGTCGTGGGTAGGCAGCAGGCCGGTGCCGGTGCGGTCGGGGCTGGAGTCGAGCTTGACCCCGAGCATGCCCAGCGCATCCACGCCAAAGCCGACGGTGCCGTCTGTGTAGCCCGATTGCAGGTTGAGCATGAAGCCCTGGGCCCACTCGTCGCGCTTGGACTGCTGGGCGCTGGTGCCGTCGCGAAAGTCGCGGTTGAAGTACATGTTGCGGGTTTCCAGGGTCGCGCTGCTGTCTTCGAAGAAGGCAGCCTGGCCAAGCGGCGAAAAGCCGGCAAGGGCAGCGGCACTGGCAAGGGCGGTGTGGGTCAGGCGGGAAATACGAACAGGCGGGCAAGCCTGGGGCTGTGTCGACAGCATCGTGGTGCACTCCGTTATTGTTCTTATTTTGGCGAAAACGCTTCGAGGCGTTTTTCGGGCGCGACCCATCAGGTCGCTCGGCAGGCATGACCTACCGTGGCTGGATGCTAAAGGGCGAAGCTTTCACTAACCTTTCAGCTGTCTTTCAATGTTTTCAGGCTTCACAGGGCAGTCGGCGCCTGTAAACTGCCCGGCAAAGCGTGGCGCCGACCACGTCCGAATAAGGTGGAAATCCATGCGTGTCCTTCTGGTTGAAGACCATCTGCAACTCGCCGAAAGCGTCGCCCAAGCGCTCAAGAGCACAGGTTTGACCGTTGACGTATTGCATGACGGCGTGGCCGCCGACCTGGCCTTGAGCAGCGAGGATTACGCGGTGGCCATCCTCGATGTGGGCCTGCCGCGCATGGACGGTTTCGAGGTACTGGCGCGCTTGCGGGCGCGTGGGAAAAACCTGCCGGTGCTGATGTTGACCGCGCGCAGCGATGTGAAGGACCGCGTGCATGGCCTGAACCTGGGCGCCGATGACTACCTGGCCAAACCGTTCGAACTGACCGAGCTGGAAGCCCGGGTCAAGGCGCTGCTGCGCCGCAGTGTGTTGGGCGGCGAGCGTCAGCAGGCGTGTGGTGTGCTGGTTTATGACCTCGACACCCGTCGTTTCACCGTGGGCGGCGAGTTGATGACGTTGACCTCCCGCGAGCAAGCCGTGCTTGAAGCGCTGATTGCCCGCCCAGGCCGGGTGATGAGCAAGGAGCAACTGGCTTCACAGGTGTTCGGCCTGGACGAAGAGGCCAGCCCCGACGCCATCGAAATCTACGTGCACCGCCTGCGCAAGAAGCTCGATGGCCAACCCATCGCCATCGTGACGTTCCGCGGTCTCGGCTACCTGCTGGAAGCCCGCGATGCATAAGCCCAGCAGCCTGCGCTGGCGCCTGCTGTGGAACCTGGCGCTGCTGCTGGTGCTGTTGATGCTCGCCAGTGGCATGAGCGCCTACTGGAACGGTCGCGAAGCGGCCGACACCGCCTATGACCGCACGTTGCTGGCGTCGGCGCGTACCATTGCCGCCGGCCTGACCCAGGTGGACGGCACCCTCAGCGCCAACGTGCCCTATGTCGCCCTCGACACCTTTGCCTACGACAGCGCCGGGCGCATCTATTACCAGGTCAATGACATTGATCAGAAGCTGATTTCCGGCTACGAAAACCTCCCCGGCCCGCCCCCCGGCACTCCGCGCACCGACGACTACCCGGCGCTGGCGCGCTTCTACAACGCCAAGTACCAGGGCCAGGAAGTGCGGGTGGTCAGCCTGCTCAAGGCGGTCTCCGAACCGAACATGAACGGCATGGCGGAAATCCGCGTGGCCGAAACCGATGAGGCACGGGTGAGCATGGCCCGCAGCCTGATGGCCGACACCTTGCTGCGCCTGGGCATGCTCGCCATCGGTGCCTTGTTGCTGGTGTGGTTTGCCGTCAGCGCCGCATTGCGCCCGCTGGAGCGCCTGCGCACCGCGGTGGAAGAGCGCCAGCCCGACGACTTGCGGCCGTTGCCGTTGGTGGAAGTGCAGCATGAGTTCGGCCCGCTGGTGCGTTCCCTCAACCACTTCACCGAACGCCTGCGCGGCCAGTTCGAGCGTCAGGCGCAGTTTATTGCCGATGCATCCCATGAACTGCGTACCCCGTTGGCGGCGCTCAAGGCACGCCTGGAGCTGGGCCTGCGTGCCGAAGACCCCGCGACCTGGCGCAGTACCCTGGAAACCGCCGCCCAAGGCACCGATCGGTTGACCCACCTGGCCAATCAGTTGCTGTCCCTGGCGCGCATCGAAAACGGTGCCCGGGCGATTGCCGAAGGCGGCGCGCAGTTGCTCGACCTCAGCCAATTGGCCCGTGAGCTGGGCATGGCCATGGCGCCGTTGGCCCATGCGCGTGGCGTGGCACTGGCGCTGGAGGCGGATGAACCGGTGTGGTTGCGTGGCGAGCCGACGCTGCTCAACGAACTGTTGAGCAACCTGGTGGACAACGCCCTGGCGCACACGCCACCGGGCGGCAACGTGATCCTGCGGGTCACGGCGCCGGCGGTACTGGAGGTGGAAGATGATGGCCCAGGTATTCCGCAGGAGGAGCGCGACCGGGTGTTCGAGCGCTTCTACCGCCGTAGCCAGCAAGGCATGGGCTCAGGCCTGGGGTTGGCGATCGTGGGCGAAATCTGTCGTGCGCATCTGGCCCAGATCAGCCTGCATGACGGCGAGCACGCGGGGTTGAAGGTGCGTGTGAGTTTTATCGCCGGTTGATCAATCGAACATGGCGCGCGCTTCATCCAGCTCTGCGCGCAGTTTTTCGCTGTAGGGATCAACCCGCAGTTTTTTCATCGCAGGCACGCTGGAGACGTCCACCTTGGCCAGGGGGTGATCGGTGCCGTGATGGCAATACAGCATGGCAATCTGCACCACGTCGATGTAGTCGAGGCAGGCTGAGTCCCGGTCCAGGTTCAGGTACTGGCCCGGCAGTTTCGCCAGCATTTCCGGGAAGTCCCAACCACTCAGCAACTTGTCGCCCAGCACCGGGTGGATGCTGTCGATCACGTGGTTGAGGCTGACCGGATCTGACAACAGCTCGTAGTGGTCTTCGGCGTAGGTCAGGATCGGCAGCACGCCGATCTGGTGCACCAGGCCGCCCAGCGCTGCCTGGTCCGGCTTGAGCTGGCTGTGGTTGCGGCACAGGGCGTAGCTGACGCCCGCCACTTCCAGGCTGCGGCGCCACACATCGCGCATTTTCTGTTCGACCACTTCGGAACGGGCGTGGAAGATCTGTTCCATCACCAGGCCGATGGCCAGGTTGCTGCTGTAGTTGGTGCCCAGCCGGGTGATGGCGGTGTGCAGGTCGGTGACTTCCTGGGTGGCGCGCAACAGCGGGCTGTTGACCACTTTGATCAGGCGCGCCGACAACGCAGTGTCGCGGCCGATCACTTTACTCAAGTGGCTGATGCTGATTTCCGGGTCTTCAGCGGCCTGACGGATGTTCAGGGCCACTTCCGGCAATGTCGGCAGAACCAGGTCATCGTTGTCGATGGCCTTAACCAACGCCTGTTGGACTTTTTCCGCCAGTTTGTTCATTCATGCTCTCTAGGGTGTTGCAGGAAAATACGGCGACTAACGCTGGATCTCACGATCGCGGTCAAGGGTGTAAGGCAGGTCAAGCAGTTGCAAACCGGGGCCTTCCAGCGTGCCTAGGTGCACATCGCCACTATCGGCAGCTTCGGCTTGCAATACCGCCAGAAGTTCAATCACCTGGTCAGCTTTTGCTGCAATCACCACTTCGCCGATCGAGCTGTTGTGGCTGGGGGAAAACAACGGGGTGCCTGGCTCGGGCATTTCAGCCGCGTTCAGGCTCAAGCGGTACAGGCGACGCTTGAGTTTGCCCAGGTACTGCATGCGCGCGACGATTTCCTGGCCGGTGTAGCAGCCTTTCTTGAAGCTGACGCCGCCCACGGCCTGCAGGTTGAGCATCTGCGGGATGAACAGTTCGCGGGTCTGGGGCATGACCTGGCCGATACCGGCGCGGATCTGGCCCAGTAGCCAGTGATTCAAGTCGGTTTGTGTCAACTGTGCGGCCAATTGGCCGCGCACGCCGTCGGCTTGCTCGGCAGGTACCCAGAGTTCGGCGCGGGCGGGAGACACGCGGACGGCGATCAGGTGTTCGGTACGGGCAACGCTGTCCGTTTCGGTGGGCAGCTCAAGGCCAAGGCCGGTCAGTGCCTGATCGCCATCGATCACACCGAAACGCACCCAGGCGGCGCTTTCGTCGGTGAGCTTGGACTTGGAGAACACTGCATATTTCTTCAGGTCCGCCAGTTGCGGTTCGAGCAGCTCGGTGGCCATGGCCAGGAGTACGCCGTCGCCCTGCAACAGGATGCGGAAGCTCGACTGCATGCGGCCTTTTTGTGTGCAGCGCGCACCGAGGCTGGCCTGGGTGTCGCTCAGGTAATTGAGGTTGCAGGTGAGTTGTCCCTGCAGGAACTTGGCAGCGTCGGAGCCGCGGACGGCGAGAACGCCTTCGTGGGACAGGGGGCAGAAGAAAGCAGAGTCAGCCATGGGTCATCGCAGGTCAAAAAGTCATGGGTGCATCATAGAGGGGCGCCCGGCAAATGGATAGTTTCCGTAGGGGCGACCAAAGCCGACTGTTCCGGTGCCGTCGGGCCTGTATACTTGCGCTCTATTTGAGGAGCGCTCCATGGTCGAAGATGTAGAAATCAATCGTCTCTACTGGCACAGCCGTCGTGGCATGCTTGAGCTTGATGTGTTGCTGGTGCCTTTTACCAAAGAGGTGTATGCGACGCTCAATAAGGAAGATCGCGATCTCTACGTCAGGCTGCTGACTTGCGAAGATCAGGACATGTTCGGCTGGTTCATGGAGCGGGCCGAATCCGAAGATCCTGAACTGCAGCGCATGGTCCGGATGATCCTGGATCGTGTCCAGCCCAAGTAATCGTTTCGAATGCCGCTGGCAGGCCTCACGGCTGCTGCTGGCGGCGTATCTCCTCGCCCAGCTGTTCGCGCTGGGTGCGCTGATGGTCCTCGACTCTCCCTTTGCTGTCCTCGGCGTGCTGGCGTGCCTGGCCCATGCTGCCTGGGTATTGCCGCGTTATGTCCTGCTGACTCACCGTTCGTCGATTCGTGGCCTGCGACGGGATGAAGAGGGCTGGCAATTATTCAGCAGTGAGCGCGGCTGGCATCGCGTGCAGCTGCGGCCCGACAGCCTGGCGTTGCCGCTGATTGTGGTGTTGCGCTATCGCGTACCGGGGGAATGGCGGGTGCGCTCGGTCTGCGTGCCGACGGATTCGCAGGCCGCCGATGTGCACCGGCGCCTGCGGGTTCGCTTGAAGTTCAGCCGCCGTAGGTGGTTGGCACCAGAATAGTGTCGCGGGCCTCGGGCAACATCTGCGGGTAGTCGAGGGTGTAGTGCAGGCCCCGGCTTTCCTTGCGTTCCATGGCTGAACGGATCATCAACTCCGCGACTTGGGCAAGGTTGCGCAGTTCGATCAGGTCACGGCTGACCTTATAGTTGCTGTAGAACTCGACCCTATGAGGCTAAACCCAATGGATACAGGGGTTTCAGCCGATGACCGTCAACCACCGCTCCCAAAGTGGGACAAACCTGTTACAAACTGCGCTCGCCAAGCCGTACCACTATCGCCGGTCTGGTCGCTATTACCTTCGCCTTCGCCCTCAAGGAACCGTTAAGGGCTTCTTCACGCTGTCACTCAGGACTACCGACAAGGCCACCGCAATGACCATCTCAGAAGACATCCTCTCGACCCTCAAGGCCTACCACTTGGACAACCCTGAGGCGTCATGGGACGAACTTCGTGAGCGCTTGATTGAGTTCGCTGAGTACAACCTGACGATGGCACACGGTGACAGCTCACTGGTCGCTTACGAGATGATCAACGATGAGCATCACTTGGCGCTTCGTAAGGCCTCCGCAAAGCTACCCCTGAGCATCAATCAGCAACGGGCAGTGAGTAAGGCACTGGAGATCCTTGAGGCCTCACAGGAGCGTATGCGGGGTCGGTCGGGGAAGCTGGTCGAGATCGTGAAGGACCTCAATGGGGAACCTTGTGGCACGCCTTTGGCCCTCTCCCTGCCTATATCTGTAAACGCTTCCCCAGCTTTGACCTTCAAGTCCCTTTCTGCGCTGTACATGGAGGAACGCAAAGACAGCATTGAGGCCAGCACCATGCGTGACGTGAAGTCATCGTGTGAGGCTATCAGCGTGATCCTGGGCGACTTGGACATGCGGGGTCACACTCGGGAGGACATGAAGAACCTTCGGGACAAGCTCCTTGAGGACCGCAAAGGTTCCACTGTGAACAAGCTAATGACCCGGCTATCAACGGTTATGGATTGGGCTGTTAATAACGGCTACCTCACCAAGGGCTTCGATAAGGGATTGAAGCTATCCAAGGATGCTGACAGCTCGCGTGAGGCGTTCTCTACGGATCAAGTTAAGGCCCTGATGGCTCACGCCAATTCGCTACCAGTGGACGCTTGGCAGCGCTGGGCATTGTCCCTTGGGGTGATCACTGGGACCCGTATTGAAGAGCTCAGGCAGTTGACCAAGGCTGACGTTAAGCAGGTTGGGGGCGTGTGGGTCATCGACATCAATAGGAACGATGGCAAGACGGCCAAGACCAAGAATGCTCTGCGTGTCATACCGCTAACTGACGGTGCCTATGGCTTCGACCTTCAGGCCTTCCGCGAGTTTGTCGATAGCTCAGACTCCCGGCTGTTCACGTTGGGCGCTGGTCAGTTCTCAAACGTGCTTAATGGGGCCCTACGAGATGTCCTGAGCTTGAACGCTGATCGGACCCAGACCTTCCACTCATTGCGTCACTCTCTGGCCGGTGCCTTGAAGGCCGCTGAGGTGCCTGTAGGGACCGCTGAGTCCATCTTGGGGCACGCTTCGGGGTCCATCAGTTATGACCTTTATGGGGCGGGCAGTGGTGTGGCTATTGAACGGATGGCGGAAGCTCTGGTAAAGGCATTGAGGCATGTGCATTAAACGTCAAGCAATTCCGGAAGGCTTGTTTGATGGCTTATTGACATGTGTTGGTAGGGTCATGGAGACTGCAAAGGCGATAGATTCTCAACTAACTTATTTTAGTGGGTGTGTTGGGGTTTGGATTTATATATTTTAGGAAGATAAAATGCACAAGTACGTTGCCCCTTGCTTTCGTTTGAGCGCTTTCAGTTGCCCACTTTGTAATGCTTATGCGACATTTGAATGGTCTCCGACAAAAAGTAATATTTGGATTGATGATAGCTATGTAACAGCGATTGAGTTAGCCCAGTGCAACCATTGTCAGGCGCAGACTTATTGGGAAGTTACTGAGCGCGCGAGCGAATATGAACCTTTGGCTGGACGTATGCTAATACCCAATCACTCTATCGCTCCACTTCCACATTTGGAAATGCCGCAAGCAGTTATGAAGGACTACATGGAGGCGAGAAGTATTATAAACTACTCTACTCGCGGTGCAGCCGCTTTGCTACGTCTGGCTGTGCAAAGGCTCTGTGGTGAATTGGGTGAAAAATCTAAGGATATTAACGCGGATATTGCCAGTCTGGTAAGTAAGGGTCTGCCTTTGCCCATAAAAAACTCTTTGGATGTTGTAAGAGTTATTGGTAATAACGCTGTCCACCCCGGGAAACTGAGTGATGAAGATATGGCCGAGGTCGCGGTTTCCCTCTTCCATTTAGTTAATGCTATCGTCGAGGACCGCATTGCACGGCCTAAGGCTCTTGAAGAGTTGTATATGCGCTTACCTGAAGGTGCTCGGAAAGCGATAGAAGAGCGTGATGCTAAAAAACCTGCGTGATTGAAAGCGCCTTTGCATCTGGGCAACGATAAACGCTTAGTGGCTAATTTTTGAGCGGGATTAAAAACCCTCACAATAACAGGGAGAGACCACATCAACGTGGTTTCCCATCCAAGATGCCGTAAGGTCACCTCAAAGGTGGCCCTCTGCGGGCAAGGCGTGCACGTCCAGTGACCAACGCTACCTCTCTCAGGTAGCCCAATATCCAAGACGCCATGACCACCAAGCGCAGCCCTAACGGGATCTGCGGGACCAGCATCAGGTCCACTGTAGCGATTCTGTCTGTTCACTTCGTGTGAGTAGACCCTTGATAGGTTTGGGCCTCCTATCTCTGATCGCACAGTACAGGGGCCTTTTAACTTAAAGACCTCTAAGAGCTTAAAGATGACTTAGAGTTAATATTCTTTATAGATTAAACTAATAAGAAATAATACTTAAAGAGAATACTCTAAGAGTTACCTTAAAGTTGATCGCTAAGGCCCTGGGTCTACCGTCGATGTCGAGGTGACAGAAGCGTGACCGTAACGGCTCATTGAGTCTCCGATATGACCAGATTAAAAACCCTCACAATAACAGACACAGACCGCTCCGCTAATGGGTCTGCCTGAATTCCTCTGCGCCCGTCGCTGGGCTTATATCAACGTCAAGTCTTTCTGAATGCTTCTTGAGCCATAGTCGATGCCCGTAGTGGGGCCTTGACGGTCGGCCTGTGGGAGCGAACTCAGGGAGCATTCAAAAAGGACACCACTACTATGCTAACCACCAACCAACCTGACCTGCTGCCCATTGTGATTGAGGGTCAAACCTTCAAGCCGAATGACGATGGAATGTGGAATCTAAACGAGATCGCTAAGACCTTGAATGTTCGGGAGCCGGGTCAGTGGCGTAATGCTGTTCAAGCTGCCCTGATCAAAGATGCAAATTTGCATGTCTCCCACGGTAACGGGACCCTCGCTACAGAAGAGGGCGCAATTGCCTACGCCATGTGGGTTTCGACTGATTTTTATCTCATGGTCATCCGTGCGTTCATCGCCATGCGTAACGATTCTATCCTCAGTGCCCGTATGGCTCTTCTTGCAGCCGCTGATGCAAAGTCACAGCTCGCTACGGCGGCACCCAAAGTTGACCTTGTTGACCGCCGCTTGCTTGGCATTGGAGTTCCGTGGAATGAAGCCTGCCGTATGGCCGGGGTGACCAAGCCCCAACTGGCTAAGCGTTATCTGGTCCAAACTAAGGCGTTTGTCTGCCGCGATCATCCCACCGAGTACCGCCAAATCCTTAAACCCAGTGCGAGAGGGTTCGACGGTGGCTGGTTCAAATACTGCTCGACTCAACACGGGAACGATGATGGTTTTCGGGTCACCGCCAAAGGCCTCTCCTGGCTCCAGGGGAAAGCAATGGAAATCAACACCGCTATTGCTGAGCGAGCCCGTAAAAAGTCTTCTGATGCCCGTGCTAAGAAGCTGATGAAGAAGGCGGTCGAATGAGTAACCGCCAGCGTCACCTACTTTGCCTGACTCTGAAACTAATGCTGGCCGGGGTCCCTGAAGAGGAACGCCGTGCCATCGTAGAGCGCAGGCTTCATTACTATCGCGAGGCTCGCAAGCGTCAGCGCTACCCGTATCACCAGCGGGAGCCACACCCGTGACCTTTGCCGACCAGCTCAACGCATTCTTTATGTCTCCAGCAAGTCGAACCAAGCTGATCACCCTGCGCACCATCTGGCGTGATTGGCATGTCCGAGAACAGGTCATTACCCGTGATGAACATGGTGTGGACTACGAAAAACTTGCCGAGTACCTGAGGTCTACCAATCCGGCCATGGTCGCATTCATTGAGGCCATCGCCACCACAACCAGCATGAATCTTGACGCCGTTATGCGAGCGCCCATGCGCATCCCACTAACCCGCCAACCGATCACTTCCCCGCTTTAACTTTCCGCCGTCCGCCATCGGCACCCGGATCACACCCGCCAAGCTACAGACCCGTGATCGCACTAACTAACCCAAACCCAGAAGATATTGATCATGACCTTGAGAGGCCCGTGCGGCTACTCCTTGCCATCTGGTCACGTTGCCTCTATGCGGCAAGGCCATGAATCAATGTCTCGATGTAGGAGACCCAACACCATGCAACTGAATATCCAAAACGTAACCCCTGAAACTGTCGAAGTACAAGGTCAGGTCGTGGCCCGTGCTTACGCTGAGGGCGTGATGCTGGCTACCTTGATTGCCACAGCGGGAACCAATAAGCCCGCCCAGGAAGTCATCGTAAGCCAGTATCTGGACGCTGGTCTGAGCGCTGCTGCCTTCCCTCAAGTCATTCGAGCCATCCAGGTCCGTAAGGCCCGTGAAGCGCAGGAAGCTGAGAGTCGCCAGCGCGAGGCTCGTGAGCATGAAGAGCGCGTCAGGTCCTACGAGACCTCCCCTTTGGACGAAGCGCGTCGCCGTGCCAAGCGCCACGCCCGTGAAGACCAATACCGAGCTATGGGTAATGCCATTCGTAGCGCCAATGGTCGTAGCGACTTCTCGTCTGCTAATTGGCTTGAGAACAGCTAAGTCTCGCCGTCACGTCGCCCACCTACCTCTACTTCATTCTATTTCAGGAGACCAATTTCATGTCCAAATCTACCGATCACCGCGACCAACGCGACCGCTACACCACGCCGACCTCCTATGAGGCTGCCGTATGGGGCAATGGCGGTAACCTTCAGTTCTCCACCGAGGCCTCTATGGGAGCCCAGGCGACTGACTCCAGTGTTCTGGCCCAGGTCATCACCCAAGCCATGGACGAATTCTTCAATGGTGGCGAGTGGCACGACAACGCTGCCGATGCTATTCCCTGTGAGTTCCGCCCGAAAGGAACCGAGCCGACCCCTGTGCAATTGGTCAACATGGTCAATCGTAACCTTGAGTTCGATCCTCGCCAGTCGATCTACGACACCTCGACCATTGCCAAGGGCGAAGCGGTTGCCGGTGACTTCATCTTCACTGAGCCGACCAATACCGCTGCGTTCTTCTCGCACCGCTTCACCCTTCTGGATGCCCACGTTGTTGCTGGCTTCACTGGCAACGGCATGGAGCAGATGATGGACAAGATGCTGGCCGACTTCGAGAAAGCCTGTGGTTCTACCGTTGTGGACATCCTCATTAAGTCCCCAAGCACCGAAGCCAAGGAGGTCACCATTGCGGGCACCACGCCACGTGATCGTGCTGAGGACTGGATCGACGCTTTGACCATGAGCATTAACCAGTCTGTAGGTAACTCTCTGAGCGACTTCGTGTTGCTGATGCACATGACCGAGCAGGCAATGCTTGAGCGTGCTGCCCAGCGTGCCGGTGTCGAATCCATTGAGGACCTGTTGGGTTGCCGTACTCAGTTCTACTCTGGGTCTGACCGTGGTGTCTTCATGCTGCCTAAGGGCTTTGCCTCGCTGTCGTTCCGCCATGATCAAGAGGGCGACGTATGGAAGATCCATGCGAGCCGCAACGCTGGCGTACAGGGTTGGGACTTTGAGGTAAGCGGCATCGCTGACGTAATGGCTCAGGCCAAGGTCAGGATCAAGCTGGCAAACCCTGAAGACCCAACTGAGAAACTGCAAGTAGAGGTCGTGGACTTCCCGCTGATCACCCGTGTGGTCGTCAAGCCGTAACACCCGCTGTATCCATGAGGTCCGTAATGGGCCTCGTGGGTTGATCTGAGCGTCTATCTAAATGGTGGACCTTCAGATGAACCCATGTGAAATGCGTTGCTATGCAAAATGTGCAGGGCAATGCCCCACATTCTTTATCAGACTTCACGTAGGAGACCGCTATGGCCGCCAAGAAACAATGGTTGGCCGTCCTCAAGGCTATCGCTATGTCGAAAGCCACATGGAAGCTGGTCGGCATCGTAGCGGTTCTTTATGGCTGCGCTCATGGCGAGCTAATCGCTGGACTGGTCGGAGAGGTCATAGCGGATGCGTCTGGAGCCCTTTAAGGATCTGACAGAAATTTCTGAGTGACCACCTGTAACTACTAACCTGCGCGCTTACCCCCGTAGGCCCTCGCACGCTCGCTCAGGCGCACGATAAGGACCCTTGCGGGCAGGCGATAAGGACCCCAGCGTTGGGACAAATGTGCGCCAAAGCTGTTACAAAACGGGGTCCTATGGTGCTACGCTAAGGGCTCTTAACGTGCCTCATTAGGTCGGTGTAAGGATCGTATCCTTCGCCTCTGGCAGCATCCCTGGATAGTCCAGCGTGTAGTGCAGACCCCGAGATTCCTTACGTTCCATGGCAGACCTGATCATCAGTTCCGCTACCTGGGCAAGGTTCCTCAGTTCAATCAGGTCTCTGCTTACTCGGTAGTTGCTGTAGAACTCATCAATCTCATCCAGCAGCAGTCGCACCCGGTGTTGCGCCCGTTGCAGGCGCTTGTTGGTGCGCACGATCCCCACGTAGTCCCACATGAAGCGCCGCAGCTCGTCCCAGTTGTGGGCGATGATCACGTCTTCGTCCGAATCGGTAACCTGGCTGGCATCCCAGCGGGGCAGGGCGGCCGGCACCGGGATGCGCGGCAGTTGTTCGAGAATGTCGGCTGCGGCCGAGCGGGCGTAGACGAAGCATTCGAGCAGTGAGTTGCTGGCCATGCGGTTGGCGCCGTGCAGGCCGGTGAAGCTGGTTTCGCCAATCGCGTACAGGCCGGGTACATCGGTACGCCCATGCTGGTCGACCATCACACCGCCGCAGGTGTAGTGCGCCGCCGGCACCACCGGGATCGGGCCTTTGGTGATGTCGATGTTGAACGCCAGGCAGCGCTCGTAGACGGTCGGGAAGTGGGTCTTGATGAACGCTTCGGGCTTGTGGCTGATGTCCAGGTAGACGCAGTCGATGCCCAGGCGCTTCATTTCATGGTCGATGGCGCGGGCGACAATATCCCGTGGAGCCAGCTCGGCGCGCGGGTCGAAACGCTGCATGAAGCGCTCACCGTTCGGCAGCTTGAGGTGTGCACCTTCGCCGCGCAGGGCTTCGGTGATCAGGAAGCTCTTGGCCTGTGGGTGATACAGGCAGGTGGGGTGGAACTGGTTGAATTCCAGGTTGGCCACCCGGCAGCCCGAGCGCCATGCCATGGCAATGCCGTCGCCGCAGGCGCCGTCGGGGTTGCTGGTATAGAGGTAGACCTTGGCGGCGCCGCCTGAGGCGAGGATGGTGAAGCGCGCACCATAAGTATCCACCTCGCCGCTGGCGCGGTTGAGCACATAGGCGCCGAGGCAGCGTTCGCCCGGCAGGCCCAGGCGCTTTTCGGTGATCAGGTCGACAGCGACGCGTTGTTCCAGCAGTTCGATGTTGGGGCGTTGGCGGGCCTGGTCGAGCAAGGTCCTGAAGATCGCGGCACCGGTGGCATCGGCGGCGTGGATGATACGCCGATGGCTGTGGCCGCCTTCGCGGGTCAGATGGAACTCGAAGCCGCCGTCATCGCTGCCTGCGTGTTCGTCGCGGGTGAAGGGCACGCCCTGGTCGATCAGCCATTGGATTGCCTCGCGGCTATGCTCGACGGTGAAGCGCACCGCGTCTTCGTTGCACAGGCCACCGCCGGCGTTGAGGGTGTCTTCAACGTGGGATTGCACCGTATCGGTGTCGTCCAGCACCGCGGCGACACCGCCCTGGGCCCAGAATGTCGAACCGTTGGCCAGGTCGCCTTTGCTCAGGACGGCAATGCGCAGGTGGCTGGGAAGGGTCAGCGCAAGGCTCAAGCCGGCCGCGCCGCTACCGATCACCAGGACATCGTGTTGAAACTGTTGGCTCATTTGAAGGATTCCGCAAAAAGCGATCCACAGGGCTGGCGCAAACAGGACGCCTGGATCGGCGAATCAAAGGGTCACACGGGCCACTAGTATATAGAGGGGGGGAGCGGCACAATAGCCGGGCATTCGTGGCAATGTGAGATTACGGTGCACGGCTCGGGTAAAATCGGCAGGTTATTGAGGTGGGAACTTTTTGCATAAGCCTCGACTCAATAGCAGGTTGCCCGAAAGCTGGGAAACGTTGAGTTTATTGGCCCGTCGGGAGCATTGGACGCGTCAGAAAACCGACGACAAGATTATTCGCGCAGCCGGCGTTGCCCGCGCTGCGTTTTTCGTGTGTGCCAAATCAGTGCGTGCCGGAAACTTGCTTGAAGGGGGAGAACTTTTGCGAAAAGTCCGAGTCTATGTTTGCAAGCCTGATCGTTTAGTTATGCAAGCCTCCTTCAAGTACAACGAGGAGTGTTCATGCTAACCCAGGAAGAGGATCAGCAGCTGGTCGAGCGCGTTCAACGCGGTGACAAGCGAGCATTTGATCTGCTAGTGCTGAAATACCAGCACAAAATTCTCGGGTTGATCGTGCGGTTTGTGCACGACACCCATGAAGCGCAGGACGTTGCACAGGAAGCCTTTATCAAGGCGTACCGTGCACTGGGCAATTTCCGCGGTGATAGTGCGTTTTACACGTGGCTCTACCGCATCGCCATCAACACGGCGAAGAACTATCTGGTGTCTCGCGGACGCCGCCCACCGGATAGTGATGTAAGTTCAGAAGATGCAGAATTTTACGATGGTGATCACGGCCTCAAAGATCTCGAGTCGCCGGAGCGTGCATTGCTGCGCGACGAGATCGAAGGCACCGTTCATCGCACAATTCAGCAACTGCCAGAAGATTTGCGTACGGCGTTAACTTTACGTGAATTCGATGGTCTGAGTTACGAAGACATTGCGAGCGTCATGCAGTGTCCGGTGGGGACTGTAAGGTCACGGATTTTCCGGGCCCGGGAAGCCATCGATAAAGCCTTGCAACCGTTGTTGCAGGAAAACTAAAGACAGCGGCGACAGCCAAGAGAGGAACCGCCATGAGTCGTGATGCCCTGCAGGAATCGCTGTCCGCAGTGATGGATAACGAAGCGGATGAACTGGAACTTCGTCGAGTGCTCAACGCATTTGATGATGCCGAAACCCGTGATACCTGGTCTCGTTACCAAGTCGCTCGGGCGGTGATGCACAAGGATCTTCTAATCCCTCGTCTGGATATTGCTGCGGCCGTTTCTGCCGCGCTGGCTGATGAAGCCGTTCCGGCAAAAGCTGCTCGTGGCCCTTGGCGCAGCCTGGGTCGCCTGGCAGTGGCTGCCTCGGTGACTGTTGCAGTGCTGGCCGGTGTTCGCCTGTACAACCAGGACGAAATCGCCGGGGCCGAACTGGCCCAGCAGACTCAGCAACCGGTCATGGCCGGTCCGCAAGTCAAAGGCCCAGCGGTACTGGCCGGCTACAAGGAAAGCTCCGACACCACCGGCCCTATGGCCAACGGTGTGCTGCAAGGGCAATCCGGCTGGCAGGACCAGCGTCTTCCAGGCTACCTGCGCCAACACGCACAGGAATCCGCCTTGAAAGGCACTGAAAGCGCTCTGCCATACGCTCGCGCTGCAAGCCTGGAAAACCGCTGATCCGTTAAGGAGCCCTATGCGCGCCATACCGCTCCTTACGTTATTGCTCAGTGGTTGGTTTGCACTCCCCGCCCATGCCGACGAAGCCCAAGACTGGCTGACTCGACTTGGGCGTGCAGAGCAGCAGCAAAGTTTCCAAGGTACGTTTGTCTACGAACGTAATGGCAGTTTTTCTACCCACGACATCTGGCATCGCGCCCAGAATGGCCAGGTCCGTGAGCGGCTCTTGCAGCTTGATGGTTCTGCCCAGGAAGTCGTTCGCGTAGATGGCCGCACTCAGTGCGTCAGCGGCACTCTTGTCGCCGGCCTGGGCAATTCGCGTGATGCGCCCTCGCGCGCCCTCGATCCGCAAAGACTCAATCAATTCTACGAACTGGCCGTTATCGGAAAGTCTCGCGTGGCCGGTCGTAATGCAGTGATTGTGTCTATTACACCCCGTGATCAATACCGCTACGGTTTTGAGCTGCACCTTGATCGTGAAACCGCGCTGCCGCTCAAGTCCTTGTTGCTGAATGATCAAGGGCAGTTGCTGGAGCGCTTTCAGTTCACTCGATTGGACACCTCCACCACGCCTAATGATCGCGACTTGCAGCCTAGCGGCGAATGCACCTCCATCGCCGTCGGCGATACCAAGGCAGCGGCCGTAGAGGCCACCGAGGCGTGGCACTTGGAGTGGTTGCCGCCAGGCTTTCAGCTGACCAATAGCAGTGCCCGCAAGGATCCCCATACCAAGGCCACGGTCGACAGCCTGATGTATGAAGATGGACTGGCGCGCTTCTCGGTGTTTCTCGAACCGATCAGCGATGTGAGCGTGACCGAGACTCGCACCCAATTAGGCCCTACGGTTGCTGTATCTCGTCGCTTGAATACGGTAGATGGCGAAATGATGGTGACTGTGGTCGGCGAAATACCTATTGGCACTGCCGAACGCATCGCACTGTCGGTGCGCGGTGAAAAAAAGGCCACCCCCAAGCCGTGAGTCGTTAATCCTATGTTCATCCAGATCTTTCACAGTACGTCCATGCCAGGTTGGCTGCCGAGAGCATGAAATGTCTGGATCAGCATTTTCACTTGCAAAAATCTCCCATGTTTTTTATAGGTCAGGGCTTGTTGGCCCTGGCCTTGTTTAGTTCGCGGAACAAAGATGTCGTTCGCAGTTTTCGGCGTTTCTTGAACCCTGTCGCTCAACCCTGCTCGTCGTAACGGGAGCTGTATGTCGATACCACGTTTGAAGTCTTACCTATCCATAGTCGCCACGGTATTGGTGCTGGGTCAGGCCGTGCCCGCGCAAGCGGTCGAGTTGCCTGACTTCACCCAATTGGTTGAGCAAGCCTCGCCTGCCGTGGTGAACATCAGTACCACCCAGAAGCTGCCGGATCGCAAAGTCTCCAACCAGCAGATGCCTGACCTGGAAGGCCTGCCGCCGATGCTGCGCGAGTTCTTCGAGCGTGGCATGCCACAACCTCGTACTCCGCGTGGCGGCGGTGGTCAGCGTGAAGCGCAGTCCCTGGGTTCGGGCTTCATCATCTCGCCAGATGGCTACATCCTCACCAATAACCATGTGATTGCCGACGCCGACGAGATCCTTGTGCGCCTGGCTGATCGCAGTGAGCTGAAAGCCAAATTGGTCGGCACCGATCCGCGTTCCGACGTGGCCTTGCTGAAGATCGAGGGCAAGGACCTGCCGGTGCTGAAGCTGGGCAAGTCCCAGGACCTGAAGGCGGGGCAGTGGGTGGTAGCCATAGGCTCGCCGTTTGGTTTTGACCATACCGTTACCCAGGGTATCGTCAGTGCCATTGGTCGCAGCCTGCCGAACGAGAACTATGTGCCGTTCATCCAGACCGACGTGCCGATCAACCCGGGCAACTCCGGTGGCCCGTTGTTCAACCTGGCGGGCGAAGTGGTGGGGATCAACTCGCAGATCTACACCCGTTCCGGTGGCTTCATGGGGGTCTCGTTCGCCATTCCTATCGACGTGGCCATGGATGTTTCCAATCAGCTGAAAAGTGGTGGCAAGGTCAGCCGTGGCTGGTTGGGTGTGGTCATCCAGGAAGTGAACAAGGACCTGGCTGAATCCTTCGGCCTCGACAAGCCGGCGGGCGCCCTGGTCGCGCAAATCCAGGATGACGGCCCGGCTGCCAAAGGCGGTCTGCAAGTGGGCGACGTGATCCTGAGCATGAACGGTCAACCGATCGTTATGTCGGCCGACCTGCCGCACCTGGTTGGCGCACTCAAGGCCGGCAGCAAGGCCAAGCTGGAAGTGATTCGTGATGGCAAGCGCCAGAATGTCGAGCTGACCGTGGGTGCGATCCCTGAAGAGGGCGCGACCCTGGATGCCCTGGGTAACACCAAACCGGGCGCCGAGCGCAGCAGCAATCGCCTGGGCATTGCGGTGGCCGAGCTGACTGACGAGCAGAAGAAAGCCTTCGATCTCAAGAGCGGCGTGGTGATCAAGGAAGTGCAGGACGGCCCGGCAGCGTTGATCGGCCTGCAGCCTGGCGACGTGATCACTCACCTGAACAATCAGGCGATTGAGACTACCAAGCAGTTCACCGACATCGCCAAGGCGTTGCCGAAGAACCGCTCGGTATCGATGCGCGTGCTTCGCCAGGGGCGTGCCAGCTTCATTACCTTCAAGCTGGCCGAGTAACCCACCCGGCCAATAAAAAGCCCCGCCTTCGTTTTACGAGGGCGGGGCTTTTTTGTGGGCGATGGGTTTAGCCCATCATGCCTTTAACCAGGCGCTCCTGTTCGATCAACTCACGCTGACGTGCATCGATACGTGACGACAACGGGAAATTGCTGCCGGCGCGACGTTTGGCAAAGTCCAACTGCTGAATCGCCTGCTGGAAGTCGCCCACCAAAGCAAAGTATTCGGCGCGAGCCTGATGCAGGCCGATGATATTGCCCGACAAGCCACGGGTCTCGGCGACCTGGTACCACACATCCGGATCGTCCGGGCGAGACTTGAGCAAGCCATCCAGGGCCTTTTCCGCATCGGCGGTGCGATTCTGTTTAAGCAGCAGATCTACCCGAATCTGATTCAGCGGGTAGTTGCCGGGGTATTGGGTCAGCATCCGATCCGTGCGTTGCTGGGCATCGGGCAGGTGGTTGTTGTCGATGTCCAACTGGATTTGCGCCAGGTTGTAGGTGATGTCGTTGGGCGCCTTGGCCAGCAAGGGTTGCAGGCTTTCCCTTGCCTGCTTGAACTGGGAGGCTTTGATCTGGGCGATGGCCAGGCCATAGCGCGCCACGTCGTTTTTAGGATTTTCGTCCAGTTGCGCCTGGAAGCGCTTGGCGGCGAGTCCGGAGGTGTCTTCGTATTGCAACTGTACCCGCGCGCGAATCAATTGGTAGCGCAGGCTGTCTTCCTTGCCGCCGGCCTTGGCTTGTTCCGCGCGGTTGCGGGTGTCGGCGATACGCGATTCGGTCACCGGGTGAGTCAGCAGGAATTCCGGCGGCTTGGCGTCGAAGCGATACTGACGCATCAGGCGTTCGAACATGGTTGGCATGGAGCGCGGGTCGTAGCCGGCTTTCTCCAGGTTGACGATGCCGATACGGTCCGCCTCCTGTTCATTCTGGCGAGAGAATCGTCGTTGTTCCTGGATGGCCGCGGCCTGTGTGCCGGCGATTGCGGCGATCCCGGCATCCCCGGCACCGGCGGCGGCCGCAATGATGCCGCCGAGGAGGGCGGCCATCATCGGGATCTGCATGCGCTGCTGCGCCTCGACACCACGGGCGAAGTGACGCTGGGACAAGTGAGCCAGTTCGTGGGCCAGCACCGACGCGTATTCCCCTTCGGTCTGGGCATTGAGAAACAGGCCGCCGTTCACGCCGACGATACCGCCGGGTGCGGCGAAGGCGTTCAGTTGCGGGCTGTTGATCAGGATGAATTCCAGGCGCCGGTCATTCACCTGGCTGGTTTCCACCAGCTTGTACACGCTGGTTTCGACGTAATCCTTGAGCTGCGGGTCGTTCAACTGCGAGACCTGGCCCCGTAGGTAGGCCAGCCAGGCGCGGCCCAGCTGATATTCCTGTTGCGGCGAGACAATGGCAGAACTGGCGTCGCCAAGTGACGGCAGGTCGTCAGCGAAGCCTGGGGAGGCCAGCAGGCAAGCCAGCGTCAGCAGGGTAGGGCGCAAAAAAGTCATGCACAGAGCCTTTCGACAAAGAGCTTACTGTAGCCGGACACTGAGCTTCGGACCAGATATTCTAAGCACCCCGAATGCGTGCCCGGAGTAAAACCATGACCGACGCTGTAGCCTTTGATGCCGAACTCGATGCCAGCGGCCTCAATTGCCCGTTGCCTCTGCTCAAGGCCAAGCTGGAACTCAATCGATTGGCCAGTGGCGCTGTGCTCAAGGTGATCGCCACCGACGCAGGTTCCCAGCGTGATTTTCGTACCTTCGCCAAGCTGGCCGGCCATACCCTGCTGCATGAAGAAGACGCCGCCGGTGTGTACCGTTACTGGTTGCGCAAGGCCTGAACCGTTTGCCCCTACCACCCGAGGTTGATTGATGTTCAAAGTGTTACGAGACTGGATCCAGCGCTACTTCTCCGATGAAGAAGCCGTGGTGCTGGCGGTCCTGCTGTTTCTGGCCTTTACGGCCGTACTCACCTTGGGAGGCATGCTGGCGCCGGTACTGGCGGGGATGGTGCTGGCTTACCTGATGCAGGGCCTGGTCACCACCCTGGAGCGTTTACGCTTGCCGGGCGGCGCAGCTGTGGGCCTGGTATTTGCCTTGTTCATGGGGCTGCTGGTGGTGTTTATTGTCGTGGTGTTACCGCTGCTGTGGCACCAACTGATCACGTTGTTCAACGAGTTGCCGGGCATGCTCGCCAAGTGGCAGTCGCTGTTGCTGCTGCTGCCGGAGCGCTACCCGCATCTGGTGTCGGACGAGCAAGTGCTGCAGGCGATAGAAGTGGCACGGGGCGAAATCGGAAAGTTCGGGCAATGGGCGCTGACCTTTTCCCTGTCCAGCCTGCCGCTGCTGGTCAACATCATGATCTACCTGGTGCTCGTACCGATCCTGGTGTTCTTCTTCCTCAAGGACCGCGCCATGATCGGGCGTTGGGTGAGCGGCTATCTGCCGCGCGAACGAGCGCTGATCACCCGGGTGGCCGAAGAAATGAACCGACAGATCGCCAACTACATTCGTGGCAAGGTCATCGAGATCATTATCTGCGGGGGCGTTACCTACATTGCGTTTATCGCACTGGACCTCAACTACGCCGCCTTGCTGGCACTGCTGGTGGGGATTTCGGTGGTGGTGCCGTATGTCGGTGCCGTGGTGGTGACGGTGCCGGTGACCTTGATCGCCTTGTTCCAGTGGGGCTGGAGCGACCAGTTCATCTACTTGATGGCGGTCTACGGCATCATCCAGACCCTGGATGGCAACGTGCTGGTGCCGCTGCTGTTCTCGGAGGCGGTCAACCTGCACCCGGTGGCGATCATCTGTGCAGTGCTGTTGTTTGGTGGACTGTGGGGATTCTGGGGGGTGTTCTTTGCGATTCCCCTGGCGACGCTGTTCAAGGCCGTGCTGGATGCGTGGCCGCGGCAGGAGCCGGTGGTGGCACCTTTGTTGTAAGGGTAGGCGCGAATCACTGCTTCATCGCTGCAGTGATCCGCGCTACAGATCAGGCCTTGTTCAATGCCTGGGCTGCGGCCAGAACGGCGTCCACATGGCCCGGCACTTTCACGCCGCGCCATTCCTGGCGCAGCACACCGTCCTTGTCGATCAGGAAGGTGCTGCGATCCACACCCAGGTATTCCTTGCCGTACAGCTTCTTCAGCTTGATGACGTCGAACAGTTGGCAGACCGCCTCATCCTTGTCGCTGATCAGCTCGAACGGGAATTCCTGCTTGCCCTTGAAGTTCTCATGGGACTTCACGCTGTCGCGCGACACGCCAAACACTTCGGTGTTGGCGGCCTTGAATGCTGCGTACTGGTCACGGAAACCCTGGCCTTCGGTGGTGCAGCCCGGGGTGCTGTCCTTCGGGTAGAAGTAGATCACCACTTGCTTGCCCTTGAGGGCGGCAAGGCTGAAGGTCTGGCCGCTGGTGGCCTGGGCTTCGAAATCGGCGACCGGTTTATCGATGACTACCGCCATGATGACTTCCTTACATTGGGTTCTGTGGGCGCCACGGCTCGATCAGCGCGTCGAGGTTCAGGGCATCGGCGAAATCCAGGAACTGGTCGCGCAGCCAACTGATCTGCACGCCGGCCGGCAGGGTCACGGTGAAGGTGGCGTTGAGCATGGTGCCGCCGGTTTGCGGGGCCTGGTAGGTGTCGCAGGTCAGGTTCTCCAGTTCGACGTTATGGTCGATGAAGAACTGGCACAGCTCATTGACGATGTCCGAGCGGTAGGCCGAGCTGACATACGCCACATAAGGAAGCGCCTGCGGGCGATTTTCCAGGGCGGCGCTGCGCACCACGTTGACGGTGAAGTCGTGCTTCTTGGCCAGGCCCGGCAGGCCGGTCTCCAGGCGCGCCAGGGCATCCCAGGTGCCGGAAATCTGCAGGACCAGCGCACTGCACTCGCCATGGCGGGTCAGGCGGGAGGTCACCACGGCACAGCGGTTTTCATGGCTGGCGCGGCACAGGACGTTGGTCAGCTCCATGGGGTTGGCGCCGAGGGCACTGATAACAAGGAATTGTTCGCGAACTGTGGGGGTGGACATGCAGCCTTCCTAAAACGATGAGCGGTCGATACTGTGAGGGCTGTATCGATCAAAGCATGAAGGGTAGCGAAAAGCGTCGCCAAGGGATAGGAGGTGGCGTTTTCATTGCGTGATCCGCCTGATTTTGCCCAGCCTCAACCCGTGCTTTGGCCCAATGATGGCATTGCCCGTCGTTTAGTTGCGCCAGAACGCATCCTCAGGCGGTACTTCGCTTGTACAAGCATCTTGGCGCCAGTACCATTACGGCTCTCTTTTTCCGGCAGGAGCGGTTGCATGATTGCGGGCAGTATGGTGGCACTGGTCACACCCATGGATGCACAAGGTCATCTCGACTGGGACAGCCTGGGCAAACTGGTGGACTTCCACCTGCAAGAAGGCACCAACGCCATCGTGGCGGTCGGCACCACAGGTGAATCGGCCACCCTCGATGTGGAAGAACACATCCAAGTGATCGAATTCGTGGTCAAGCGTGTCGCGGGGCGTATTGCCGTGATCGCCGGCACGGGCGCCAACTCGACGCGCGAAGCCATCGAGCTGACCCGAAACGCCAAGAAAGCCGGCGCCGACGCTTGCCTGCTGGTGACCCCGTACTACAACAAGCCGACCCAGGAAGGCCTGTACCAGCACTTCCGCACCATTGCCGAAGCCGTCGACATCCCGCAGATCCTCTATAACGTGCCGGGTCGTACCGCGTGCGACATGAAGGCCGAGACCGTGATCCGCCTCTCTACCGTGCCGAACATCATCGGCATCAAGGAAGCCACCGGCGACCTGCAGCGCGCCAAGGACATCCTGGCCGGGGTGAGCAGCGACTTCCTGCTGTATTCCGGTGACGACGCCACGGCTGTCGAGCTGATCCTGCTGGGCGGCAAGGGCAATATCTCCGTGACCGCCAACGTGGCCCCGCGCGCCATGAGCGACCTGTGTGCCGCCGCCATCGCTGGCGACGCCGTGACCGCCCGTGCGATCCACGAGAAGCTGATGCCGCTCAACAAGACACTGTTTATCGAATCCAACCCTATTCCCGTGAAGTGGGCGCTGTTCGAGATGGGCCTGATGCCGGACGGTATCCGTCTGCCGCTCACCCGCCTCAGCGAAGCCTGTCACGAACCGCTGCGACAGGCCCTGCGCCAGTCCGGCGTCCTGGTTTAATTGAGGAAGCACTACGCATGAAGCGATTGGCCGGACTTTCCGCACTTGCCTTGATTATCTCCAGCACCAGTGGCTGCGGTTGGATCTGGGGCCCGGAAGGCTACTTCCGTGACCGCGGCAGCGATTACCTGGAAGCACAAGCAACCAAACCGATGCAACTGCCGCCGGACGTCAACGTCGCCAAGCGCCTTGACCCGTTGCTGCCGATTCCACGCAACGTTGCCGACGACACCACCAAGGGTGAATACGTCGTGCCACGTCCACAGCCGATCTCGGCCGTGGCGGATGCCAGCGACTACAGCCTGCAGAAGAGCGGTGATTCGCGTTGGATCGTGGCGCAGCGTCCACCTGCCGAAGTCTGGCCGGTAGCGGTGCAGTTCTTCCAGGACAACGGTTTCCGCATCGACGAGCAGCGCCCGCAGACCGGTGAATTCACCACGGCATGGCAGCAAGGCAGCGAGCTGTCCGCCACTATGGCCAAGCGCCTGCAGGCCGGCGGTGTCGCCGCCGACAGCGAAGCCCGTGTGCGTGTGCGCATCGAGCCGGGCGTGCAGCGCAACACCAGTGAAGTCTACGTGGTCAGCGCCGAGCGTCCTGCCGGCAGCACCGCCAACGTCGACTTCACCAACCGCTCGGTCAACACCGGTGTCGACTCGGCATTGGTCGACGAGATGCTGGCCAGCATGAGCCGTATCTCCGAGAAGGGCGGTTCCGTTTCCCTGCTCGCCGCCCGTGATTACGACACCCCGAGCCGCGTCAGCCTCACCGAGGACGGCAGCGGCAACGTGGTGCTGAACCTGGGTGAAGACCTGGATCGCGCCTGGGCCAGCGTCGGCCGCGCGTTGGAGCAAGGCCCTTGGCGTGTTGAAGACATCAACCGGAGCCTGGGCCTGTACTACATCAACGTGGCTGAAAAGGCCGAGCGCAAAGACGAAGAGCCTGGTTTCTTCGGCAAACTGTTCGGCAGCAAGCCGACCAAGGAAGAAATCGAGACCCGCGCCGAGCGTTATCAGGTGCGTTTGAGCAAGGTTGGCGAGACTGTGCAGGTCACCGTCGAGAAGAACATCAACACCGTGGCGCCGGCTGAAACAGCGCGCAAGGTGTTGGGCGTGATTCAGGACAACCTGGGCTGATCCGATGCGTTTTGCCGTTCTCGGCAGCGGTAGCCAAGGGAACGGCACGCTGGTCGCCCATGACGACACGTACGTGCTGGTGGATTGTGGTTTCTCGTTAAAGGAAACCGAGCGGCGCCTGCTGCGCCTGGGGGTTCACCCCTCGCAGCTGAGCGCGATTCTGGTGACCCACGAACATGCCGACCACGTGCATGGCGTGGGTTTGCTGTCTCGGCGCTACAATCTTCCGGTGTACCTCAGTCGCGGCACACTGCGCGGGATGCGCAAACCTATAGAACCCGCAGGTTTCCTGGCCGGTGGCGAGCAGCTGCAAATCGGTGCCCTGAGCATCGATGTGATTGCCGTGGCGCACGACGCCCAGGAACCGACGCAGTATGTATTCAGTGACGGAGAGCGGCGTTTCGGCGTGCTCACCGACCTGGGCTCCTACTGCGCCAAGGTACTGGACGGATACCGGAACCTCGATGCCTTGATGATCGAGTCCAACCACTGCCGGGACCTGTTGGCTCGCGGTCACTATCCGTACTTTCTCAAGCAACGGGTCGGCGGCGAACTGGGACATTTGAACAACCATCAGGCGGCGTATCTGGTGTATGAGTTGGGCTGGCAAGACCTGCAACACCTGGTCCTGGCCCACTTGAGCAGCAAGAACAACCTGCCGACGCTTGCCCGGCAATGTTTTGTCGACACCCTCGGGTGCGACCCGGACTGGCTGCAACTGGCCGATCAAGATTCAGGGCTCGACTGGCGACATATCGCCTAGCCCACCTCACTCAAAGCGGAGCCCATCATGGAAAAACGTGAAGAACTCTACCGCGGCAAAGCCAAGTCGGTTTACAAGACCGACGACGCCAACCGCCTGATCCTGCTGTTTCGCAACGACACCTCGGCGTTCGACGGCAAGCGCATCGAACAACTTGATCGCAAGGGCATGGTGAACAACAAGTTCAACGCCTTCATCATGCAGAAACTCGAAGCGGCCGGTATTCCGACCCAATTCGACCAACTGCTGGGCGACAACGAGTGCCTGGTGAAGAAGCTGGACATGATCCCGGTGGAATGCGTCGTGCGTAACTACGCCGCCGGCAGCCTGGTCAAGCGCCTGGGCGTGGAAGAGGGCCTCAAGCTCAATCCTTACACGTTCGAACTGTTCCTGAAGGACGACGCCAAGGGCGACCCGTTCATCAACGAATCCCACGTGGTGGCATTCGGCTGGGGCACCGCCGAGCAACTGGCACGCATGAAGGAGTTGTCCCTCAAGGTCAACGACGTGCTGAGCAAGCTGTTCGACGACGCAGGCCTGCTGTTGGTGGACTTCAAGCTGGAGTTCGGCGTGTTCCACGATGGCTCCATCGTCCTGGGCGACGAATTCAGCCCGGACGGTTGCCGCCTGTGGGACAAGGACACCAAGAAGAAGATGGACAAGGACCGCTTCCGCCAAGGCCTCGGTGATGTGATCGAAGCCTACGAAGAAGTCGCCAAACGTCTCGGCGTACCGCTTTAATCGACGCAAGCATCTGATAGCACGGAAAAAAATCGCTTCTGCGCTTTGCTTCCACGAAACAGGCTGTTATGATGCGCGCCGTTGGAGAGATGCCAGAGTGGCCGAATGGGACGGATTCGAAATCCGTTGTACCTTCACCGGTACCTAGGGTTCGAATCCCTATCTCTCCGCCATTACATAGAAAAAGCCCCGTAGCTTATTCAGCTACGGGGCTTTTTCGTTTCTGAGATTTGGGGGCAAGCTACTCGTTCCTAGCAGCAAAAAGGGCCGCAGTGGTTGTTTCCAGCAGGCACAACCAACCGTATTCCATCTTCAAGCATGCCTTACTGGCTTGATCAGGCTTTCTGCTGGAATTCCAAACATCTCATGCAGCTTCCAAATCATTGGCAAGGTCAGCGCTCGTTTTCCATTCAGCACTTCATAAACACGATTCTGGCGACCAATGGCGGGAATAAGATCAGCCGCTGACAGGCCAGACTGTTCCATTCTGAAGCGAATGGCATCGATTGGGAACGTGTTTGGCTTCATAGGCCTCGATCAGCGTGATCATTACGTCAAAGTAATCACCTTCCGCGGCGCCGGGTTCTGGTTCGTTGTCGAACAGCGCGGAGACAGACTTGAGCGCGTCCTTGTAATCCTGTTCGGTGTGGATAGGTCGGATGTTCATGGGTTACTCCGTTTCGTCATCTTTGATGTGTTCCCAGTATTCTCGTGGGCATCATGCTCGGCGACGCTGCAAATAACTCACTGATATTTATAACTTCCCATTTCCTGGGTGTACGTCCCTCAAGTCTTTATCCAAACGGCCGAAACACTCTCGTACGACATCGTATCCCCAATAAGAGAGTCCCCCCTAATGTCCCTTCGCAGCCTGTCCATCGCCCGCCGTGCGGGTCTGGGTTTTGCCCTGATTGCTTTGCTCGTGGCCCTGCTGGGTTTTTTTGCACTGTCGAACATGGCAAGCATCCGCGCCAGCGCGGTGCAGGTGGAAAGCGGGCTGGTGCCGAAGATGCGGCTGGTGGCGGACATTCGTGAAATCATGCTGCGCATTCGTACGATCTCTTTGCGCATGGCCCTGGACCCGAACCCGGCGAGCATCCCGCAATACCGTAGCCAGATGGACACTCGCAGCCAGGACCTGAGCAAACGGCTGGCCGACCTCGATGCAGTGATCGACACCCCCGAAGTACGCACGCTCTATGATCAGTTCCAGGTCTCGCTGCGCCAATACCAGCAAGGGCTGGCGCAGTCGTTCATCCTCGCCGACAAGCAGCAGGGCGCTGAACTCAACAAGCTGTTGCTGGTGGATATGAAAACCGTGGTCGATGGCTCCGGGGCCCAACTCAATGCCCTGGCCGACTACTACAACGCCCAGATCAACCAGCAAGGCCAGGCGGCCGAGTCGCAGTACGGCCGTTCGCGCACCATGGTGTTCGGCTTTGTGATCGTGGCCGGGTTGAGCACCGTGCTGCTGGCCTGGTTGCTCACGCGCAGCATTGTCGGCCCGCTCAGTCATGCCGTACGGGCTGCCGAGAACGTTGCCCAGGGTGACCTGACCCAAACGGTGGACGTGAGCGGCGACGACGAAGTGACGCGCCTGCTCGTGGCACTCAAGACCATGCAGGCCAACCTGCGCGGGACCTTGCAACTGATTCGCCAGTCGGCCGGGCAGATGGCGTCATCGGCCACCGACCTCAACGGCGTCACCGACCAGAGCAGCCGCAGCCTGCAAAAGCAGACCGCTGAAATCGAGCAGGCCGCCACCGCCGTCAACGAGATGACCTCGGCGGCGGATGAGGTAGCGCGCAATGCGGTGTCCACCTCCGAGTCCACTCGCCTTTCCAATGAAACCGCGCGCGAAGGCCAGCACCGTGTGGGTGAAACGGTCAGCGCCATTCAAGCCCTGAGCACCAACATCGGCGAAACCTCGACCCTGGTGCAGCACCTCGCCGAGCAATCGCGGGATATCGGCAAGGTGCTCGATGTGATCCGCTCCATCGCCGAGCAGACCAACCTGCTGGCACTCAACGCTGCGATCGAGGCGGCGCGGGCTGGGGAGTCCGGGCGTGGCTTTGCGGTGGTGGCTGACGAAGTCCGTGCACTGGCCCACCGTACCCAGCAATCGACCCTGGAAATCGACCAGATGGTGACCGCGATGCGCACGGGGTCCAACGAGGCGTTGAGCTCGATGCAGTCGAGTACCCAGCGTGCCACCGACACCCTGGCCCTGGCTGAGGGGGCGGGGGGCGCATTGAGCCAGATCACCGACTCCATCGACCAGATCCACCAGCGCAACCTGGTCATCGCCAGCGCCGCCGAGGAGCAGGCCCAGGTGGCCAAGGAAGTCGATCGCAACATCGTCAATATTCGCGACCTGTCTGCGCAATCCTCTTCCGGCGCCGGGCAGATCAATGGATCAAGCCGCGAACTGGCGCAATTGGCGGTCTCGCTGAACGAGGCGGTTGCGCGGTTTCAGCTGTAGTGCAGCGCGCTTATTCCTGCGCGATAACGGGCTGGGGCGGGGTCAGCTCCAGCACGCGATCACGCCCACCTTCGGCCAGCAGATAAGTCCCACGCCCGGTCGGCACAATCGACTGTGGCGCCTTCAAGAACGACAAAATCGTCTGCTGGCGCCCCTGTTTATCGATCAGCAACAACCGCGCGCGGTGGGTGGCGTCTTCGTTGATCCATAACCCGCGCTCATCGCACATCAAAAAGGTCGGCTGGTTCAGCTTGGCCAGTACCACCGGGTCGCTGCCGTCTTCGGTCAGCTCACGGACCATGCCTTCTTTCTTCTTCGTGTAGAGCATGCGGCCATCGGTGCAGCGGATGATCGATTCGCCCTCGTCGAGGCCTTTGCGAACGACGCTTAAGGTCTGGTCGCTCCAGCGATAACGCAGGATGCGCCCCTCGTCGCGACGGTCCTCCATGGCATAGAGGTAGTCACCGTCGTCCCACAGGCCTTGCACGTTTTCGCCCCTGAACAATTCGGTGACGGTACCGTCCTTGAGGAAGCTGACGGGGGAGTCGAGTGCTTCTTGGCTGAACACCCAGCCGCCACGGGTGGCGAACATACCGTCGGGTTTGGACAGGTTGCCCACCACCACTTCGCGTGTTCCGTCCGGATGAATGCGCACGATGCTGCCCTTGGCGTCGTCGAGCTCCAGGCTGACCATCAGCGCGCCGTCCGGCAACGGCATCAGCGAGGCGGCTTTTGGCACGTCGCGGTGTACGACCTGAACGCTCCAGCCGGCAGCGGCGCTCACCGGGTAGAAGCTTTGCCAGGTGAAGAAACCCAGCGCGGCGAGGCAAGGCAGGCCCACCAGGCAGGCCGCCCATTTCAGCGCGCGGTGAAGCGTTTTTCTGTCAGATGCCTTGCTCATTGAACTCTCAGTCGAAAAGGGGCGGCTAGCAGGCACTTGTTTTTTCAAGGCTGGTTGGCCTGCCATTGTTTATAGAGTTTGCGGGCGACTTCCATTCGCGCGATCAGGATCACCAGGTAAATCATCCATGCCATCGACACGAGCACCAGCGAGAACAGCAGCCCGCGTTGTTGGCCCAGGCCTTCTCGTACGTATTTGTTGTAGGTCTTGTCGAGGAAGAATGAGCAAATGATGTCGAGTTTATCTTCCGGTAATCCTGGGCGCAGGAACGCCTGGAGCGACTCGGACGAGCGACAGTGCTCGACCTTGAGGACGGTGTCAGACCAGATACCGAACTTCACGTTATCTTCCGATAAATAGAACGAGGGGGCATCCGGGGCGTTTTTGAGGGACACCATCAGATACTTGGATTCAATCAGCGGAACCGCAATGGCTACGCCCGCCAGAAGCGCGATGGCAAGAAAGAAAAAGCAGTTGATACGCCACTGTGCGAACCGCTTGGTGATGAAGCTCAGTGCTGTAAAGTCGCTCCACTCGATGTAGCGCTTCACGCGACCGAAGTCGCGTGGGGTGAAGTCATTGCTGTACATCCAATCCTCAGCCAAGTCGGCCTCGCGCAGCGTATTGGCGGGGATGTTGAATTCATAGCGATAATATTCCAGCTCGCGCAAGTCCTTGCGCATGCGTTCAAAACGGTCTGTTTCGAAGCGCGTTTTGCCACCAAAAAACCGCCATATCCAATCCCGTAGAAACAGCAGCGATCCAGAGCGCCGGTAGATAAATATCAACAGCCCCGCGATAGCGAGAAAGGTGAAAGCCCCGCTGAAGACGGCGAAATGCTCCACATACCAGGTCAGCGGTGTGCTTTTTACGATCGGTTCGGCCATGCCTGGGTCCTTAGTCATAGAGTCGAACGCGGGATTCTAGGGAACCCGAGCAACCGTGTCTTTACGTCAGGAAAAACAAGAAGCAACTGACTGGCCTCTCGGAAACAGGCTAAGCCTCAGCGGCAGTTTTTCTGGCAGTTCTACTCCATAGCTTCCCACTGGCGCTTGTACGATATTGCTCTACATCCCGCTATTCACGATGGGCACCAGCAACGTCGCGTCCATGCGCATGGGCAACGTCACCATTGCGATGGGGGCTTGAATGAACAAGCGCCGCGGGCGGACTTTGCCGCCGGCGGCGCTGGAATTGGAGTGGTGGGTGCGGGAGACGCTGTTTAGATCAGCGTGCCACCGAGTCCAGGCCGGTGGATTGCACCACCGGTTGTGCCTGGGGCGAGGCCAGGAACTGCAACAGCGCCCTGGCCTGCGCAGGGTGTTCGGCATTGACCGGAATGCCCGCCGCAAAGCGCGTCACCGATTGCACGTCTTCCGGGATCTTGCCGACGTACGTCACACCCGCCACCTGCAATAACTCCGCCACCTGCTGCAAGCCCACTTCGTAATCGCCCTTGGCGACCTGTTCGGCCACCGGCAGGCGTTCGATCATGGTGCCTTTGGCGGGCATGCCGAGCTTCTTGAACAGCTCTTTCTCGACATACACACCGCTGGCGCTGTCCGAATACGCCACGGACTTGGCCTTGCTCAGTACGGCCTTGAGTTCGGCATCGGTGCCGATCGCGGGTTTGGTCGCACCTACCTTCACCACCAGGCCGATGCGCGAATCCGCCAGTTCCACGCGGGACGCCGGGTCGACCTTGCCTTGTTTGATCAAGTCATCCAGGGCATAGCCGACCATGATCACCACGTCGGCATGTTCGCCACGGGCCAGACGGTTGGGAATCGCTTCCGGCGCCTTGCCCATGGAGGGGCCGAGGACGGTATCGAGGGTGTCGCCGCTGTACTGCGCGTATTGCGGGCCCAGCAGTTTATAGGCGGCGGTGAAGCCACCGGAGGTCATCACCTTGAGTTCCTCGGCCTGGGCCGTCAGCGCCAGTGCGCCGAGGGCCAGGGCCGTCAGGGTCTTGAACAAAGGCCCCATCACGCCGCCCCCTGCATCACCTGCCCGCGTGCGTTGGCGCGACGATACAGCGCCAGGGTCGAACACAGCGCGCACAACGCAGCGAACATCATCCAGTAGGCCGGCGAGGCCTTGTCTTCGGTGATGTGGATGAACCAGGTGGAGATCGCCGGGGTAAACCCACCGAAGATCGCGGTCGCCAGGCTGTAGGCCAGGGAGAAGCCCGCCACGCGCACTTCCACCGGCATGATTTCCGTGAGCGCCGGGATCATCGCGCCGTTGTACATGCCGTACAGGAACGAGAACCACAGCAGCGTCTCCAGCATATGGGCGAAGCTCGGTGCATTCACCACGTAGGACAGTGCCGGATAAGCCGTGAGCACCGTCAACGCGGTCATGGCGATCAGCACCGGCTTGCGGCCGAAGCGGTCGCTCAGGGTGCCGCCGATCGGCAGCCAGACAAAGTTCGACACCGCCACCAGCAAGGTCACCAGCAGCGCGTCGGAGGTGCTCAGTTGCAGCACGGTCTTGCCGAAGGTCGGCGCGTACACGGTGATCAGGTAGAACGCGGTGGTGGTCATGGCCACCATCAGCATGCCGCCGATGACCACGGTCCAGTTTTTCACCAGTGTGGCCAGCACCTCGCGCATGGTCGGGCGATGCTTGCGGTTGGCGAATTCTTCGGTTTCCTGCAGGTTGCGGCGCAGCACAAAGATGAACGGGATGATCACGCAACCAATGGCGAACGGAATGCGCCAGCCCCAGTCGGCAACCACCGCTGGTTCCATCCACACGTTCAAGCCATAGCCCAGGGCGGCGGCGACCACGATGGAGATCTGTTGGCTGCCGGATTGCCAGCTGGTGTAGAACCCCTTGCGGCCTGGGGTGGCCATTTCAGACAGGTATACCGACACACCGCCCAGCTCCGCGCCGGCCGAGAAACCTTGCAACAGGCGACCCAGCAGCACCAGCAGCGGCGCCCACAGGCCAATGGTGTGATAACCCGGCACCAGCACGATCAACAGTGTGCCGCTGGCCATGATCGACAGGGTCACGATCAACCCTTTGCGGCGACCGACGTCATCGATATAAGCGCCGAGGATGATGGCGCCCAGTGGGCGCATCAGGAAGCCCGCGCCGAACACGGCGAAGGTCATCATTAATGAGGCAAATTCATTGGCGGCAGGGAAGAACGCGGCAGCAATGTAGGTGGCGTAGAAGCCGAACAGAAAGAAGTCGAACTGTTCAAGGAAGTTGCCCGAAGTAACGCGGAATACCGCACCTACTTTCGAACGGGCAGAATCGGGCCGGGAAGGGCTAGTCATGGTTTTGTGTCTCCAGCGTTCTTTTAAGTGCTTGTTTCGCGTAAGACCGAGGATAGTGGCTGACACATTTAGAAATGATAAGTGAAAAATTTGGATTGATTAATTTTAATTGGCTATCACTCTCCGGGTCCGTCAAAAATCCTGCGCTGTTCTATTCTGGTAGATGTGACCAATTCTTACGGAGGGGAGGTGGCTATGGGCAACGAACAGAAGCGCCAGGATGAGCCGCAGCGCGAGCAGACCCGGCAACGGGAAGAGGAAAAACCGCAAACCTGGAAACACCCGGACGACGGTACGGAGCTTTCCGAACGAGATCAGGAGCGCCCGTTGAAGCCTTGATTCATGCCCGGGCTAAGTTTGGCCAAGGCGCGATCCCCGTGGGAGCTGTCGATGTGAGATTCGACAGCTCCCTTTTTTCACCGGGAAACTATTTGACATATTTGATTTGTGATCACATATTGGAGCCATAAGAACGACAACACAGGTTTTGACTCATGACAGACGGTCCGCTGCTCCTGCCCACCCTGCGCCAGGTCTCCCGCGATACTTTGCAAGACCAGGTCTATCGCCAGATCCGTGAAGCCTTGATGAGTGGCCGTTTCCAGCCCGGCCAGAAACTCACCATCCGTGGCCTCGCCGAAGCGCTCGGCTCCAGCCCCATGCCGGTACGCGAAGCGCTGCAACGCCTCAGCGCCGAAAACGCCTTTGAAGTCACCGAGACCTCCCGTCTGCGCGTACGCCTGATGACCGTCGAACGCCTGCGCGAAATTCGTGATGCGCGGGTCGCCCTCGAAGGGTTGCTGGCGGAAAAAGCCGTGCTGCTCCTGCAAAAAACCGACCTCGACGAAATCACCGACCTGTGCCAGCAGATGCAGCATGCCGCCGATGAAGTCGACGTGTCCCGCTACCTGTGGACCAACTTCGCTTTCCACCGGCGCATCTATGCGGTGGCCCAGGCCGAATTGACCATGGCGGCGGTGGAAAACTTCTGGCTGCACATGGGCCCGTGCTTTGCCTTGGTCGCCCCGGATAAAGCTCACCTGCAACGCTCGATGGAAGCGCACACGCGCATCGTCGAAGCCCTGGCCGCCCGTGATGGCGCCGGAGCCCGCGCGGCGGTGACCGATGACATCATGCAGGCCGCCGACTCCCTGGCGCGCCTGCTCGTCAAGAGCGACCGTGCGCGGTCGTCTGTTTCAGGAGGTAAACGTGCATGAGTGTCCTACAACGGCTGCAGCCCTATCCTGGGTTACGTGTGTTGATTTCCGGCGGGGCTGCCGGGATTGGTGAAGTGTTGGCAGCGGCGTATCTGGAAGCCGGCGCCCAGGTGCATGTGTGTGATGTGAGCGAACCGGCCCTGGCGGCGTTCCGTGACAAGTATCCGGGCAGCATCGCCACCCGTGCCGACGTCAGCGATGCCGCGCAGATCGAGGCGGTCTTCAAGGTGCAGCGCGAGCATTTCGGCGGTCTTGATGTGCTGGTCAACAACGCCGGGATCGCTGGGCCCACCGGCGGTATCGATGCGATCAGCGACGCCGAGTGGCAAGCCACCATCAATATCAACCTGACGGCGCAGTACCGATTTGCCCACCATGCAGTGCCGATGCTCAGGGAATCGTCCCACGGCCACTTGCTGCATATCGCCTCGGTGGCAGGACGCCTCGGCTACGCCTGGCGTACGCCGTATGCGGCGACCAAGTGGGCCATTGTCGGCCTGATGAAATCCCTGGCGTCGGAGCTGGGCGAGAGCGACATCCGCGTCAACGCCTTGCTGCCCGGTATCGTCGAAGGCCCGCGCATGGACGGGGTGATCCGTGCCCGTGCCGAACAGGTCGGCGTGCCCGAAGCCGAGATGCGCCAGGAATACCTCAACAAGATCTCCCTCAAGCGCATGGTCACCGCCGAAGACGTCGCGGCCATGGCCTTGTTCCTCTGTTCGCCCGCCGCCCGCAACGTGACCGGCCAGGCGATCAGCGTCGACGGTAACGTCGAGTACCTGTAAGCCACGGAAGAACACACAGCGCTGGACCCAGGATTTTTTTCATAAGAATAAAAGTCGGAGAATCGTCATGTCCAAAAAACGCCCCGTCATCATTACCTGCGCCGTCACCGGTGCGATTCATACACCGTCGATGTCGCCGCATTTGCCCATCACCGCCCAGGAAATTGCCGCTGCCGCCATTGGCGCCGCCGAAGCCGGCGCGGCCATTGTTCACCTGCACGCCCGTGACCCGATTGACGGCCGCCCCAGCCAGGCCCCGGCGTTGTTCGCCGAATTCCTGCCGCACATCAAGGCCGCCAGTGACGTGGTGATCAACATCACCACCGGCGGCGCACCCACGATGGGTGTGGAAGAACGCCTGCAACCGGTGATGCAGTTCAAGCCGGAACTGGCCTCGCTGAACATGGGCTCGATGAACTTCGGCCTGTACGAAATGCTTAACCGCTTTACCGAGTTCAAGCACGACTGGGAGCGCCCTTACCTGGAAGAGAGCGACGACCGGATCTTTCGCAATACCTTCCGCGACATCACCCACATCCTCAATGCCTGCGCCGAGAACCGCACCCGCTTTGAAATCGAGTGCTACGACATCGGCCACCTCTACACCGCGGCACATTTCCTGGAGCGCGGCCTGCTCAAGCCGCCGTTGTTTATCCAGTCGGTGTTCGGCCTGCGCGGCGGCATCGGCAGCCACCCCGAAGACCTGGCGCACATGCGGCGCACCGCCGACCGCCTGTTTGGCGACGACTACGTGTGGTCGATCCTCGGTGCGGGGCGTGGGCAAATTCCGCTGGCGACCATGGGCTTGTCCATGGGCAGTAACGCCCGTGTCGGTCTGGAGGATTCATTGTGGGACGGCCCAGGCAAGCTGGCGGCCTCGAATGCCGACCAGGTGCGGCGCATTCGTACGGTGATCGAAGCCCTCGGCCATCGTGTCGCCACACCGGATGAGGCGCGGGAAATCCTCGGGCTCAAGGGGCGTGACCAGGTCAACTTCTAATCAGCGAAAGGTCGCGTGATCGCGCGGCCTGCATCCCGCACAACAACAATAAGGGGATCACACCATGCGTATCGAAGTGCTTGTGGACGTCAAGACCACCCTGGGCGAAGGCCCGGTGTGGGACGTCGAACAACAACGGTTGTACTGGATCGACAGTGCCGACGGCCGCATCCTGCGTTGCACCGACGACGGTCGCGAGCTGCGTGCCTGGGACGTGGGCCAGAAGATCGGCTCCATGGCCCTGCGCCATAACGGCGAGGCGGCCATCGTCGCCCTGCAAAACGGCGTGCACACCCTGGACCTGGCCAGCGGCGAACTGGCGCTGATCCAGGACCCGGAGCCGAACCTGCCAAGCAACCGCCTCAATGACGGTAAGGTCGACCGCCAGGGCCGCTTTGTGTTTGGCTCCATGGACACTCTGGAAGACAGCGCCAGCGCCAAACTCTACCGTCTCGACGCTGACTTGAGCCTGCACACCCTGGACGAAGGCATCATCGTCTCCAACGGGCCGTGCTGGAGCCCGTCGGGGGAGACCTTCTACTTTTGCGACACCTGGTCCGGCGAGATCTGGGCATATGACTACGACCTCACCACCGGCGCCGTGAGCAACCGACGCACTTTCGCCAAGGTTGATACCGCCAGTGGCGGCGCGGCGGACGGTTGCACCGTGGACGCCGAAGGTTGCCTGTGGCAGGCGCTGGTCTACGCCGGGAAACTGGTGCGCTACACGCCGGACGGCGACGTCGACCGCATCATTGAAATGCCGGTGAAAAAGGTCACCAGCCTGACCTTCGGCGGGCCGAACCTCGACACCCTGTTTGTGACCTCCATGGCCAAGCCGCCGCTGCCGCGTTTTCCGGCCGACGGCCAGCAGCGCGGGGCGCTGTTCGCCATTACCGGGTTGGGCGTGCAAGGAATAGCTGAGCGACGATTCGCCAGCTAGCGCGTTGGATTAATACGGCACCTTCCTTTGCAACCTTGTGTCAGTGCGCGCCCTCGCGCGCCTGGAGAGGCCCATGGCAACTTTAAAAAAAGCGTCGCTGCGCAGCATTCACCGGCATTCCTGGGTATCGCTGCTGGTCTGCTGGCTGATCTGGATCCTCAACGCCTACGACCGTGAGATCGTATTGCGCCTGGGGCCGACCATCTCCAAGCATTTCGATTTATCCGCCGATCAATGGGGCACCGTGGCCACGGTGGTCATGCTCGCGCTGGCCCTGCTGGATATTCCCGGTTCGATGTGGAGTGACCGCTACGGCGGCGGCTGGAAACGTGCACGGTTCCAGGTGCCATTGGTGCTCGGCTACACGGCGATCTCGTTTCTGTCCGGCTTCAAAGCCTTGAGCGGCAACCTCGCGACCTTTATCGCCCTGCGCGTCGGCGTCAACCTCGGTGCCGGCTGGGGCGAACCGGTGGGCGTGAGCAACACCGCCGAGTGGTGGCCGGTGGAGCGTCGCGGGTTCGCCTTGGGGGCGCACCATACCGGTTACCCGATTGGCGCAATGCTCAGCGGCATCGTCGCCAGTTTTGTCATCACCGTGTTCGGCGAGGACAACTGGCGCTATGTGTTCTTCTTCGCCTTCGTGGTGGCGCTGCCGCTGATGATCTTCTGGGCGCGTTACTCCACGGCCGAGCGCATCACCGCGCTGTACGTCGACATCGCCGCCAAGGGCATGACCCCACCGGACAACGCCCCGGCCAGCACCGTGAAGGGCGAGGCCTGGCGCACGTTTGTCGCCACCTTGCGCAACCGCAATATTGCCCTCACGGCGGGCAATACGATGCTCACCCAAGTGGTGTACATGGGCGTCAACATCGTGCTGCCGGCCTACCTCTACAACATCGCCGGGCTGTCGCTGGCGGAGTCGGCGGGGATGAGCGTGGTGTTCACCCTCACCGGCATTCTCGGGCAACTGGTGTGGCCGTCGCTGTCGGACATCATCGGCCGGCGCACCACCCTGATCATCTGCGGGCTGTGGATGGCGGTGAGTGTCGGCGCGTTCTACTTCGCCAACACCCTGACGTTGATCGTCGTCGTGCAACTGCTGTTCGGCCTGGTGGCCAACGCGGTGTGGCCGATCTACTACGCGGTGGCCTGCGACTCGGCCGAGCCGTCGGCGACGTCCACCGCCAACGGCATCATCACCACCGCGATGTTTATCGGCGGCGGCCTGGCGCCGGTACTGATGGGCAGCCTGATCGCCATGGGGGGCGGCTGGACCACCTTGCATGGCTACACCGTGTGTTTCTTCGTGATGGCCGGCTGCGCCCTGGGCGGCGCGCTGCTGCAACTGTTTTCCCATCGCCCGCAGGCCCTGGTTGTGCAACTCGAACCCTAGAACAACAGTGATGCGTCCCCCAGCCAGGCTGGCGGGGCGCCAAGAGGAATTGCCCGATGACTACCGCCACTTCGGCCCGCGATCCGCAGGCGCTGAATAAACTGATGTTCGCCAAGTTGATGCCCTTGCTGATCATCGCCTACATCCTGAGTTTTCTGGACCGTACCAACATCGCCCTGGCCAAGCATCACCTGGATGTCGACCTGGGCATTTCCGCTGCGGCCTACGGGCTGGGTGCGGGGCTGTTTTTCCTCACGTATGCACTGTCGGAAATCCCTAGCAACCTGATCATGCACAAGGTCGGCGCGCGGTTCTGGATCGCCCGCATCATGGTGACTTGGGGCCTGATCTCGGCGGCCATGGCGTTTGTGCAGGGCGATACGTCGTTCTACGTGTTGCGCCTGCTGCTGGGCATCGCCGAGGCTGGGTTGTTTCCCGGCGTCATGCTCTATCTGACTTATTGGTTCAACCGTGAACAGCGGGCGCGGGCCACTGGCTATTTCCTGCTCGGCGTGTGCTTTGCCAACATCATCGGCGGCCCGGTGGGCGCGGCCTTGATGCGCATGGACGGCATGCTCGGCTGGCACGGCTGGCAGTGGATGTTCCTGCTCGAAGGCCTGCCGGCCGTGGCGTTTGCCTGGGTGGTATGGCGCAAGTTGCCGGACCGCCCGAGCAAGGCGCCGTGGCTGACGGCTGAAGAGGCACGCGGCATCGAACAGCGCATCGCGGTGGAAACCGAGGAAGGTGCCGGGGAGGGCGGTCACGCGTTGAAAAACTGGCTGACCCCGCAAATCCTGCTGGCGATCTTTGTGTACTTTTGCCATCAGATCACCGTCTACACCGTGATTTTTTTCCTGCCGAGCATCATCAGCAAGTATGGCGAACTGAGCACCATGAGCGTCGGTTTGCTGACCTCATTGCCGTGGATCGCGGCGGCACTCGGTGCGGTACTGATCCCGCGTTTTGCCACGACGCCCGAGCGTTGTCGTCGACTGTTGGTCACGGGGTTGCTGACCATGGCGCTGGGCTTGGGCATTGCGTCGGTGTCGGGGCCGGTGTTCAGTCTGTTGGGCTTTTGCCTGTCGGCGGTGATGTTCTTTGTGGTGCAGTCGATCATTTTTCTGTACCCGGCCTCGCGCCTCAAAGGCGTGGCGCTGGCGGGTGGCTTGGGCTTCGTTAACGCCTGCGGGCTGTTGGGTGGGTTTGTCGGCCCTTCGGTGATGGGTGCGATTGAAATGAGCACCGGCAATGCCATGAACGGCTTGAAAGTCATCGCCGTGGTGCTGGTGGTCGCCGCGCTGGCGGCGTTGCGATTGCGTCAGGGCCAGGAGCAGGTACCTGCCACTCAGGGGGTGATGAAACCGGCGACGAAATAGGCAGCCCCATGCGTCCACCGGCATAGACGCAGCCCTATTGCCTTTCTAAACTGCGGCTTGTCTTGGGCTAGGGGCAGGCGCCGATGAATCGCAATGAATTACGCAAGGCCGACATCAACCTGATGGTGGTCTTCGAAGCACTGATGCTCGAGCGCAATGTGACGCGAGTGGCCGAGAAGCTGTTTCTCGGCCAGCCGACCATCAGTTCGGCCCTCAACCGTCTGCGTACCTTGTTCAACGACCCGCTGTTCATTCGCGTCGGCCATCGCATGGAACCTACCGCGCGCGCCGAGGAAATCATCCAGCACCTGTCGCCCGCCCTGGACTCACTGTCGTCGGCCTTGAGCCTGACCCACGATTTCGACCCGTCCGTCAGCACCATGACCTTTCGCATCGGACTGTCCGACGACGTCGAGTTCGGCCTGTTGCCACCGTTGCTGCGCGCCTTGCGCCAGGAAGCGCCGCAGGTGGTGTTCGTGGTGCAGCACGTGGACTATTGGCGGATTCCCGATCTGCTGGCGTCCGGCGATATTACCGTCGGCATCACCCAGACCCGTGGCCTGCCGGCGAATGCCAAGCGCAAGTTGCTGCGCCACATTCGTCCGCGACTGCTGCGCGCCGATGCCTCGGACACCCCGCTGACCCTCGATGAATATTGCTCGCGCCCCCATGTGCTGGTGTCCCACACCGCCAACGTGTCCGGGTTTGCCGATGAGTGGCTGGCGGAAATCGGCCGCAAGCGCCATGTGGTGTTGTCGGTGCCGCAATACAGCGCATTGCCCGCGCTGCTGGCCGGGACCGACTTGATTGCCAGCCTGCCGGACTACACGGCCGAGGCCATGGCGGTGTCGGGCAACCTGTTCTGCGAGCCGTTTCCGTTCGAGACGCCGACCCTGGATTTGTCCATGGTCTGGCTCAGTCATGTGGACACCGACCCGGCCGAACGCTGGGTGCGTTCGCGGCTGGAAGCGTTCATGAGCGATCGAGGTCAGGCGAACAAGGCCTGAGGCTTTTATCCGTGCTATATCTACAGACTTTCCTACGAATGACTCGGAGTCATCCATGCCACACCTGCACTTGGAATACACCGCCAACCTGACAAGCCTGGCCGTCGAGAAAACCCTGTTGCGGCTCAACAATGTGCTGATGGCGTCCGGGCAGTTCGGTTCCGAGTTCGATATCAAAAGCCGCGCTGTGAAGCTCGAGAGTTTTCAGGTGGGCACCTCCCTCAACCCACGCGGTTTCATCGCGGTGAAGCTGTCACTGCTCAGCGGGCGGTCGCCGCAGGTCAAGCAACAATTGTCGCAAAGCCTGCTGGCAGCGTTGCAGGATCTGGGCGACTGGCCGGCGGATCTACAGGTTCAGCTCAGCGTCCAGCTGGTCGACATGGATCGCGACTCCTACAGCAAAGTCGCCATCGGCTAATCCTCGCCACAGAAGTTAGAGTAATCCCTGATCCGCACACACCTTCACCACCTGTTCACGAAACCAGGTATTGGCACTGTCCTGTTCACTGCTTTCATTCCACTGCATATCCAGGGTGAACCCCGGCAATCCGTTGGGGGCCTCGCAGTGGCCGAACACCGTCGACGGTGCCAGCAGTTTCTGCACGCGGCGCGGCAGGGTGACGATGAAGTCGGTGCCGGTGATCATCTTCAGCGCCGCGCTGTAGCTGTTGGCGCGGGCGATCACCTGGCGCTTGTGGGCCTGGCGCGCCAGCCAGCCGTCGATCATGTTGGTGTCGGAGGTCCATGGCGTGGGGAACACGTGGCGCCGCTCGACGAACGATTGCAGGCTGAATGCCGGCTCGCGCGGTGCCGAGCGTTTATCGAAGACGCACACCAGATCGTCCTCCAGCAGCATCTGGGTCTTGAAGTCTTTATGGGCGCGGTGAAAGTGCGGTCCGAAGCAGATCACCAGATCCAGACGGCCCTCGCGCAGGTCGTCGGCGGGGATGTCGGCTTCCAGTTTCTGCACATTGACGATCACCGGCAGGTCGGCGCGGTCGAAATGCTTCAACAGGCGCGGCAGGATCAGTTGTTCGAAGTACTCCGGCGCGCAGACATTGAAGGTCACGGCCTTCTGGGTCGGGTCGAAGGCCTGGCCACCGGCATGGCACAGGTTGATGCTTTCGAGGATCTTCTGCACATGGGCGTACATGGTGGTGGCCTTGTACGTAGGCCGCATGCCCGCCCGCGTGTTGATAAACAGCTCGTCTTCAAAACTGGTCCGCAGTTTCTTCAGGCTGTAGCTCACGGTGGACTGGCTGACGAACAGCGTTTCTGACACGTCGGTAACGCTGCTCTGGTCATAGACGGCGATAAACACCATCAAGTCCTGCATATCGAGTTTTCTGAGCAAGTTACTGTTTAACATCGGTTTCGTCCGTAAACCCCATGTACCGAAGTCAGTACAAGACAGCGCGAAAGCTTAACGGAACGGCCGTGCCAATAGAAAGCTCTGTAGGGCGTTTCAATGTTTTGCGTGGGACAAATACTGTTTGCAACACGACGTCAGCGAATATGTTGTGCGTAATGCCTTGGGTTGAAGCGCGTGACGATCAGCAGCATCACCACGACCACCGCCGTCAACGACCACCAGGCCCATTCGAAGCTGCCCAGCTGGTCACGGATCATCCCGGCGATCAGCGGCGACAGGCCGGCAATCAGGTAGCCGATGCCCTGCACGAATGCGGTAAGGCTCCCCGCGCGACGCGGGTTGTCGAGGTGGTCGAGGGACAGGATCAGGCTCATCGGGAACAACCCGCCGATACCCAGCCCCAGCAGGCACGGCCACAGCAAACTGAGGTGTTGCGGGCTGAGGATCAGGCCGCAGAACCCGAGGATGATCAGCCCCAGCAACACCGCCACCACCCCGCGTTTATCCCGGCGGCGGTTGGCGATGGCCGGCGCGACCAGGCCGGACACCACCTCCATCGCGGTCAGGAAACCCAGCAACAAACCGGCATTCTGTTCGCTCCAGCCTTGCTCCACGTAGTACGGCGCCAGCCACGCCAGCACGCAGGTGTAGGACGCCGTACCGAGGCCGAAAAAGATCGCCAGCAACCAGGCGCGGCCGTTGCCGAAAAACGATTCCTGAGGGCCGGCGGCGGCTTGGGGCAACGGTGGCAACACCGAGCGCTGGGCGTACCAGAACACCAGGGCCAGCAGCGCCAGAAACGCCCAGATCGCCAGGCCGATGCGCCAGCTGCCGGTCTGCACCTGCACGAAGGGGGAGAACGCTGCCGCCAGCGCCGCGCCGCCCATGATAGCGGTGACGTAGAGGCCCATGAACAACGACACGTTGTCGCTGAACCGCGACTTGATCAGCGCCGGCATCAACGCCTGGATCATGGCGATGCCCACACCGGCGGCAATCGCGCTGACGATCAATTCCAGGGCCGAATCCAGGAACAATCGCGACAGCGTCGCCACGCCAATCACCAGCAGTGACAGCACAATGCTGCGGTGCTCGCCAACGCGCTTGGCCAGGCCCATGCCAAAGAACATCGCCAGGCCCATGGCCATGACCGGCAACATGGTCAGCAACGCCGCGCTGCTGAAACTCAACGGCACCTCGCCGCGAATCGACGACAACAACGGCCCCACGGCGGCCATCGACGGCCGCAGGTTAAGGGCGACCAGCACGACGCTGATCATCAGCCACACGGCGGTGGTGGGTTTTGCCTGAACGTTTTCCATGGGCCTGCCTTGAATGAACAAGGGCGAATCAGGCCACGCATGGGGGAGGGGGGCAAATGAGAAAGTCGCAGGGGCTATCTAAAAATTGCGGTTAACTGAAACACCGCAAGTCAAAGTGTGAGAGCGGGCAAGCCCGCTCACCACAGTTACAGTGTTCCTCCTTAACTGACTGGCATTAGGTGCAAGCTCCCTCCCATATTTGTTCTGCGTCGTCAGTTGGACCGGATCACGTGCTTGATTTCCTGAAACGCCGCCAGGCCCCACGGCCCCAGCTCACGGCCGATACTGCTCTGCTTGTAACCACCCCACGCCGTCTGCGGGAAGATCACCTGCGGGGCGTTGATCCACACCAACCCGGCCTGCAAGGCATTCGCCACGCGTTCGGTGGTCTCGACGCTACGGCTGACCACGCTGGCCACCAGGCCGAAATCGCTGTCGTTGGCCAGGGCAATGGCCTCTTCCTCAGTGGCAAAAGGTCGTACACACAGCACCGGGCCGAAGATTTCTTCGTTCCACAATGCACTGTCCAATGGCACGTCGGTAAACACGGTTGGGCGAATGAAGTAGCCCTTCGCCAGGTTCGCCGGGCGTTCGCCGCCACACACCAATCGCGCGCCAGCCTCGACGCCCCGTTGGATATGCCCCAGCACCCCCTGATACTGCACGCGGTTGATCAACGCGCCCATTTCCACGTCATCGGCAAATGGGTCGGCGACGCGAATGCCTTCAGCCCGTGCCTGCAAACGCTGCAGGAATTCATCCGCCAGGCTGTCGGCCACCAGCACGCGGCTGGTGGCGGAACACATTTGCCCGGCGTTGAAAAAACCACCGCCACACGCCAGCTCCACCGCCAGGTCGAGGTCGGCATCCGCCAGTACCAGCAGCGAAGATTTACCGCCTAATTCCAGGCTCACGCCCTTGATGGTTTCCGCTGCACGTTGCATCACCTGCACCCCCACGGCGTTGCTGCCGGTGAAGGAAATCTTCGCCACGCGACGGTCTGCCGCCAGCGGTGCACCAACGGCCAAGCCGGTGCCGCAGACCAGGTTGAACACCCCCGCCGGGCAGCCCGCGTCAGCGATGATTTGCGCCAGCTGCAACTCCGCCAAGGGCGTGACTTCCGAGGGCTTGAGCACTATGCAGCAACCGGCGGCGAGGGCCGGGGCGAGTTTCCAGGCGGTGGTGACCATCGGGAAATTCCACGGCACGATCAACCCCACCACGCCGCACGGCTCACGGCGCAGGCGCGCGCTGAAGTCATCGCTGGGCAGCGCCACCGGACGATCCTTTCCGGCGTCCATGTCGTCGGCGATACCGGCGTAGTACTCGAACGTGGCGATCACGTCGTCCACATCGATGCCGGCTTCAAACAGCGGCTTGCCGTTGTTGCTCGATTGCAGGTGCATCAACTGTTCGCGCTGCGCGCTGACGCCTTGGGCGATTTTGCGCAGCAGGCTGGCGCGATCACGGCCGCTACTTTTCGACCAGTCGATAAAGGCCGCGCTGGCTGCATCCACGGCCTGGGTCACGGCCTGCCCATCGCCGACGCTGACACGGGCCAGGGTCGCCTCGGTGGCCGGGTTGATCACCTCCAGCACGTCATGGCCGGCACGCCATGCGCCGTCGATATACACACCGTTCATTACTGCGCTCATACCGCTGGCTCCTGCATCCATAGGTCCTGGTCGATCTCAATCAGCGTCGGCCCCGGGCGATCGGCGGCGGCGCGCAAGGCGTTGCGCAGCTGTGCAACGCTGTGAGCGCTGTCGGCAGCACTGCCGAGGGCCTTGGCCACGCCGATAAAATCCGGGGTGTAGATGTCTACGCCGACCGGTTCGATGGCGCGGTTGAGCATGTATTTCTTGATCTCTTCATATCCCTGGTTATTCCACAGCAGCACGATGATCGGCGTGCGCGCTTCCACTGCGCTGGCCAGTTCCGGCAGGGTGAATTGCAGCCCGCCGTCACCAATCAAACACACCACCGGTTGCCCATCGCCACGGCCCAACCAGGCGCCGATGGCGGCCGGCAGGGCGTAGCCCAAGGTGCCGTAGCCGGTGGAGGAATTGAACCAGCGGCGCGGGTGATCGAGGTTCAGGGTCAGGTTGCCGCTGTACACCGGTTGGGTCGAATCGCCCACCAGCACGGCGCCCGGCAGTGCCTCCAGCACCGTATTGAGGAACAGGGTTTGCGCGCGGGTGGCGGCGTCCCAGGTGGTGGCCAGTTCGGCCCACAACCGGGCGACGCGCTGAGCGCCCCAGTCGATGTGGCGGGGGCCCAGCGGCGTGCGGTTCAAGTCGGCCAGCAAGGCATCGGCGGCGATCCTTGCGTCGGCCACCAAGGCGAGATGCGGCGGGTAGTTGCGCACGGTCTGGTCGGGGTCGATATCGACGCGCAGCAGCGCACCGGGTATCTCGAAGCCACCGGCGAAGGTCACGTCGTAGTCGGTCTCGGCCAGCTCGGTGCCGATGGCCAGTACCACATCGGCCTCGGCCACCAGCGCGCGGGTAGCGACCAGGGACTGAGTCGAGCCTATCAGCAGCGGATGCTCGGAAGGCAGCATGCCCTTCGCATTGATGGTCAGGGCCACCGGCGCGCCGAGGGCTTCGGCCAGGCGGGTCAATTCGGCGGCCGCTTCAATCGCGCCGCCACCGGCCAGGATCAGCGGGCGTTTGGCGGCGGCGAGCAACTGGCTCATCTGCTTGACCGCCGCCGGTGCCGCACCGGCACGGGCGATGCTGACCGGTTGACTGCCGAGCAGTGCATCGGCGTTTTCCACCAGCACATCCAATGGAATCTCGATATGCACCGGGCGCGGCCTGCCGGCCTGGAACAACGCAAACGCCCGCGCCAGCACGGCGGGCAACTCCGCTGCCGACATCAAGGTATGGGAGAACGCCGCCACGCCGGCCATCATCGCGCCCTGGTTCGGCAGCTCATGCAACTTGCCGCGCCCGCCGCCCAACTGGCTGCGCGATTGCACGCTGGAAATCACCAGCATCGGGATCGAGTCGGCGTAGGCCTGGCCCATGGCGGTGGTGATATTGGTCATGCCCGGGCCGGTGATGATGAAACACACGCCCGGTTTGCCACGGGTGCGCGCGTAGCCGTCGGCCATAAAGCCGGCGCCCTGTTCGTGGCGCGGGGTGACGTGGCGGATGCTCGAGCGGGCCAGGCCGCGATACAGCTCCACGGTGTGCACGCCGGGAATACCAAACACCTGGTCCACGCCGTAGCTTTCCAGGAGGTTGACCAATACTTCGCCACAGGTCGCCATAGGTGTCGCTCTTGTTATGGATTCGTGGCGGTATTGGAACGGCTGGCCCGTAGCGGCAACAATCGATAAAAAGTCATACTAGCCATGTCCTCACGTCATGGCTGCGCCCTTATGAAACGCCTTCCGCCCCTGCCCGCGCTGCATACCTTCTGGGTCACGGCCCAGTGCTGCAACTTCACCCGCGCCGCCGAGCAACTGCATATCACACAAGGTGCGGTGAGCCGGCAGATCGCCGGGCTGGAGAGCCATTTGGGCTACGCCTTGTTCCAGCGCCAGGCACGGGGGTTGAGCCTGACCGAAGAAGGTCGCGAGTGGTCGCAACGGGTGCAGCAGGTGTTTGGCCTGCTCGGTGACGCGGTGGAGCAGATCGGCAATCGCCGCCATACCCTGCAAATCAAGGCCTCCACCTGCGTAATGCGCTGGTTGTTGCCGCGCCTGATGCAATGGCAGCGGGAGCGCCCGGACGTTCCGGTGGAACTCACCACCACCGTGGCCTACAGCGTGGATTTTCGTCGCGAGCAATTCGACGCGGCGGTGATCTATGCGCCCATCGCCGAGCAATCGGCCGAGGCGCGGCATTTGTTCGATGAGCAACTCACCCCGGTCTGCGCACCGGCGCTGCTCGCCGGTTTGCACACCCCGGCGGACTTGCAGCAACAGGTGCTGTTGCACCCCACACGGGATGAGCGCGATTGGGCGCGCTGGCTCCAGGCGGCGGATACGCGGTTGAGCAACGTGAGCCAGGGGCATCATTTCGAGACGTTGGACTTGGCGATGAACGTGGCCTCCCAGGGCTCCGGGGTGGCGATGGGCGACAGTGCGTTGATGGGCGAGGATCTCAAGGCGGGGCGCTTGGCGATGCCGTTTGAACTGCGGGTACCGACGGGGAAGGGGTACTACCTGGTGTATCCGCCGGGGACGGTGCCGTCGGCAGGGCTTGAAGCGCTGATGAACTGGCTGGTTGATCAGGCAACCTCCGCGAAAATCCCGTAGCAGCTGCCGAGCGCAAGCGAGGCTGCGTTGCGGTGTGTCAGGTACACCGCTGACGCAGCCTCGCTTGCGCTCGGCAGCTGCTACGGGAGTGGGAGGGAGGTCAGTAACCGACGGTGAAGCGCTGGCGCGAGTGCTTCGGTGTTTCCACTTCATCGAGCATGGCGATGGCGTAGTCGGCAAAGCTGATCGAGCTGCTACCGTCACTGCTCACCAGCAAGTCATCCTGGCCCAGACGGAATTTACCGGTGCGCTGGGTGCCATCGAACAAGGCCGACGGCGACAGGAACGTCCAATCCAGGTCCTTTTCCTGACGCAGCACGTCGAGAAACGCGGCCCCTGCACTGGCTTCGGCTTTGTATTCCGCCGGGAAGCCCTCGCTGTCGATTACACGTCCGCCACCGGGCAGCAGCAACGAACCGGCGCCGCCCACCACCAGCAGGCGTTTCACCCCGGCTTTTTTTACCGGGCCGATCACGGCGCTGGCGGGCAGGGTGGCGAAATGTGCCGCGCTGATCACCACATCGCTGCCGCTGATGGCTTGTTCCAGGGCATTGGCATCCAGTGCATCAACCTGCTTGACGGTGACGCCGGGGCGTACAGCCAGCTTGTCGGTGTTACGCGCGATAGCCACCACGCTATGCCCACGACGCAGGGCTTCTTCCAGCAATTGGCTGCCGGCACGGCCGGTGGCCCCAATGATTGCGATCTTGCTCATGATGTTCTCCAGTACGGTCAGGGTTTAAAGGCATTCACCACTTCATTTCGCCCTTGGCGACTTTGGCGCTCAGTTCCAGCGAGCTTTCGTCGGCGAGGGTGGGGTAGCGCTTTTTCATGGCCGCGATCAGGGCGGCGGCGTCCTTGGCCTTGGCGGTTTCTACGTCGAAGGCTTTGATGTAGTCGGCAGTAAAGGCCACGGCTTGCAGTGACGGCGTGCCCAGGTAGTGGCCAGGAATCACCGTGTGTGGCTTCAACTGTTCGATGCGTTGCAGGGTCGCAAGCCAGTCTTTATGGGATTGCGCGCTTTGAGTGTCGGCCATCCACAGGTGAATGTTTTGCGCGACCACCACGCCCCCGACCACGGCCTTGATCGACGGGATCCACACGAAGCTGCGGTCCGGCTGCGGGCCATCCAGGCCGATCACCTCCAGTTGCTGCCCTTCAAGGGTCAGGCTATGGCCTTGCAGCACCTGGGGCACGATGGTTTTGCCCGGTTTGTCGGCACCCATTTTCGGGCCCCAGAACTCAAGTTTGCCGGCCACGGTGGCGTTGATATGGTCGACCACCGGTTGCGGCGCCAGCACCTTGGCGTCGGGGAACGCGGCCGTCAGGGTGTCGAGGCCGAAGTAGTAATCCGGGTCGCCATGGCTGATGTAGATGGTGGTCAGGTGTTTGCCGCTGGCGCGGATCTTCTGCACCAGTTGCTCGGCCTGGCCCTTGCCGAATTGCGCGTCCACCAGGATCGCGTCTTTGGCACCGCTGACCAGCACCGAGCTGACCGGGAAGATCGCCGCCTCGCCCGGGTTGTAGACATCCAGGGTCAGGTCGGCCGCCGCTGCATGGCCGGCAAACGCCAAGGCAGCGGTGAAGGTCAAGCGCTTGAGGGTTGAGAACATCGGGCAGCTCCAGCAGTGGATTCAAAGGATGCACAGAGCTTAGTTGCACTAAACCGAACTAAAAATGCGATGCTGGGACATAGTTTGTTTCTGAAATCGGGCAAATCATGGATCGTCTTCAAGCAATGCGCGTGTTTGTCACGGTGGTGGACCTGGGCAGTCAGTCCGCCGCCGCCGACCATCTGGACCTGTCGCGCCCGGTGGTGTCGCGTTACCTGGCCGAGCTGGAAGACTGGGTCGGCGCGCGCCTGTTGCACCGCACCACCCGCAAGCTCAGCCTCACGGCGGCCGGTGGCGAAACCCTGCCACGCTGTCGGCAACTCCTGGAGTTGTGCGGTGATATGCAGGCCGCCGTCAGTGAGCCCGATAAGGCGCCCCGTGGCCTGTTGCGCCTGAGTGTCAGCACCTCGTTCGGCCAGGCGCAATTGGCCGAGGCCATTGCCGAGTACGTCAAGCGCTATCCCCTGGTGACCATTGACCTGCAAATGCTCGACCGCACGGTGAACCTGGTGGACGAGCGCATCGACCTGGCCATCCGCACCAGCAACGACCTGGACCCCAACCTGATCGCCCGGCGCCTGACAGTCTGTCGCTCCGTGGTGTGCGCAACCCCGGCCTACCTGTTGGAGCACCCGGCGCCGCAGAAAGTCGAGGACCTGGCCCGGCACAACTGCCTGACCCATTCGTACTTCGGCAAAAGCCTGTGGCATTTCGAGGAGCACGGCGAGCACGTCTCGGTGCCGGTGCACGGCAATATCACCGCTAACGAAGCCAGTACGTTGTTACGCGTGACGCTGGCCGGCGCGGGTGTGGCGATGCTGCCCAGCTACCAGGCCGGCGATCACATCCGCCGTGGTGAACTGGTACGTCTGCTACCCGAGGCCGAACCCCGGCAGATGAACATCTACGCGGTCTATGCGTCACGCAAACACATGCCTTCGGCGCTGCGCAGCCTGCTGGATTTCCTGGTGGTGAGGTTCCCCGAGGAGCCGGTGTGGGATAGGTGTCTTTAGGGCGACATAACCCTGTTGAATGTCGCCCAATAATGGCAACTCGCCCTGGTTGACCTATGCTTTAAACAGCACCCTGTAGATCCGCTCAGAGGTCTGTGCCATGAGCATTAAAACCCGCAAATACCTGATGATTTTCTTCCTCTGCGCCTTGGCGACCGGCCTGTATGGCACCGCCGCCTACCGCGTGGAGCAGACCCGGATGCAGCCGACCTTTGCGATCAGCTGCCATCAGGACCAATGCGTTCCCCACACCGGCAGTTTCAGTGCACTCAGGTAGACGGCTGTTCGGCCTTGAGTTGCTCGCGAAACGCCTTGGGTGAGAACCCGACCCGTCGGCGGAACAGCCGAGAGAAGTTGGTCGGGTCGGAAAAACCCAGTACTTCCGACATTTCGTTGATGGTCATGCTGGTGTAGGTCAGCAGGCGCTTGGCCTCGAGTAATTGACGGTCATGCATGATCTGCAAGGCAGGCTGCCCGCCCAGTTCCCGACACGTCCCATTCAGGTGTGAGACCGAGATACCCAGTTTGTGGGCCAGATCCTCAATCTTCGGGTGTTCCCGATAGTGCTGTTCAACCAATTGCGTAAAGCGCCGGAAATACTCGCGGCCCCTTGGCGCGCGCGGGTGGCGACGCTGGATGGCCTGGCGGCTGATCCACACCAGCAGCACACTGACCAGCGCGTGCATCAGCATGTCCCGGGCCGGTTGGTCGTCGGCGTATTCGTCCTGCAGGCGGGCGAACTGGCTGTTGAGGTAATCACTGTCCTTGCCCGCCGGGTAGCTGCCCAGGGTCTGCAAACCGCCTGCCGTTGCGCCCAGTTGGGCTTGCAAGTGGCTGACCAGCGGTGCCGCCAGGGTGACTACATAGCCTTCCACATCTTCGGCAAAGCGAAACCCATGCACGCACAACGGCGGCAATACCTGCAGCGTGGCTTCGTTGAGGGTGGTGCGCTGGCCTTCGATTTCCAACTCGGCCTGGCCTTTGTGCACGTACAGCAGTTGGCACAGATCCGCGTGCCGGTGGGGCTGGATTTCCCACTGGTATTCCCGACTGCGCCGGGAAATGGTTTCGCAGTGCAACAAATCGGGGGTCGGCCATTGCTGGCTTTCTCCGTAAAGCTTGAAGACCGGAATCGCGGTGTTGGTCATGGTTTCAATCCGATACTCAGGACAGTGGTGCGGTAATCGCCCAAATTGGCAAAAAGCGCAGGTTTTGTCGCAGTTTTCACCTTCTTATACTGCGCACTCAAGTGAAAACTGTCAGCCACAAGATCAATGACAACTCTTTCACTCGATCCGTTCGGGTGGAACTTGCGGGCGATAAAAATAATGAAAACCCTGAAAACCCAAGTCGCCATTATCGGCGCCGGTCCCTCCGGACTCTTGCTCGGCCAGCTGTTGCACAACGCCGGTATCCAGACCCTGATCCTGGAGCGCCAGAGTGCCGACTACGTACAAGGCCGTATCCGCGCCGGGGTGCTGGAACAAGGCATGGTCAACCTGCTGCGCGAGGCGGGCGTGAGCCAGCGCATGGATGCCGAAGGCCTGGTACATGATGGCTTCGAGCTGGCGCTGGACGGTCAACTGACCCACATCGACCTCAAGGCGCTGACCGGCGGCCAATCGGTGATGATCTACGGCCAGACCGAAGTCACCCGCGACCTCATGGCCGCCCGCGCCGCCGCTGGCGCCACCACGCTGTATGAAGCGCGCGACGTGCAGCCCCATGATCTTAAAAGTGATCGACCCTGGCTGACGTTCGAGCATCAGGGCCAGGCGTTTCGCCTGGAGTGCGACTACATCGCCGGTTGTGATGGGTTCCACGGTGTGGCGCGCCAGTCGATCCCGGCTGAATCGCTGAAGGTGTTCGAGCGTGTCTACCCCTTCGGTTGGCTGGGCATCCTTGCCGACACCCCGCCGGTGCACGCGGAACTGGTGTACGCCAAGCATTCACGGGGCTTTGCGCTGTGCAGCATGCGTTCACCGACGCGCAGCCGCTATTACCTGCAAGTGCCGGCCGAGGAGCCGGTAGGCGAATGGTCGGACGAACGCTTCTGGGCGGAACTGAAAACCCGGCTGCCCAACGCTTTGGCTGAACAACTGGTCACCGGCCCCTCCATCGAAAAAAGCATCGCGCCCCTGCGCAGTTTTGTGGTGGAACCGATGCAGTACGGGCGCCTGTTCCTACTCGGCGATGCGGCCCATATCGTGCCGCCCACCGGGGCCAAGGGCTTGAACCTGGCGGCCAGCGACGTGAGCACCCTGTTCCGGATTTTGCTCAAGGTGTATGGCGAGGGGCGCGTGGACTTGCTCGAACGTTATTCCGCCATCTGCCTGCGCCGGGTGTGGAAGGCCGAACGGTTTTCCTGGTGGATGACCTCGATGTTGCATCAATTCCCTGAGTCCGACGGATTCAGCCAGCGCATTGCCCAGAGCGAGCTGGAGTACTTCATCCACTCCGAAGCCGGGCGCCAGACCATCGCGGAAAATTACGTCGGACTTCCTTACGAGCCTATCGAATAGCCTGCTATCGTATCGAGCATTCCCGCGGGCTGCCTTTTCCCGCGGGCCCTGCTCGAAGGTTCTGCCGTGACTCAGCTCAATCAGCCCGCGCCACCGCTCCCCGCGGTGCGCAGTATTCTCGCCTCGTTGATGATGGCGATCTTCCTCGGTGCCCTGGACCAGACCATTGTCGCCGTGTCCATGCCCGCCATCTCCGCGCAATTCCACGACGTCAACCTGCTGGCCTGGGTCATCTCCGGTTATATGGTGGCGATGACGGTGGCGGTGCCGATCTACGGCAAGCTCGGCGACCTCTACGGGCGGCGGCCGATGATGCTGATCGGCATGGGCCTGTTCACCGTCGCTTCGTTGTTCTGCGGCATGGCCCAGAGCATGGAGCAACTGGTGCTGGCGCGGGTGCTGCAGGGCATCGGCGCCGGCGGAATGATCTCGGTGAGCCAGGCGATCATCGGCGACATCATCCCGCCCCGTGAGCGCGGGCGCTATCAGGGCTATTTCAGCAGCATGTACGCAGTGGCCAGCGTGGCCGGGCCGGTGTTGGGCGGCTACATGACCGAGTATTTATCCTGGCGCTGGGTGTTCCTGATCAACCTGCCGCTGGGCGCCGGTGCCTGGTACGTGGCCCATCGCACCCTGGTGGGGCTGCCGGCGCCGCAACGCAAGCCGATCATCGATTACCTCGGCACGGTGCTGATGATCATCGGCCTCACCGCCTTGCTGTTGGGCATCACCGAAATCGGCCAGGGCCATCATTGGCGTGACAGCCAGGTGCTGGGGCTGCTGGCCTGTGCCCTGGTGGCATTGACCCTGTTCGTCTGGCACGAGCGCCGCGCCCGCGAGCCCTTGCTGCCGATGCACCTGTTTGCCAACCGCAGCGCGGTGCTGTGCTGGTGCACGATTTTCTTCACCAGCTTCCAGGCGATCTCCCTGACGGTGCTGATGCCCCTGCGCTTTCAGACAGTGACCGGCGGCGGTGCCGACAGCGCCGCCTTGCATTTGCTGCCCCTGGCGATGGGCCTGCCCATCGGCGCCTATTGCGCCGGGCGCATGACCTCGGTGACAGGGCGTTACAAACCGATGATTCTCAGCGGCGCGCTGTTAAGCCCGCTGGCGATCCTGGGCATGGCCTACAGTGCGCCCCAGGATATGCTGCTGACCGGCGTATTCATGTTGCTGTGCGGGATCGCCGCCGGCATGCAGTTTCCCACCTCCCTGGTGGGGGCGCAGAACTCGGTGGAGCAACGGGACATCGGCGTTGCTACCAGCACCACCAACCTGTTCCGCTCCCTGGGCGGCGCGGTGGGGGTGGCGTGCATGTCGGCGTTGCTGCTGGCGTTGTTGCAGGACTCCAGCTTCGCCAATCTGGCCAGCGGTGCGCTGGTGGCCGAAGGCGGTTCCGGCAACGTGCTGCTTGACGGCCTGAACGCCGCGCCAGGCCCGGCGCAGGATGCCCTGCGCGGGGAGCTGGGGGTGACGTTCCGGCATTTGCTGCTGATGAGTGCGGGGGTGTCGCTGCTGGGGTTGGCGGCGGCGATCGCGATGCCCAATCGCGTGCTGCGCGGGCGGGAAGACAAAACTCGCTGACTGACACAATAGAGACCTAATGTGGGAGGGGGCTTGCCCCCGGAGGCCATGGGTATCTACACAACTTTTCAGCCCCTGACAAATCTCCTTGTGGCTAGCGGGCTTGTCTCTGAAAATTGTGTAGATACCCATGCCCTGATGGCGGTGGTTCAGTTGGAACATCTTCGACTGACACACTGCCATCGGGGGCAAGTCGAATCGTCGCACCGGCCCTCCCACATTTGAATGCATTCCAGTTCAGATCAGGGGCTGTAGTAACCCACCGCAACCATGAAATGCCCGCTCTTGCGGATATACGCATGCTTGTTCTCGACCTTGCCCGTCACCGGGTTCTTCCAACGGTATTTGTATTCTCCCTGGTCCTGCTCGGCCATCAGCTTGAGGATCGGCTCGCCCACCGGCTTGCCGTCGGGGTCCTTGATCTTGCTGAAATCGGTGTTGATCAGGCGCAGGTTGGTGCCATGGGCCACGTAGCGCTGGGTGTTCAAGTCCACCACAAACACATAGAGGTCATCCTGCAGGAAACCGCCCTGCAATGAGTTGATGGCCTTGAGCGTGCCGGCTTCATCCTTCACCAACGCGTTCACCGCCTTGTTGCGCAGGGCCCGGGCCTGTTCCGGGGTGGCGCGCGGCAGGTAATAACCCACAGCGAGGATGCGCTGGCCGACGCGCTGGTAAAACACATGCTTGTGCTCGACCTTGCCGTCGTTCCAGTTCTGCCAGCGGTAGTCGGCCTGTTGGATACCCTGGCCTTCCGGCACCTTGAGCGCGTCCTTGAATGACTGGCGCAACTCCGGCCCGAGTACCTCGGACACATCGCGGCCGATCAGGGCGGAGGAGGGCCCGCCACTGGCCAGCAGCACGCCCTGGGTATCGACCACGAACACATAGCGGTCGTGGTCGATGAACTCGCCCTGGCGGCTGAACGCCGCAAAGGCCTTGTCACCGTTGGTCTGGTAGTAGGCCAGGGCTTTTCCCAGCAAGGCCTTGGCGGCCTGGGCGTCCTCACCCGGCGTGTCGGCGTGCACCTGGCTGAAACACAACAGCAGCAGCCAGGTGGCGCGGAGCAATCCCTTCATGTTCCGTCCCTCGTTCTTATTGATGTGACCACAGCGTAGACGGCCATGGCTCAGGGCGCCGCCAACCATTGGCTGACGATGCCGTCGTAGACGCCGGTGGCCACGCTCAGGTGCAACCACTGGTCGACATAGCTCTTCCACGCCACATCATCGCGGGGCAGCAGGAAGGCTTTTTCGCTGTACTGCATCTGCCGCTCCGGGTTGACCGCGCACAACCCGGGCTTTTGCTTCTGCTGGTAACGCGCCTCGCTGGCGTCGGTGATCATCACGTCGGCCTTGCCGGCCAGCAGTTCGTCGAAGATGGTCACGTTGTCGTGCAGGCGGATTTGCGCCTGGCCCAGATGGGCGCGAGCGAAGACTTCGTTGGTGCCGCCCGCCGGTTCGATCACGCGCACCTGGGGCTGGTTGATCTGCTCCACGGTCTGGTAACGCTTGACGTCGGCGCAACGCACCAGCGGAATCTTGCCGTCGACCCCGAGGGACTGGCTGAAGAAGGCTTTTTTCTGGCGTTCCAGGGACACCGAAATCCCGCCCACGGCAATGTCGCAGCGCTGGGCGAGGAAGTCCGGCATCAGGGTTTTCCAGGTGGTGGGCACCCACTGGATCCTGGCATTAAGGCTCTTGGCCAGGGACTCGGCCATGGCAATGTCGATGCCTTCATAGCCGCCATCGGCGCGCAACGAGGTGTAGGGCTTGTAGTCGCCGGTGGTGCAGACGCTGAGGGTGCCGCGCTCAAGCACCTGGTCAAGGCGCGAGGGGGCGGTGTCGGCCAGGGCGGAGGTGGCCAGGCTTGCCAGTACGCACAGGGTTATCGTTGTTTTCATGCGATCGAGTCCTTGGGGCATGCTCGGGGGCGGTCATTATTTCCAGCAGCAAGGCCAGGTAGCAAGGGGCGTTGAATGTTTAGCCAAGTCGCAACCAAACTCCATCAACCCTGAATTTAAACACCTATGCGGGCGTGTGACGCTGGGCGCATCTCTATCATTGTGATCCACCCATGGGCGGCTCTTCCGACACTCACCCTGCGACACTGCCCTCCGAGCTCGCCTTCTGGGCCCTGTTCCACTGCCGCCACGCGCGCCCGCCAGACCCCCTTCTCCTACGCTGATTTACCCCACGGATGACGCACCCTTGTGCGCGCCTGCCTGAAACAAACGTACGAGAACCCCCCATGAGTGTTTTTGCCAGCCTGCACGAAGCCCACGCCTTCCTTGAACAGCATCCGGACATCGAGATGTTCGAGCTGTTTATCCTCGACAACAACGGCGTGCCGCGCGGCAAGTTGCTGCACCGCGACGAATTGCTGGCGGTGTATGAAAGCGGGCGGCCGCTGCCCAGCACCATCCTCGGCCTGACCATCAATGGCGACGATGTGGAAAATTCCGGGCTGGTGTGGGAAGTGGGCGATATCGACTGCCGCGCCTACCCGATCAGCGGCAGTTTGCAGCGCATGCCGTGGCGGCTGATCCCGACCGCTGCGGTGCAGGTCAGCATGCACCCCACCGAAGGCCTGCCCGCCACCGTGGCCGACCCCCGGCATTTGCTGGCCAAGGTGATCGAGGGCCTGAACGCCGACGGTTATTACCCGGTAATGGCGGCGGAGCTGGAGTTCTACCTGCTCGACCAGAAGCCCGACGGCAATGGCCGCCCGCAACCCGCACGGGACGTGGACGGCGGGCGCCCACGCGCAACCCAGGTCTACGGCCTGCGTGAGCTGGAGCAGATCGAACCGTTCCTCGCCGACCTTTACAGCGCCTGCAAACTGCAAGGCATTCCGGCGCGCACGGCGATCTCCGAATACGCCCCGGGCCAGGTGGAAATCACCCTGGAACACCGCGCCGACGCCCTGCAAGCCATGGACGAAGCGGTGCGCTACAAGCGCCTGGTCAAGGGCGTGGCGCACAAACACGGCATGGCTGCGTGCTTCATGGCCAAGCCGTTCGATGACCTGGCGGGCACCGGCATGCACATGCACGTCAGCCTGGCCGACGCCGAGGGCAACAACCTGTTCGCCAGTGAAGCCGCCGACGGCACGCCACTGCTGCGCCACGCAGTGGGGGGCATGCTCAGCACCCTGCTCGATTCACTGCTGATGTTCTGCCCCAACGCCAACTCCTATCGCCGTTTCCAAACCAACAGCTATGCGCCGCTGGCCGCCACCTGGGGCGTGGACAACCGCACCGTCAGCCTGCGGGTGCCCGGTGGTCCGGCCCATTCCCGGCATATCGAACACCGCATTTGCGGCGCCGATGCCAACCCTTACCTGGCGGCGGCCGCGATCCTGGCGGGCATCCACCGTGGCCTTCGCGAACAACTCGACCCCGGTGCCCCGGTGGAAGGCAACGGCTACGCCCAGGCCAAGGAATTGCTGCCCACCGATTGGCTTACCACCCTGCGCGCACTGGAGGCTTCAAGCTGGGCGCGGGAGGCGTTCGGCAGCGAGTTCCTGGGCGTGTACCTGGCGGTGAAACATGCTGAATACCGCCAGTTCATGGGCGAGGTGGGCGAGCAGGACTGGCGTTGGTATCTGCATCAGGTGTGATGGTTTTTACGCTGGTGAGGGCTTCGACCTTTTTTTCACGTTGCAAGGGTTAAGCTGCGAATCAAGGTCGTTCACTACCGTTTCAGTCACATGAGCCTGCGATGTCGCCACAACCTCCTTCTTCCATCGAGATCGAATACGCCGAACGCTGTGGCCTTGAGCACGCCAGGGTCTGCGGTGACACGCGCCCGCCCGGTCTGCGCCAGCGCCTGGCGTCATGGCGCGACGAGTGGTTGGTGCGCCAGGCGCTCAAGGTCGCTGGCGAGCCGGGGCTCATCCTGGACCTGGCCTGCGGCTCGGGGCGCTTCTGGCCGGTGTTGGCCGAGCACGTCAACCGGGTGATCCTGGCCTCGGACAATTCCCAGGACATGCTCGACCACGCCCGTAGCCACCATCCGCCGTCATTGCTCAAGCGCGTCAAGACCTTTCAGGGCTCGGCATTTTCCATCGGTTTGTCGGCGAATGCGGTGGATTGCATTTTCTGCCTGGAGTTGTTTCGTCATGTGCCCAGCAGCGAGGGGCGCATGGCGTTGCTGCGCGAGTTTCACCGGGTCAGCCGCGACACGGTGATTGTGTCGGTACCCTCGCGTACCGCCGTGGAAGAGGAATTTCGCCAGGCCGGGTTCAAGGTCTTGAGTCAGCAGGAATTCATGCCGGGCTCCAGCCTGTGGCGGGTCTACGTTCTTCGTAAGAAAGGATAACTCCCACTTGTCGGACTATTCTTCATCTCCTGTCTGAGTTTTCATGGTTGCCTGTGCACTGCGGATGCTCGCTAGCCCCGTTCGCGATATATACTGCGCGCCATTCTTCAAGGGAGAGCCGTGTGGCCATCGATATTCACTGGATCTGCGACAACGATAGCCTCGGCCAGCATTGCGCCGAATGGCAGCAGTTGCCATTCGTCGCCCTCGACACCGAATTCATGCGGGTCGACACCTTTTATCCCATTGCCGGGCTGATCCAGATCGGTGATGGCGTACGCGCTTACCTGATCGATCCCCTGACCATCGACAACTGGCAACCCCTGGCCGCGTTGCTGGAGAACCCGACGGTGATCAAGGTGGTGCACGCCTGCAGCGAAGACCTTGAGGTGTTGCTGCGCCTGACCGGCAGCCTGCCGGTGCCGTTGTTCGACACCCAATTGGCCGCCGCCTACCTGAACCTCGGCTTCTCCATGGGCTACTCGCGCCTGGTGCAAGCCGTGCTCGATATCGAGTTGCCCAAGGGCGAGACCCGCTCGGACTGGCTGCAGCGGCCATTGTCCGAGACCCAGGTGAGCTACGCCGCCGAAGACGCCGTGCACCTGGCCGAGGTCTACATTCGCCTGCGCCCGCGCTTGTCGGATGATAAATACGCCTGGGTCCTGGAAGACGGCGCCGAACTGGTTGCCAACCTGCGCCGCGAAGTCGACCCGTACGAGGTCTACCGTGACGCCAAGCTGGCGTGGAAACTCTCCCGTGCCCAGCTTGCCGTATTGCGTGAACTCTGCGCCTGGCGCGAGCAGCAGGCCCGCGCCCGCGACCTGCCGCGCAACCGCATCATTCGCGAACACTCGCTGTGGCCCCTGGCCAAGTCCCAGCCGGACAACCTCGCCGCCCTGGGCAAGATCGAAGACATGCACCCGCGTACCGTGCGCCAGGATGGCCAGTTCCTGTTGGACCTGATCAAGCGTGCCGGCAGCGTGTCCATGGACCAGTGGCCGCCGGCCGTGGCTGAACCGCTGCCGGTGGACGCCGCCACGTTGATCAAGCAACTGCGCGCCCTCGGCCAGACATTCGCCGAGCGCCTGGAGATGGCGCCGGAACTGATGCTGCGCAAGAAAACCCTCGAAGCCCTGGTTAAAAGTGGCTTCCCCGATGGGCCTTACCAATTGCCAGACTCGCTGCGTGGCTGGCGCCGCGAGTTGATGGGCCAGGCGCTGCTCGACAGCCTGGCCCCTGCCGGAGAACAGCCTTGAAACGTATTTGCTCGATCTATCGCAGCCTGAAAAAAGACGGCATGTACCTCTACGTGCTCAAAAGCGACGCCCTGGAGCGCGTGCCGGAGCCCTTGATGGCGGCGTTCGGCAAACCGCACCACGCCTTCGACATGGTGCTGACGCCGGAGCGCAAGTTGTCCCGCGAAGACATCATCGTGGTGCTGGAAAACCTCGACAAGCAGGGCTATCACCTGCAAATGCCGCCGGCCGAGGACGAGTACATCGAGCACCTGCCCGAAGAGCTGCTGCGTCGCAACGACCCGATGTGATCGGGCAGTGCCTCGCCCGGGGCACAGGTTTCAATGGAATCGTATTAGTGGGCGGTGGCCGTAGGGAAGCGGGCGGCCGTCTGCACTGTTTTTGAAAGGTTTGAACCATGCGTGTTCTGATTGCTGAACAGGATCACCCGCTCTACGCCCAATTGCTCAATGACGCGGCGCCGGACCTGGAGGTGCTCACCAGCGGCGACTCGGCCGAGCTGTCGCGCCTGGCCGCCGATTGCCCGGTATGGCTGGGCCAGCCGGACCTGTTGGCGACGCTGTTGCGCCAGGGACACCAGCCGCAGTGGCTGCAATCGACCTGGGCCGGCATTACGCCGCTGCTGGCCGAAGGCTTGCCCCGCGACTATCGCCTGACCCGCGCCGTCGGTATTTTTGGCCAGGTCATGGCCGAATTTGTCCTCACCTACATGCTGGGCCACGAGCGCGAAGTACTGGCGCGACTGGTCAGCCAGGTCGAGCGCAAGTGGGACAGCCGCACCGGCCAGAGCCTGGCGGGGCGCAAGGCGTTGATCGTGGGTACCGGTGACATCGGCCAGCGTGTCGCCGAGTTTCTCGTGCCGTTCGGCGTCAAGCTGTACGGCATCGCCAGCACTGCGCGAGAACAAGCGCCGTTTATCGAAGTGGCCGGGCTCGACCAACTGGGCCGGTTGGTGGGGGAGGTGGACTACGTGATCAACCTGCTGCCCAACACACCGAACACCCATGACCTGTACGACGCAGCGCTGTTCAAGCAGTTCAAGCCGACCGGTTTGTTCATCAACGTCGGGCGCGGTGTGGCGGTGGTGGATGCCGATCTGGTCGAGGCCCTGAAAGAAGGGCACCTGGCCGGCGCGGTGATCGACGTGTGCCGCCAGGAACCGTTGCCGCAGCGCCACCCGTTCTGGACCGCCTGGGGCCTGCTGTTGACCGGGCACAGCTCCGCGCCGACCTCGCCGCCGATGATGGTGGAGCTGTTCCTGGAAAACCTGCGCGCGTACAAGGCCAAGCAAGCCTTGCGCGGGGAAGTGGATTTCGAGCGCGGTTACTGAGGCGGCGCTGGGAGAAAATGTGGGAGGGTGCAAGCCCCCTCCCACATTTTGAGATTGCGTCAGTTTCAGAGGCTGAAATCACCTTCTGACACCAGCTCGCTCAGCGGCTTGCGCGGGCTTGGCGCTTCACGGCCTTGCAGGTACTCCGGCAAGGTCGATTTGTCGCCCAGCTTGCCCACCGCAACGGCGGCATGCAGCGCATAACCCTGTGGAATCTTCAGCTCCTTGCGCGTCAGCTCCTGATCGAAGCCGGCCATGCCGTGGGTGTGCCAGCCGCTGAGGCTGGCTTGCAGCGCCAGGTGGCCCCAGGCCGAGCCGGTGTCGAAGGTGTGCCAGAGTGCCGGGGTTTCTTCCGTGGCACCGGGGGCGATGAAGTCGGTTTTCGAGGCAATGATCACCAGGGCCGACGCATGCTGTGCCCAACCACGATTGAATTCATTCAGCAGGCCCAGGAAGCGCTCCCAGTCCGGCGTGTCACGGCGTGCATAGAGAAAACGCCAAGGCTGCGAGTTGTAGGCCGACGGTGCCCAGCGTGCGGCTTCGAAGAAGCTCAGCAGGGTTTCCTGCGGGATGCTCTCGCCGGTAAAGGCACGGGGCGACCAGCGTTCGGTGAACTGGGTATGGATCGGGTAATCGGCAACGCGTGTCATGGGCAGCTCCTGATCGTCAATTCGGCGCTCAAAGCTACTGCGCCCCCGCTAGACTGACAAGTCTTGTCATACCGACAGTCGTAAGCGCTTGGCCCCAGGGGCCTTGGGCACTAGACTGGCGGCCTTTTAACCTACCGATACCGATGTGGAGCCATGGCCGCCAAAGTCGAACCTTTCTGGATACGCAAAACCCTTGAACACCTCGACCAGGAGGAGTGGGAGTCGTTGTGCGACGGCTGTGGCCTGTGCTGCCTGCAAAAGCTTGAGGATGAAGACGATAACAGCGTCTATTACACGCGCATCGCCTGCAAGCTGCTGGACCTGAAAACCTGCCAGTGCACCGACTACCCCAACCGCCGTGCCTCGGTACCCGACTGCATCCAGCTCACCCCGGGCCAGGCCGACCAGTTCAAATGGCTGCCGCCCACCTGCGGCTACCGCCTGGTCAGCGAGCGCAAGGACCTGCCGTTGTGGCACCACCTGGTCTGCGGCGACCGCGATGCCGTGCACCACGAACGCATTTCCCAGTCCGGGCGCATGCTCAGCGAAGGCAGCGTGCCCGAGGACGACTGGGAGGATTACCTGATCTTCCGCGCGGGCTGAACAAGGAGTGTGTATGAGGGCGGGAACCAAGCTGGCGGCAAGCCTGGTGTTGCTGGCGTTGAGCATGCCTGCGTGGTGCGCGAAGAAAGTCGACCTGGATTATCACGTCAAGCTGCTGCCCCAGGACGATCAGGCCGAGGTGCGGGTGAGCCTGTCCCAGGGTTCGGCGGTGCGCAGCCTTAACTTCGACCTGGGCCGCGCCGGCGACTACAGCGACTTCAAGGCCGATGGCCAGTGGAGTGTCAATGACCACCGTGGCCTGTGGCAACCCAGCGCCAACAAGGCCAGCCTGACCTATCGGGTGCGCCTGAGCCACGCGCGCAAACCGGGTATTTACGAAGCTCGGATGACCCCGAGCTGGGCGCTGTTTCGCGGCGAAGACCTGGTGCCGCCCGCACGCCTCGACCAGCAGGACGGCGTCGAACTGGTCTCGCGCCTGGTGTTCGAACTGCCGGCCGGCTGGAAAAGCATCGAAACCGCCTGGCCGCGCATCGGCAAGAACAAGTTCCGCATCGACAACGTCTCGCGCCTGTTTGACCGGCCCACCGGCTGGATGCTCGCCGGCACCCTGGGCAGCCGCCGCGTGCGCCTGGGCGAGACCGAAGTGACCATCGCCTCGCCCAAGGGCCAAGCCATGCGACGGATGGATGTGCTGACACTGCTGACCTTTGTCTGGCCGCAGGTGGAAGCGGCGTTCCCACGTCATCCGGCCAAGCTGCTGGTGGTGGGCGCCAGCGATCCGATGCGCCGTGGTGCGGTCTCGGCGCGCGACTCGATCTACCTCAACAGCCGCACGCCGCTGGTCAGCGAGAACGGCAGCAGCCCGTTGATCCGTGAAGTGGTGCAGGCGATTGGCCGCTTCAACGACCACGACACCAGCGACTGGATCAGCGAGGGGCTGGCGGAGTACTACGCCATTGAGCTGGTGCGCCGTGCCGGCGGGGTGACCGATGAGCGCTATCAGGCGATACAGGCGCGCTTGGCCAAGGAAGGCAAGGACGTGACCAGCCTGCGCGGCGACCACGTCAGCGGTGCGACGGTGTCACGGGCGGTGGTGGTGTTGCAGGAGCTGGATCGCGAGATCCGCGTAAAGACTCACAACAAGCGCTCCCTGGATGACCTCGCGCAGGCGGTGATGCGCGCCAACAGCATCACTACTGCGGAGTTTGTGCAGTTGGCCGAGAGCATCATTGGGGAATCGTCGGTGGTACTGGACAGCAAGCTGCTGCGCTGAGCCCTCGCCATACACAAAACAAAAGGTGGGAGGGGGCAAGCTCTAATGCCATGTAGGAGCGAGCTTGCTCGCGAAAAACGTCAACGATAACGCGTGCTTCCTGAATGAACGCGGCGCCTGTGAGTTTTTCGCGAGCAAGCTCGCTCCTACATGATGGCATTAGGACTTGCCCCCTCCCACATTTGAATCTAACCAGTGGTCTTAACGGCCTTCTCAGCCGCCACTTCCGCCTTGGTCTTCAGGTTTTTCAGCTCTGCACCGGCACGTTCGATCTTCGTGCGTACGCTGTTCATTTCCTGGCGGCCCTGTTCCAGCTTGTCTTTAAGCGCACTGTGCCCGGTAAACCCGCGCGCCAGCGCCACGCCGCCGATCGCCACCTGAATCAGGCCGAAAATCCCGCCACGGCGCAGGCCTTTGCCCACCATCATCACGCCACCGGCCACTGAGCCGATACGTTCCCAGCCGTGCACGTTCTGGGTGGGCTGATTCTGGAAGGGGGTGTGTTCGATGATAGGTCGCAAGGTTGTGCTGTCGCTCATGATCTGTCTCCAACAAGGTCAAGTGTATGCAGCTGACTGCGCGCAGGCGCCGGATGTTCCCAAAAGATCAGTACTTGGGGCCCGAACGGGTGTTATTGCCCTTGGCCATGCGGTCGTAGAGCACCACGTTGACGGTGGCGGCCAGGTTCATGCAGCCGGTGGTGGGGATGTACACGACGTCTTCGCACCAATCGCGGATGTCTTTATCCAGGGACCCGTCTTCAGGGCCGAAGATATACAGCGCGCGGTCGGGGTGAGTGTATTCGGGCAGCGGGCGGGCACCGTCCACCAGCTCCACGGCGACCGGGATGCAGCCCAGGGGCAGGATCTTCTTCAGGTCATCGATGCCGATCAGCGGAATGTCGTGGTGGACCTTCTTGGTGTCGGTGATGAAGTCCCGGGCACGCTCGTAGCGCACGCCGGTGTAGAACACCGAGGCCACGCCGTAGCAGCCGGCGGCACGCATGACCGAGCCAACGTTTTCGGGGGATTTGGGGTTATACAGACCGATGCAGCTGTAGCGTTTATTGGCCACGGGGAAGGGTGCCTTGGAGAAAAGCGGCGATTATACGGCCTCAAGGCGGTGTATTGCTTGGGCTAACGCTATCGGGAGCAAGCCCCCTCCCACATTTGAAAGTGTTCACAACTCAAAATGTGGGAGGGGGCTTGCTCCCGATGAGGCCAGGACAGGCGACGACACTCTTCAGTCGTCTTTCTTCATCAACCCCGCCAACGCCGCAAACGGGTTATGCGTGGCCTTGGCGATCGTCGGGCTGCTGGTGGAGCCTTCGCCGAAGTACTGCTGGTCGGTGTAGCGCGAGTGTTCGTTGTCGTGGCAGTACAGGCACAGCAACTCCCAGTTCGAGCCGTCCTGGGGATTGTCATCATGATTGTGGTTACGGTGGTGTACGGTGAGTTCGCTCAAGCGCTTGCCGGCGAACTCACGGGCGCAGCGGCCGCACACGTGGGGGTACATCTTCAGGGCTTTGTCGCGGTAGCCCATTTCCCGGTCGCGCTGGGCATCGGCAAGGATGCGGTCCAGCTTGGCGGTGTGGGAGGGCGGGTTGGTCGAGCTCATCATGGCTCCTGGCTGTTTGGTGGTCACGGATAGCGTTGATTCTAGCCGCTTGCGTCGCAAATGACTGCTGGGATCGATTTACTTTACTCATAAGGATCTGAAAAACATGCGTCTGCTTTCATGGACTGTTGCACTGCTGCTGTGTGTCGTTACCCTTCAGGCCCAGGCGTTCTCGACGCCCAAGCCCGGACAGGTGATCGAGGTTGCCCTTGAACAGTTGCATCCGACCCAGGCGGTGGTGGGCTTCGACCAGATCTACTACAGCCTGGGCCTGTTCGCCGACAAACCCGCCAAGGTCTTCGATGAATACTGCGAAACCAACGGCCAGGGTGAGGCCGGCAAAGTGCCCGACAAGGCTGACCTGCACCAGCCCGACAGCTTCACCTGCAAGGACCCGGTGGGCACCCATCCCGAGGACATGAAAACCGTGGTGGTCGGCCCTGCCGGCCAGCTGTACCTGACCGACGGTCACCACAGTTTCACCACCTTGTGGGAAGTGCCCGGCGGCGGCCCGCGCTTGAAGATGTGGGTCAAGGTCACCGACGACTTCAGCAACAGCCCGAACATGGCGAGCTTCTGGCAGCGCATGGAAGCGGCCCGCAAGGTCTGGCTCAAGGACAACCAGGGCCAGGCCCTGCCGCCGGAACAACTGCCGGCGCACCTGGGCTTCAAGAACCTGCAGGACGACACCTTCCGCAGCCTGGTGTATTTCACCCGCAAGGCCGCCTATGGCAAGCCGAATGACGGGCAGATCGCCCCGGAGTTCCTGGAGTTCTATTGGGGTAACTGGCTGCGCACGCAGATTGATCTGGGCCAGTACAACTTGAACAAGAAAGGCGGCTACAAGGATGCTATCGAAGCGGTCGCCAAGCGCATGGTCAGCCTGGCGCCGGGCTCGCAGGTGGGGGACAGCGGTTTTACCGCCCATCAACTGGGCGGCATGACCCGGCTGGACCGCGATGAGCTGGAGAAGACCTTCGACAAAAAAATGCCGTACGTGATCGACTACCGCAAATCCCACAACTGACAGGGATCAACATGTGGGAGGGGCGTCTTGGGAAGCGTGCTCAGCCCTTGAGCTTCTCCGCTATCCAGATGGTATGCCGGGTGCCCTTGTTGCCATGGGCAAACACCTGCACTTCCTCGGCCTTGAAACCGGCCTTGCGCAGTTTGTCGCTGAACAGTTTGTCGGCGCTGGCGGACCACACCGCCAGCACGCCCTTGGGCCGCAAGGCCTTGGCGCAGGCAGCCAGGCCACCGGCGGAATAGAGCCAGCTGTTGGCCTTCTGCGTCAGGCCTTCGGGGCCGTTGTCGACGTCGAGCATGATCGCGTCAAAGCCCTGGGGCTCGGCCTGCAGCACCTTGGCCACGTCTTCCATGCGGATCACCGTGCGCGGGTCCAGCAGTGGGCGGCCGGACTTTTCCCCCAGTGGCCCCCGGTTCCATTCCACGACACCGGGCACCAGTTCCGCCACCACCACTTCGGCGCTCTTGCCCAGGTGCTTGAGCGCCGACGCCAGGGTAAAGCCCATGCCCAACCCACCGATCAATACCCGTGAGCCCGGGCGCCCCGCGACCTTGCGGCAAGGGATTTGCGCCAGCGCGTCTTCGGAGCCGTGCATGCGCGTGTTCATCAACTGGCCGCCGTCACCGCCCTGGATCTTGATGACAAAGTCTTCACCGTATTCGAACAGGCACAAGGCACCGCCGTTGTCGGGGATCGGGGTGGTGTCCAGCAGAACGAAACGTTTCATGGAAATCTCATTGGGAAGGGCATTCTTGCGCGGTTGGGAGTAGCCTTACGACATTCCGGTCAGGCCATGGAGCCATCGATGAAGTGCAGCATTCTAACGGTCATTGTGTTGAGCGCGCTCGCATTGGGTGCGGCGCAGGCTCAGGAGTTGCAAACCGTACCGGTGGCGCCGGCACCTAGCCCCGGCGCACCGGGCACGCCAACGCCGACGCTGTATCCGCAGATCACCCCGCCGGCCGTGCCGAAGACGAACGGTTCACCGCCGTTGGTGCCCATCGTATTGCCGACGCCGCCGAAGGACCAGACGGTGCCTGGCCTGCAGCAGAACGACAGCAAGCCGAAGACGCCCGGCGGTTAAAACTGTTGGGAGAGTAATTGCCCATCGGCCATGCGCAGGCGCTTGGACAACGCGATGGCGATTGCGCGGATGATCTTCGCCGCCACACGCGGCGTTTCATTGAGCATCTTTTCCAGGGCGTCCTTGCCCAGGTTCAACAACACACAGTCGCTGGCGGCCACGCAACTGGCGGAGCGTCGCTCGCCGTCAAGCACGGCCATCTCCCCAAAGGCCCGGCCGCTGCGCAGGGTGGCGATGGTCAGGCGCTGGCCGGTGTGGTTGGTTTTCTGCACCGCCACCTGGCCGCTGTGGATGATGCACATGAAGGTGCCGGCATCGCCCTCGAGGAAAATCACCTCGCCCTCGGCAATGCTGCTGATATTGAAGTAGCCGGCGGCGACGTAAAAGTCTTCCGGCAACAACGGGTCGAACAGGCCGCAGTCCATGAGCATGTCGCGGATTTCGGTATTCATTAAAGTCGGGAGTGCCATGGCTGCAATCTTGGTCCATCAATCAGGAGGCGGTCTGAATGTTCAGACAGGACCGCCCCGCTAAGTTCCTTAAACCAGCCCCAGCGCCTTGAACACAAATGCATATTCGAGTGCTACGTCACGTAATCCCTGGTAGCGACCGCTCATCCCGCCGTGGCCGGCACCCAGTTCGGTCTTGAGCAACAGCAGGTTGTCGTCCGTCTTGGTTGCGCGCAACTTGGCCACCCACTTGGCCGCTTCCCAGTACTGCACGCGGCTGTCGTTGTAGCCGGCGATCACCAGGGTGGCCGGGTAGGCCTGGGCGCTGACGTTTTCGTACGGCGCGTAGGCCTTGATGCGTTCATACACCGCAGGCTCTTCGGGGTTGCCCCACTCGTCGTACTCGGTGATGGTCAGCGGCAATTCCGGGTCGAGCATGGTGTTGAGCACGTCGACAAACGGCACTTCGGCAATCGCCGCCTGGAACAACTCCGGACGCTGGTTGAGCACCGCGCCGATCAACAGGCCGCCGGCACTGCCGCCGCTGATGACCAGTTGCCTGGAGGTGGTCAGGCCCTCGGCGATCAGGTGTTCGGCACACGCGATAAAGTCGCTGAAGGTGTTCTGCTTGTGTTCCTGCTTGCCATTGCGATACCAGGCTTCACCCAGTTCGCCACCGCCGCGCACATGCGCAATGGCGAAGGCCACGCCACGGTCCAGCAGGCTCAGGCGTGCATGGGAGAACCACGGGTCGAGGCTTGAGCCATAGGCGCCGTAGCCATACAGGTACAACGGTGTTGGCTTGCCGAGCTGGTCGCGCTTGACCACCAGGCTGATCGGCACCTGGGTGCCATCGGCGGAGGTGGCCCACAGGCGCTGGCTGACGTAGTCATCGGCATTGAACACGCCGAGTACCGGGGTTTCCTTGAGCACCTGTTGCGCGCCGCTGGCCAGTTCCAGCTGGCGCACCTGGGCCGGGCGGTTCAGGGCTTCATAGCGCAGGCGGATCTTGTCGCTGACGAATTCCAGGCTGTTTTGCACGTAGAGGCTGTAGGCGGCATCGGGCAACTCCACGCGATACGGCGGCAAGCCCTGGGGGTGTACTTCGATCACCGGCAGGCCGCCGATGCGCAGGCTCAGGGTCATGGCACCGGTGTTCAGGCTGACGCCGTCGAGCATCACGTCATCGCTGTGGGGGATCAGGTTCTGCCACTCATCCTCGGTTGGCACGTCGCCAATGTCGGTCGCCACAAACAGGGCGTAGTTGATGCCATCACGGTTGCTACGGATAAACCAGGTCCATGCGCCATTCAGTTGGCCGTGGTCGACATCGTATTCATGGTCCTCGACCCGTGGCGCCAGGCAGGTGAAGTCCAGGTGCGGCTGGTCGGCATCCAGCGCCCAGACCTCGCTGGTGGTCTTGCTGCCGAGCGAGAGCAGCAACTGGCGCTCGGAGCTGGAGCGGTAGCAGTGCAGGAAGAAGCGCCCGTCGGGCTCGTGGAACACTTCCTGCGCCGCCGTGCCATCCAGGCGGTAGCGATACAGCTTGTGCGGGCGGTGGGTGTCGTCCAGCTCGCCGAAGAACAGGGTCAGGCTGTCATTGGCCCAGGTCATGCTGCCGTCGCAGTTCTCGAACGCCAGTTCGCTGACTTTGTCGGTGGCCAATTCCTTCACGAACAGGGTATAGATCTCTTCGCCACTGGTATCGAGGCTGTAGGCCAGGCGCTGGTGATCGGGGCTGATGCTGAATGCGCCGAGGGAAAAGAAGCCGCCGTTGGCCAGCACGTTCGGGTCCAGCAACAGCTCTTCGCTGCTGTCGTCCACCTGGTTGCCGTCGTCGGCCGGGCGGCGGCAGCGGTAGTGGCGGGCGTATTCGTCACCGGCGGTGGTGCGCGTGTAATACAGATACGGGCCCCAGGGAGAGGGCAGGGACAGGTCGGTTTCGAGGATGCGGCCCTTGATCTCCTCGAACAGGGTTTCGCGCAGGGCCTGCTGGTCGGCGAGCTGGGCTTCCTGGAAGGCATTTTCGGCCTTCAGGTAATCAAGGACTTCAACGCTGTCGCGCTCTTGCAGCCAGGCGTACGGGTCCTGGCCTGGGGCTTTACGGGCAATCGGGGCGGTCGATGAAGGCATGGAGCACTCTCTGTCTGGCGGAAGGTGGCAGGCATTGCAGCCGCGACACGCAAAAGCCGTTATCATAGCCGCCTGTTTGCCTACCTTGCCATGGACACCATGACCGAGAACGACTATCTGACCGCTTGGGGCCTTTACGCCTTCGCTGCCTTGGGCTGCCTGTTGGTGTGGTGGCGCATGACCCGCTGGATCTGGCGCTGGCTGCGCGAACCGCTGCAATTGCTGATGGCCGTGCTGTTGTTGAGCCCGACCATCGTCGACCCGGTCAAGACTCAGTTTGCGCCGGCCGTGGCCATCACGGCCCTGGACCTGGTGCTCAAGGTCGGCAATAACGCCTGGCGGGCGATTTCCGATTTGTTCATGTACACCCTGATCGCCTTTGGTGTGTACCTCGTGTTTGTGCTGATCCGCTGGCCCATCGAGCGCGCCGCCAACGCCCGCCGTGAGCGCAAGGCCGCCACCGACGCCGCCTTGGCCGCCGAGCCTGTGGATGAAGACGACGAGCCGTTCCGTCGTCCTGCACCGGTGAGCGGTATGCGGGTCGAACCGCGCCTTTAACGTTGTCCGCCCTGCAGCGAGAGCCCTGGCATGTGTGAATTATTGGGCATGAGTGCCAACGTCCCCACCGATATCGTGTTCAGCTTTACCGGGCTGATGCAGCGCGGTGGACGTACGGGCCCCCACCGCGACGGTTGGGGCATCGCCTTCTACGAAGGTCGTGGCCTGCGCCTGTTCCAGGACCCGGCCGCCAGCAGTGAGTCGGAAGTCGCCCTGCTGGTGCAGCGTTACCCCATCAAGAGTGAAGTGGTGATCGGCCATATCCGCCAGGCCAACGTCGGCAAGGTGAGCCTGGCCAACACCCACCCGTTCGTGCGCGAACTGTGGGGCCGCAACTGGTGTTTCGCCCACAACGGCCAGTTGGCAGACTTCCACCCCCGCGCCACGTTCTATCGGCCAGTCGGCGATACCGACAGCGAAGCGGCCTTCTGCGACCTGCTCAACCGCGTGCGCGAGGCCTTCCCCGAGCCGGTGGACATCGAACAGATGCTGCCGGACCTGATCGCCGCCTGTGCCGAATACCGCAGCAAAGGTGTGTTCAACTGCCTGCTCAGCGACGGTGACTGGCTGTTTTGCTATTGCTCGACCAAACTGGCGCAGATCACCCGGCGTGCGCCGTTTGGTCCGGCGCGCCTGAAGGATGTCGACGTGATCGTCGATTTTCAGGCCGAAACCACCCCCAACGATGTGGTGACGGTGATCGCCACCGAGCCGTTGACCGACAACGAAAACTGGACCCGCTACGAACCGGGCCAATGGAGCCTGTGGCGACGCGGTGAATGCGTCAGCCAGGGCGTTACCGAGTAAGGATATCGACCATGTTGCTCAGCTATCTGCGGTTGGTGCTGTTTGCCATTGGCCTGTTGGTCGGCGTGCAAGTGCCGGGGTTTATCAACGACTACGCCAAGCGCGTCGAAGCCCACCTGATCGAGGCGCAGACCGGCCTGAGCGGGTTTGAAACCACCGCACGACAGTTCTTCAACGGTGACTTGAAGGCCTTGGTGGCGCATTACCGCGCCAGCGACGACCCGGTGTTCCAGAGCGACGCCAACAGCCTGGGCGCCATGCTTGACCGCCAGGTGGCGTTGGACAAGCAATTCCAGGCCATGCAAGGCCCGTGGTACATCCGTACCCTGCAAGTGGCGGTGGCCGCCGACCCGGATATCCGCCTGGAGACCTGGAACGGCTACAGCTACCAGATCCTGCTGACCCCCGAAGCCATGGGCTGGGGCCTGGGCGGTGCGATGCTGCTGTCGTTTGGCCTGGAGTGTCTGTTCCGCCTGATCGACTGGGTGGTGCTGGGTGGCAAGCGCTTGCGCCAGAGCCGGCCAATCGAAGAGCGGGACCTGAAAGGTCTCTAACCCACACCTCGGTCTAATGTGGGAGGGGCTTGCCTCCTCCCACATTTGTACCGGTTTATTCAGTTGCTCAGCACCATCCGCTCTTCGCCGACTTCCTCGGCATAGCGGGCGACGACCTGTTGGCACAACCCCACGATCTCCTCCACCAATTCCACCCCCACGCGCCACGACACCACCACCTGCAGGTTCGGCAGTTTCTGCGCCATCGGCAACATCACCAATTCGCCCCGCGCCAGTTCTTCCCTGACCAGCACCGGCGGCAACGCACCAATCCCGAAGCCATCGCGCAACAACCGGGTAATCGCCGACACCGAGTTCACGCAGTTCATCCGTGGCGCGGCCACGCCGTTGGCCTGCATCAGGCTGATGACGTCCTGGTGCGGGTGGGAGTTTTTCGAGTAGGTGATGATGCGCTCCTGGGCCAGTTCGGCGAGGGAGGCGTAGTCGCGGTTGTAGATCGACTGGCTGGCGACGATCCAGGCCATGGGGTGGCTGGCCAGCTCCAGGCTGCGCACGGTTTCCAGGCGCAGCAGGTCGGTTTGCAGGATCAGGTCGAGAAAGCCTTTTTGCAGCTGATCGCTGAGGTTAAGCGCGGTGTCGGCGATCAATTCGATTTCCACCAGGGGGAAATGATCCATCAGTTCCGCCACCAACGGGCTGAGCCAGGTATGGATCACCGTGTCCATCGCACCGATGCGAATGCGCCCGACCTTGCTGCTGGTGGTTTCCAGGGACTGTTTCAGGCCCTGCATGGTCACCATCATCTGCTCGGCGTAATCGAGCACCTTCAAGCCTTCCGGGGTCAGGCTGACGCCCCGGGAGTCGCGCAGGAACAGCTTTACCCCCAGCTCGCTTTCCAGCACGGCGATGCGGCTGGAAATCGAGGCCTGGGTGGTGAACAGCTTCTCCGCAGTCAGGCGGAAGCTCTTGAGCTTGGCCACCCAGACGAAGGTTTCGAGGAACTTCAAATTCATGGGATCAACTTTTTCTTATGCATGGATCGGTTTTTATTAGTTGGACGCCGCACCGGGCAAACGCCAAAAATCAGGCTATTCCACGATAAGCGCCGTTGGGGTATCAGGACAAGTTGCGAGTTCTGCGTAAAAAATCCCACACTACAAAAAACAAAGCCTACAGGAGCAACCACCGTGAGCCGTCTGCTATTGAATTGCGACATCGGCGAGAGCTTTGGCAACTGGACCATGGGTCTGGACGCCGAGGTGATGCCGTTCATCGATTGCGCCAACGTGGCCTGCGGCTTTCATGCCGGCGATCCGAGCATCATGCGCAAGACCGTCAGCCTGGCCCTCAAGCACGGTGTACAGGTGGGCGCACACCCGGCGTACCAGGACCTGCAAGGCTTCGGCCGCCGCTCCATGGCCTACACCCCCCAGGAAATCCAGGACCTGCTGCATTACCAGATCGGCGCCCTCGACGGCATCTGCCGTGCCCAGGGCGGACGTGTCAGTTACGTCAAACCCCATGGCGCGATGTACAACGACATGATGGCCAACCCGGCGCAACTGCGTGCGGTGATCGAGGCCGTGGCCGCGTATGGCGACCTGCCGCTGATGCTGTTGGCGACCCGCGACAACAGCGCGGCCCAGGCACTGGGCGACGAATACGGGGTGATCCTGTGGTTCGAGGCCTTTGCCGACCGTGCCTACGACGCCAACGGCCATCTGGTTTCACGTCAATTGCCGGGGGCGGTGCACCATGATCCAGAGGTCATCGTCCAACAGTCCTTGACCCTTTCCCGTGGCCAACCCCTGACCGCCAGCGACGGCAGCCCGCTGCTATTGCGCGCCAATACCCTGTGCGTGCATGGCGACAATGCCAGCTCGGTCGCCGCCGTAAAGCGTATCCGCGAGGCATTGAAGCCAGCATGAAGCCGCGGATTGAAGTGGTGGCGATCGACTGCCTGATGGTGCGTCTGTTCGAGGTGATCGCCGAAGCCAATATGCCGTGGATGCTCGCCGCCACCCATCGCTTGCGCAGCGGTTTTGGCGCAGCCTTGGTGGATCTGGTGCCGTCCTACACCACCTTGATGGTGCATTACGACCTCACGGCGTTGAGCCCGGCCCAGGCGCGGGAATTGATCGACCAGGCCCTGACCGACCTGCAACCCCAGGCCCAGGGCAGCGGCCAGTGCCATGTGCTGCCGGTGTGGTACGACCTGAGTGTCGGCCCTGAACTGACATTACTCGCCCAGCGCAGTGGCCTGGCCGTCGACGACGTGATCCGCCGCCACAGCGCCCACGAATACCAGGTATTCGCCCTCGGCTTCGCCCCCGGTTTTGCCTTTATGGGGCTGGTGGATGAAATCCTCGCCACACCGCGCCTGAGCACCCCGCGCCAGCGCGTGGCGGCCGGCAGTGTCGGTATCGCCGAGCGACAGACCGCTGCCTATCCGGTGGTGTCCCCCGGTGGCTGGAATCTCATTGGCCGTACCCCGGCCAAGCTGTTTGATCGCGAGCGCGACGGCTACAGCCTGATGCAGCCTGGCGACACGGTACGCTTTGAGTCAGTCAGCCACGCCGAATTTATCAATCTGGGTGGCGATGACACGCCGTTGGAGGCGCAGGCATGAGCCGCTTGATCATCCAGGCCAGCACGCCGCTGTGCCTGTTGCAGGACGTCGGTCGTTTTGGCGTGCGTCACCTGGGCGTGACCCAGGGCGGCGCGCTGGATTGGGTGTCGATGTCCTGGGCCAACTGGCTGCTGGGCAATGCGCTGAACGCGCCGGTGGTGGAAATCACCCTCGGCGGCTTTACTGTGCAGGCCGAGGAGTATTGCCTGCTGGCGTTGGCCGGTGCGGATCTGGGCGCGTATATCGACGAGCGCGCCCTCAGCCCCGGGCGCAGTTTTATCCTGCAAAAGGGCCAGCGCCTGCGCTTCACCCAGCCGTTCAGCGGCGCGCGGGCTTACCTGGCGGCGCCCGGCGGGTTTGATGCGCCGGATGTGCTGGGCAGCTGCGCCACGGTGGTACGTGAGGCGCTGGGCGGGCCGGACGGTTTCGGCAAGGCCTTGGCCGAAGGCGGGCGCTTGGCCTATTCCGGTACCGGCGGTGCGATGAAAGTGCTGAGCGAACAGGCGTTGCCGGCCAAGGTGCCGCTGGAGGTGATCGTCGGCGCCCAAATTGGTCGGTTCAGCGGCCAGAGCCTGTTCGATGCCTTCAACACCGACTGGGCCCTGGACAGCCGCGCCGACCGTATGGGCATGCGCTTGCTCGGTACGCCGTTGCAGTACCAGGGGCCCTCGCTGATTTCCGAAGGGATCCCGTTGGGTGGCATCCAAGTGCCGCCGGATGGGCAGCCGATTGTGTTGCTCAATGATCGCCAGACCATTGGCGGGTACCCGCGTCTAGGGGCGTTGACGCCATTGGCGCTGGCGCGGCTGGCGCAGTGTTTGCCGGGAGAAAAGGTGAGGTTGGCGCCGGTGGTGCAGGAAACGGCGCATCGGCAGCATGTCGAGTATTTGCGCCGCTTTACATAACACCGCAATTTAAAATGTGGGAGGGGCGGTGCGACGCACCGCCCCTCCCACATTAGATTTCCTACATGATTGGGACCGGCGTTTATTTCGAAAGGAAGCGCATCCCTTCCTCAAGCCCGCGCAACGTCAGCGGGTACATCTGATCCTCCACCAACTCCCGCACAATCCCCGTCGAGGCCGTATAACCCCAGGTATCCTTGGGATACGGGTTAATCCAGATCAGTTTCTTGTACTTGGCCATGAAGCGCTGCATCCACACATACCCCGGCTCTTCATTCCAGTGCTCGACGCTGCCGCCGGCCTGGGTGATTTCATAGGGCGCCATCGACGCATCGCCGATAAAGATCACTTTGTAATCGGCACCGTACTTGTGCAGCAGGTCCTGGGTGGAGGTGCGCTCGGAGGTGCGGCGCTGGTTGTTCTTCCACACCGACTCGTACACGAAGTTGTGGAAGTAGAAGTACTCCAGGTGCTTGAACTCGGTCTTGCAGGCCGAGAACAGTTCTTCGCAGATCTTCACGTGGGCATCCATCGAGCCGCCGATATCGAACAGCAACAGCAGCTTGATGGTGTTGCGCCGTTCCGGGCGCATCTGGATATTCAGCAGCCCGGCATCGCGAGCGGTGTGGTCGATGGTGCCGTCGATGTCCAACTCTTCGGCCGCACCCTGGCGGGCGAACTTGCGCAGGCGGCGCAGGGCGATCTTGATATTGCGGGTGCCCAGTTCCACCTGGTCATCGAGGTTCTTGTATTCGCGCTGGTCCCAGACTTTTACCGCCTTGCCCTGGCGTTTGCCGGCGTCGCCGACGCGAATGCCTTCGGGGTTGTAGCCGCCGGAGCCAAACGGGCTGGTACCGCCGGTGCCGATCCACTTATTGCCGCCGGCGTGGCGTTCCTTCTGTTCTTCCAGGCGTTTCTTGAATGCCTCGATCAGCTTGTCGAGGCCGCCCAGGGACTGGATCTGTGCGCGCTCTTCATCGCTCAGCGAGCGCTCGAATTCCTTGCGCAGCCAGTCTTCGGGGATCAGCGCCTGCAGGTGATCGTCGAGCTTTTCCAGGCCATTGAAGTAGGCGCTGAAGGCGCGGTCGAACTTGTCGAAATGCCGTTCGTCCTTGACCAGGATCGCCCGGGCCAAGTAGTAGAACTCGTCCATGTCGGCAAAGGTCACGCGCTGTTTCAGCGCGTTGATCAGGTCGAGCAGCTCGCGCACCGACACCGGGACCTTGGCTGCGCGCATTTCATTGAACAGGTTGAGCAACATTATCGATTACCGCGACGGCTCATGAATGCCAGGCGTTCGAGCAACTGCACGTCTTGCTCGTTCTTGACCAAGGCACCGGCCAGAGGCGGGATGGCCTTGGTGGGGTCGCGCTCGCGCAGCACCGCTTCGCCGATATTGTCGGCCATCAGCAACTTGAGCCAGTCAACCAGCTCGGAGGTGGACGGTTTTTTCTTCAGGCCGGGGACTTTGCGCACGTCGAAAAACACGTCCAGCGCCTCGCTGACCAGCTCCTTCTTGATGTCCGGGTAGTGCACATCGACGATTTTTTGCAGGGTGGTGCGGTCGGGGAAGGCGATGTAGTGGAAGAAGCAGCGGCGCAGGAACGCGTCCGGCAGCTCTTTTTCGTTGTTGGAGGTAATGATGATGATCGGGCGCTTCCTGGCCTTGATGGTCTCGTCGATTTCGTAGACGTAGAACTCCATCTTGTCGAGCTCTTGCAGCAGGTCGTTGGGGAACTCGATGTCGGCCTTGTCGATTTCATCGATCAGCAGGATCACCCGCTCCTCGGACTCGAATGCTTCCCAGAGCTTGCCCTTCTTCAGGTAGTTGCGCACGTCGTGCACCTTGTCCACTCCCAGTTGCGAGTCGCGCAGGCGGCTGACCGCGTCGTACTCGTACAGGCCCTGGTGGGCCTTGGTAGTGGACTTGATGTGCCAGGTAATCAGCCTGGCGCCGAAGGACTCGGCCAGTTGTTCGGCGAGCATGGTCTTGCCGGTGCCGGGCTCACCCTTGACCAGCAGCGGACGCTCCAGGGTGATGGCAGCGTTGACGGCCAGTTTCAGGTCATCAGTGGCAACGTAGGCCTGGGTGCCTTCGAACTTCATCGGTCATTCCTCGAATTCATCAATGCCCGGACTATACCGCGCGGCCCCGGCGACTGTGAACGCAGACGGGTTATTCAGTCTCTGAATGACCAATGTGGGAGGGGGCTTGCTCCCGATGACGGCGGATCAGCCAATGAATCTGTTGGCTGAAACATTGCCATCGGGAGCAAGCCCCCCTCCCACATTTTAATCTGCGCTGGGCTTGGGCTGCTCATAGCGCGCATTGAACGCCTGGATAAAACCATTACGCAAAATCGCCAAAAATGCGGAGAACGCGCTGACATTTTGCTGGTGCACGCTGCCACTGAGTTCCACGCGGGTGGCGAACTGGTTCTTTGCCTGGTTCTTCAATACGGTCTCGCTGGCGCCCACCACGGCCTCCCAGATCGAACGAAAGATGTTCTTGTCCTTGTTCTCCACGTCCTGCTGCCAGTCGAAGACTTCCACGTCGCGCAGCAGCGGCTTGATGTACCCGGTCAATTGACCTTTTTCCGCCTGGGCTTCGATCACCACGTCCCCGGTGCCGGCCTTGAAGTCGAACTTGCCATAGGCGGCGGCGAAGTCGTTCATGCGCTTGAGCTGCAAGTCCCTGGCGCGGAAGCGAAACTCGAAGTTCTCGAAATTGCTCAGCGGGTCGAAGGTGGCGGTGGCTTCCAGCGGGGCCTGGCCTTGCAGCAGGGCCTTGCCGTCGAAGCGCGCGTCGCGCCGGCCTTTGACGTCGACCACATTGGTCAGGTTGTAGAAGCTGGCGTTGACGTCGGTCGCGTCGATCTTCACCACGGGCTTGGAGCTGAAGTTGTGGAAGGCGATCTTGCCGTCTTCGATGCGTACTTCGTCGAGGGTGATGGGGGCCAACTTACTCAACTGCTCGCGCCAGTCGGTACCCTTACCGGTCTGGGAGGCTTGTTTGTTGGCGCCGCCGTCGACGAAGTTAACCTCAGGCTGGATAAACAGCACTTTGGCCACCACCGCGTGGTCGTACCAAAGAGAGTGCCAGCTCACCGCCAGGTCGATCAGCGGCGCCTTGACGAACGGGACGGGCACCTTGCCGTCGACCTTGACGATCTCCAGGCCGTTGATCCGGTACGCACCCCGCCACAGCGCGAGGTCCACGTCGGTCACCTGGCCACGGTAATCGCCCATGTCGGCGAGCTTGTCATTCAGGTAGTTACGCACCAGGTAAGGGAGCGCGATGCTCACGGCGACCAGGACCACCAGCAATCCGGCAATGGTCCATAGTGGCCAGCTGTAGCGACGTTTCATGGGGAGAGTCCTCTGTCCATACTGGTGCGGTGGACCCCTGCGGCAGGTGCAACGTTCCTTCGACTGGACGCTTTGCAGCACGAGGCATACCCTTGGAGCCTTTCTGAAAACCGCCTAATAGGACCCGCCATGAGCCGCATTTTTGCAGACAACGCGCACTCCATCGGTAACACGCCCCTGGTTCAGATCAACCGTATCGCACCGCGTGGCGTGACCATCCTGGCCAAGATCGAGGGGCGTAACCCGGGTTATTCGGTGAAGTGCCGCATTGGCGCAAACATGATCTGGGACGCCGAAGGCACCGGCAAGCTCAAGCCGGGCATGACCATCGTGGAACCGACTTCCGGCAATACCGGTATCGGCCTGGCCTTTGTCGCCGCCGCCCGTGGCTACAAGTTGCTGCTGACCATGCCGGCGTCCATGAGTATCGAACGCCGCAAGGTGCTCAAGGCCCTCGGCGCCGAATTGGTCCTCACCGAGCCGGCCAAGGGCATGAAGGGTGCCATCGACAAGGCCGGCGAAATCGTTGCCAGTGACCCGGCCACCTACTTTATGCCGGCCCAGTTCGAAAACCCGGCCAACCCGGCCATCCACGAAAAAACCACCGGCCCGGAAATCTGGAACGACACCGATGGCGCCGTGGACGTGCTGGTGGCGGGCGTGGGCACGGGGGGCACCATCACCGGTGTGTCGCGCTACATCAAGAACACTGCAGGCAAGCCGATCCTGTCGGTGGCTGTCGAGCCGATGGTGTCGCCGGTGATCACCCAGGCCCTGGCCGGTGCAGAGATCAAGCCCAGCCCCCACAAGATCCAGGGGATTGGCGCCGGGTTCGTGCCGAAAAACCTCGACCTGTCGATGGTCGACCGCGTGGAACTGGTGACCGACGAGGAATCCAAGGCCATGGCCCTGCGCCTGATGCAGGAAGAGGGCATCCTGTGCGGTATCTCCTGCGGTGCCGCCATGGCCGTGGCCGTACGCCTGGCCGAGAAGCCGGAAATGCAGGGCAAGACCATTGTGGTGATCCTGCCGGACTCCGGTGAACGCTACCTGTCGAGCATGCTGTTCAGCGATTTGTTTACCGAGCAGGAAAACCAGGCTTGATTTATGTCAGCCGGTCAGCCTGGGCCTTCTGCATAATGGCCCAACTGTTTATCATGGCCGGCTGTCACGTCTGGTCTCCCGTCGCCGGGAGGCTGTTGGCCAGGCGCTTATTTCCAGGAGTTGCTGCATGACCTTTTCTTTGGCCGCCAAACTGTCGGTGTTGTTGCTGTTTATCGGCAGCACGCTGTATGTGCACCTGCGCGGCAAGGCCCGTTTGCCGATGTTGCGCCAGTTCGTCAACCATTCGGCGCTGTTCGCCCCCTATAACGCCTTGATGTACCTGTTTTCGGCCGTGCCGTCCAAGCCGTACCTGGACCGCAGCAAGTTCCCGGAACTGGACGTGCTCAAGGACAACTGGGAGGTGATCCGCGAAGAGGCCATGCACCTGTTCGACGAGGGTTACATCCGCGCCGCCGAAAAGAACAACGACGCCGGTTTCGGTTCGTTCTTCAAGAAGGGCTGGAAGCGTTTCTACCTCAAGTGGTACGACAAACCCCTGCCATCGGCCGAGGTGCTGTGCCCGAAAACCGTGGCCTTGGTGAGCAGCCTCCCCAACGTCAAGGGCGCGATGTTCGCGCTGTTGCCGGGCGGCAGCCACCTCAACCCGCACCGTGACCCGTTTGCCGGTTCCCTGCGTTATCACCTGGGCTTGTCCACGCCGAACTCCGACGACTGCCGCATCTTCGTCGACGGCCAGGTGTATGCCTGGCGCGACGGTGAAGACGTGATGTTCGACGAAACCTATGTGCACTGGGTGAAGAACGAAACCGAGAAGACCCGCGTGATCCTGTTCTGCGACATCGAGCGTCCGCTGAGCAACCGCCTGATGACCCGCGTCAACCGCTGGGTCAGCAAGCAGTTGGGCCGCGCCACCGCACCGCAGAACCTGGATGACGAGCGCGTCGGCGGCATCAACCAGGCGTATGCCTGGAGCAAGACCTTCAGCGACAAGTTCAGCGGCGTGGTCAAGCAGTGGAAGCGCAAGCATCCGAAGGCTTACCGCATTGCGCGGCCGGTGCTGGCGGTAGTGGTGCTGGTACTGCTGTGGAAGTGGTTGTTCGGCTGATCTGAAGCGTTAGACGCGGTCAAAATGTGGGAGGGGGCAAGCCCCCTCCCACATTTGATCTCCATTGCTTTTGAGATCGCCTTAAGAGGCAATCAACTGCCGCAGCACATAGTGCAGAATCCCCCCCGACTTGAAGTACTCCACTTCATTCAAGGTATCGATCCGGCACAGCACCTCGACCTTCTCGCTGCTGCCATCCTCGCGGGTAATCACCAGCGTCAGGTTCATCCGCGGCACGATCTCTACCTCGGTCAGGCCGAGAATATCGATCTTCTCCTTGCCCGTAAGCTTCAGCGCCTTGCGGTTCTGATCCAGCCTGAACTGCAGCGGCAGCACGCCCATGCCCACCAGGTTGGAACGGTGAATCCGCTCGAAACTCTCGGCGATCACCGCCTTGACCCCCAGCAGGTTGGTGCCCTTGGCGGCCCAGTCGCGGCTGGAGCCGGTGCCGTACTCCTGACCGGCGATCACCACCAGCGGTGTGCCCGAGGCCTGGTACTTCATGGCCGCATCGTAGATCGGCATTTTCTCGCCGGTGGGGATGTACAGCGTATTGCCGCCTTCCTCGCCGCCAAGCATTTCGTTGCGAATGCGTATATTGGCGAAGGTGCCGCGCATCATAACTTCATGGTTGCCCCGACGTGAGCCGTAGGAGTTGAAGTCACGCGGCTCCACGCCTTGCTCGCGCAGGTAGCGGCCGGCGGGGCTGTCGGTCTTGATGTTGCCGGCGGGGGAAATGTGGTCGGTGGTCACCGAGTCCCCCAGCAACGCCAGTACGTGGGCGCCCTTGACGTCTTTGATCACCGGCAGAGGCCCGGCGATGTCGTCGAAGAATGGCGGGTGCTGGATGTAGGTGGAGTCTTTCTGCCACACATAGGTCGCGGCCTGTGGCACTTCAATGGCTTGCCACTGTTCGTCACCGGCAAACACCTCGGCGTATTCCTTGTGGAACATTCCGGTGCTGACCTGCGCAACGGCGTCGGCGATCTCCTGGCTGCTCGGCCAGATGTCCTTCAAATACACCGGATTACCCTGTTGATCGTTACCCAGCGGTTCGCTGCTGATATCGATGCGTACGGTCCCCGCCAAAGCGTAGGCCACCACCAGCGGCGGCGAGGCCAGCCAGTTGGTTTTCACCAGGGGGTGCACGCGGCCTTCAAAGTTGCGGTTGCCGGACAGCACCGACGCTACGGCGAGGTCGGCCTTCTGGATGGCTTTTTCAATCGGCTCGGGCAACGGCCCGGAGTTGCCGATGCAGGTGGTGCAGCCATAGCCCACGAGGTCGAAGCCAATTTTATCCAGATACTGGGTGAGGCCCGCGGCCTTGTAGTAGTCGGTGACCACTTTGGAGCCAGGCGCCAGGGAGGTTTTCACCCAGGGTTTGCGCGTGAGGCCTTTCTCCACGGCTTTTTTCGCCACCAGCCCGGCGGCCATCATCACGCTGGGGTTGGACGTGTTGGTACAGGAGGTGATGGCGGCGATCACCACGGCGCCGTTTTTCAGGCGATAGGTCTGGCCTTCGTATTCATAGTCGGTTTCGCCCACCAGGTCGGCGTTGCCCACGGCCACACCGCCGCCGCCTTCACTTTCCAGGCGGCCTTCTTCCTTGGTGGTGGGTTTGAACTGCAGGTCGAGGAAGTCGCTGAACGCCTGGCCGACATTGGGCAGGGACACACGGTCCTGTGGGCGTTTCGGCCCGGCGAGGCTGGCTTCGACGCTGCCCATGTCGAGGGCCAGGCTGTCGGTGAACACCGGTTCCTGGCCAGCGTGGCGCCACAGGCCCTGGGCCTTGGTGTAGGCCTCGACCAGCTTCACGGTTGCAGCCGGGCGACCGGACAGGCGTAGGTAGTCCAGCGTCACCTCATCCACCGGGAAAAAGCCGCAGGTGGCGCCGTATTCCGGGGCCATGTTGGCGATGGTCGCGCGGTCCGCCAGGGGCAGGTCGGCCAGGCCGTCGCCGTAGAACTCGACGAACTTACCCACCACGCCTTTCTTGCGCAGCATCTGGGTGACGGTCAGCACCAGGTCGGTGGCGGTGATGCCTTCTTTCAATTTGCCGGTGAGCTTGAAGCCGATCACTTCCGGGATCAGCATCGACACCGGTTGGCCGAGCATCGCCGCTTCCGCTTCGATCCCGCCCACGCCCCAGCCGAGCACGCCGAGGCCGTTGATCATGGTGGTGTGGGAGTCGGTGCCCACCAGGGTGTCTGGGAAGGCGTAGGTGCGGCCGTCCTCGTCCTTGGTCCACACGGTGCGGCCCAGGTATTCGAGGTTGACCTGGTGGCAGATGCCGGTGCCCGGCGGTACCACACTGAAGTTGTCGAAGGCGCTCTGTCCCCAGCGCAGGAAGGCGTAGCGTTCGCCGTTGCGCTGCATTTCGATGTCGACGTTCTGCTCGAAGGCGTCGGCGTTGCCGAACTTGTCGACCATCACCGAGTGGTCGATCACCAGGTCCACGGGCGAGAGCGGGTTGATGCGCTGCGGGTCGCCGCCGGCCTTGGCCACGGCGGCGCGCATGGCGGCCAGGTCGACCACGGCGGGTACGCCGGTAAAGTCCTGCATCAGGACGCGGGCGGGGCGGTACTGGATCTCGCGGTCGGACTGGCGCTCTTTGAGCCAGGCGGCAATGGCCTTGAGGTCGGCGCCGGTGACGGTCTTGTTGTCTTCCCAGCGCAGCAGGTTCTCCAGCAGCACCTTGAGGGACATCGGCAGCTTATCCAGGTCACCCAGGCGCTTGGCGGCTTCGGGCAGGCTGAAATAGTGGTAGGTCTTGTCGTCGATTTCTAAAGTTTTAAGGGTTCTCAGGCTATCAAGGGATGACATTACATGACTCCTTATGGTCCGCACGGCTACGGACCTGACGGGACGAACAGAGCTTTCAAACTAGCGCTGTTTTCAGTAGCTGGCTAATTACTGGACTCTATGGACAGAACCAAGGTTCCGAACTCGGCTATCATGCGCGCGTTTTCATGACAGGCATTGCGATAGCGCAACGTCAGTTGAGTCACCAGGAGAGTCGATGAACACCCTTTTTATGCACTGCCGCCCGGGGTTTGAGGGCGAAGTCTGTTCCGAGATCGCGGAACACGCCGCGCGCCTGAACGTTTCCGGCTACGCCAAGGCCAAGACCGGCAGCGCCTGCGCCGAATTTGTCTGCACCGAAGAAGACGGCGCCCAGCGCCTGATGCACGGCCAGCGCTTTGCCGAGCTGATCTTCCCGCGGCAGTGGGCGCGCGGGGTGTTTATCGACCTGCCGGAAACCGACCGTATCAGCGTGATCCTCGCTCACCTGCGTGAATTCCCGGTGTGCGGCAGCCTGTGGCTGGAGATGGTCGACACCAATGACGGCAAGGAACTCTCGAACTTCTGCAAGAAATTCGAAGTGCACCTGCGCAAAGCCTTGTTGAACGCCGGCAAGCTGGTGGACGACCCGAGCAAGCCGCGCCTGCTGCTGACCTTCAAAAGCGGCCGCGAAGTGTTCATGGGCCTGGCCGAGTCGAATAACTCGGCGATGTGGCCGATGGGCATCCCGCGGTTGAAATTCCCCCGGGACGCGCCCAGCCGCTCGACCCTGAAGCTGGAAGAGGCCTGGCACCACTTTATCCCCCGCGACCAGTGGGACGAGCGCCTGCATGGCGACATGACCGGTGTCGATCTGGGGGCGGCCCCTGGCGGCTGGACCTGGCAACTGGTCAACCGTGGCATGCTGGTGACCGCCATCGACAACGGCCCCATGGCCGAAAGCCTGATGGACACCGGCCTGGTGCAGCACCTGATGGCCGACGGCTTTACTTTCGTGCCCAAGCAGCCGGTGGACTGGATGGTGTGTGACATCGTCGAAAAGCCGGCGCGCAACGCGGCATTGCTGGAGACCTGGATCGGCGAAGGGCATTGCCGCGAGGCGGTGGTGAACCTGAAATTGCCGATGAAACAGCGTTACGCCGAGGTCAAGCGCCTGCTGGAACGTATCGAGGACGGTTTCAAGGCGCGCGGCATTCGGGTGGAGATCGGCTGCAAGCAGCTGTATCACGACCGTGAAGAAGTGACCTGCCACCTGCGTCGGCTGGTGGATGTGAAGAAAACCAAGGCCCGCTAAACTGAGCGCCGGTTTCAGGAGTAGACAATGAGCGATATTTTCGACACCGCCGTGGATGGCACCCTCGACGCAACGGGCCTCAACTGCCCTGAGCCGGTGATGATGCTGCACCAGCACATCCGCGACCTGCCGCCCGGCGGCTTGCTCAAGGTGATCGCGACCGACCCGTCGACGCGCCGCGATATCCCCAAGTTCTGCGTGTTCCTTGACCATGAACTGGTGGATCAACAGGAGCAGGCCGGTACCTATCTGTACTGGATCCGCAAAAAACTCGACTAACACCGGTCCCTGTAGGAGCGAGCTTGCTCGCGAAGGGCGTTAACGATGATGCGGGTATCCTGAAGGAACGCGGCGCTCTCGGGTTTTTCGCGAGCAAGCTCGCTCCTACAGGGGTACGCGTTGTGCTTATGCCTTGTTGGCGCGAATGCGCCGGCGTGCACTGCGCGCCAGGCGCACCAGCAGCATCCCCGCCGCACAGCTCAAGCCCACGATCAGCCCTTGCCACAAACCGCTCGGGCCGCTGGGTTCGCCCAGCCAGTTGCTCAGCCCCAGGGCGTACCCCACCGGCAGCCCCACGCCCCAATAGGCAAACAGGGTCAGCACCATGGTGACACGGGTGTCCTGGTAGCCACGCAGGGCGCCGGCGGCGGTGACCTGGATCGAGTCACTGAACTGAAACAGCGCTGAAAACACGATCAGCGTCGAGGCCAGGTGTATGACGATGGGGTCCGGGGTGTAGATCGCCGCAATCTGCTCGCGAAACACCAGCATCAGGTTGCACGACAGACAGGCGTACGCCAGCGCCGTGCCCATGCCGACCCCGGCGGCGAAGCGTGCTTCACGCGCCTCGCCACGCCCCAGGGCCTGGCCGACGCGCACGGTGACGGCCATGCTCAGGGAGTAGGGGATCATGAACACCAGTGAGCTGACGTTCAGCGCGATCTGGTGCCCCGACACAACGGTGGCGCCCAGGCTGCCGAGCAGCAGGGCGATGACGGCAAAGATGCTCGATTCGGCAAAGATCGCGATGCCGATCGGCAGGCCAATCCCCAGTACGCGCTTGATCACCGACCACTGCGGCCAGTCGAAGCGCTTGAACAGTTCGCTGCTCTGGTAGGCCGCCCCCCAGCGGGTCCAGGCGGCCATGCCGAGCATCATCACCCACATCGCAATGGCCGTGGCCCAGCCGCAGCCTACGCCGCCCATGGCCGGCACGCCCAGGTGGCCGTAGATGAAGATGTAGTTCAGTGGAATATTCAGCGCTAACCCGCACAGGCCCATGGCCATGCTGGGCAGGGTGCGGCCCAGGCCATCACTGAAACAGCGCAGCACGTAGTAGAGGGCGATGGCCGGCATCCCGGCGGCGATGCCATGCAGGTAGCCCATGGTGGGGGCGATAAGGTCCGGCTCGACCTTCATGGCATGCAGGATCGGCTCGGCGCAAAGCAACAGCAGTGCGCCGATGATGCCGACCACCACCGCCAGCCACAGTGACTGACGCACCAACGGCCCGATTTCGCCGTAGTGGCCCGCACCGTAGCGCTGGGCGACTTTCGGCGTGGTGGCCAGCAGCGTACCGGTCATCAGCAGGTACACCGGAATCCAGATCGAATTGCCCAGGCCCACCGCCGCCAGGTCCTGGGGGCTGACGCGCCCGGCCATCACCGCATCGACGAAGCTCATGGCCGTGGTTGCCAGTTGGCCGATCATGATCGGCAGCGCGAGCGTCAGCAGGCCACCCACTTCCCGGCTGATGCGGGCGGGGCGGGTGAGGGGGGCAGTGGCAGTGTTCACGTACGCAAGTCCAGTCAAGAGGGTGCAAGGCCGCGGATTCTACGCCTTGACGTAACGGTCAGGAAAAAACCTGTGTTAGGGATTTGTAAGCGACCTGCCAGCCCCCTCCCACATTGAAGATCGCATCCCTGTACACTGCTGATCCGCCAAAGGAGCCTGCCATGCTGATTGTTGCCGACGAAAATATCCCGCTGCTCGATGAGTTCTTCCAAGGATTTGGCGAGATTCGCCGAGTGTCCGGCCGTTCCATCGACCGCGCCACCGTCGAACAGGCCGATGTGCTGCTGGTGCGCTCGGTGACCAACGTCAACCGCGCCCTGCTGGACGGCACGCAGGTGCGTTTTGTCGGCACCTGCACCATCGGCACCGACCACCTCGACCTCGATTACTTCAAGCAGGCCGGTATCCAGTGGTCCAGCGCCCCCGGCTGCAATGCGCGTGGCGTGGTGGACTATGTGCTGGGCAGCCTGCAAACCCTGGCCGAGATCGAAGGCGCCGACCTCAATCAGCGTACCTATGGCGTGGTCGGCGCCGGTGAAGTGGGCGGGCGGCTGATCGAAGTGCTCAAGGGCCTGGGCTGGAACGTGCTGGTCTGCGACCCGCCGCGGCAGATCGCCGAAGACGGCGATTACGTCAGCCTCGAGCAGATCATCGAGCAATGCGATGTGATCAGCCTGCACACGCCGCTGACCAAGTCCGGCCATGGTTCCACCTGGCACCTGTTTGATCGCGACCGCCTCAACCGCCTCAAGCCCGGCGCCTGGCTGATCAACGCCAGCCGTGGCCCGGTGGTGGACAACGCGGCCCTGCGCGATGTGCTGCTGGCGCGTGAAGACCTGCAAGCGGTGCTGGACGTTTGGGAAGGCGAGCCCGAGGTGGACGTCGACCTGGCCGACCTGTGTGTGTTGGCCACCCCGCATATTGCCGGTTACAGCCTGGACGGCAAGCAGCGCGGTACGGCGCAGATCTATCAGGCGTTCTGCGGGCACCTGGGCCAGGAGCCGAGCATTCAGTTGGGCGACTTGTTGCCGCAACCGTGGCTGGCCGAAGTGCACTTGAACGCATCGACCGATCCGGCCTGGGCGCTGGCGACGTTGTGCCGCAGCGTGTACGACCCGCGCCGTGATGATGCGGATTTCCGCCGCAGCCTGGTGGGTACCGTCGAAGAACAACGCAAGGCGTTCGACGTGCTGCGCAAGCATTATCCGGAGCGTCGTGAAATCGACGGCTTGAAGGTGCGCATTGTGAATGGGGAGTCAGCGGTGTTGGCGCGCATCGTGTCCGCATTGGGCGCGGCAACCGTTTAAACACCGAATAAAAAACCCGGCCACCGGGGCCGGGTTTGAAAGAGCGTAGGCCCTTCAGCCTTGCTGGGCAGGCTTGACCAGTCGCTGTTCCAGCTCGCGGCACGCTTGCTGGATCATCTCTTCGGTAATCTGCACTTCGCGGCCCTGGGCGTCGATCACGGAGCAAGGCAAGTGCTGCGGTTGGCGGATCACTTCAATCTTGGCATCGCTGCTGTTTTGCAAGGTCATGGCCTGTCTCCTCATCAGGTTGTGTACCTACTGTATAACCCCCGAGTGACCGCGCTGTTACAACTCCTTACGAGATCACCGGTTCGAACACCCAGTCCACCAGAAACCGCTGTGGATTTCCAGCCGGGTGTTAGACCGATAGCCTCTAGGGGCCAGCATCGGCGGGCATAATTAACCTGACTCATTGTTATTCGCGCAAGTTCCCCCCATGTAAGCAGGCAGGTACCAACCCTTTCCGATCAGGTGATGCCCTCCATGCTCTCAGTCCGTCAACGCCGTGCAATTCGCCTGGCCAGTCGTTTCATCGCGCCCTACCGCTGGCAGGCCCTCGGTGCTCTGGTCGCGCTGATCGTCACCGCCGGCATCACCTTGTCCATGGGGCAGGGCATTCGCCTGCTGGTGGACCAGGGCTTCATGACCCAGTCACCGCACCTGCTCAACCAGTCCATCGGCCTGTTCATGGTGTTGGTGCTGGGCTTGGCCGTGGGCACGTTTGCGCGGTTTTACCTGGTGTCGTGGATCGGTGAGCGGGTGGTGGCGGACATTCGCCGGCAGGTCTTCAACCACCTGATCTACCTGCACCCGGGTTTCTACGAGAACAACCGCAGCTCGGAAATCCAATCGCGGCTGACCACCGACACCACCTTGCTGCAATCGGTGATCGGCTCGTCGTTGTCGCTGTTCCTGCGCAATGCCTTGATGGTGATCGGCGGCATCGTGCTGTTGTTCATCACCAACCCCAAGCTCACCAGCATCGTGGTGGTGGCGCTGCCGCTGGTGCTGGCGCCGATCCTGATCTTCGGCCGTCGCGTGCGCAGCCTGTCGCGCCTGAGCCAGGACCGTATTGCTGATGTGGGCAGCTACGTGTCCGAGACCCTTGGCCAGATCAAGACCGTGCAAGCCTATAACCACCAGGTCCAGGACGAGCAACGCTTTGCCGTGACCGTGGAAGAGGCGTTCACCACCGCACGCAAACGCATCGCCCAGCGCGCCTGGTTGATTACCCTGGTGATCATGCTGGTGCTGGGTGCGGTGGGCGTGATGCTGTGGGTCGGCGGCATGGATGTGATCAGCGGGCGCATTTCCGGCGGCGAGCTGGCTGCGTTCGTGTTCTACAGCCTGATCGTCGGCAGCGCCGTCGGTACCCTGAGCGAAGTCCTCGGTGAACTGCAACGTGCCGCCGGTGCAGCGGAGCGCATTGGTGAGCTGTTGCAGTCGAGCAACGAGATCCAGGCGCCGGCCACGGGTAAAGTGCAGTTGCCCGAGCGCGTCAGCGGCCGTATGGAGCTGCAGGACCTGCGTTTTTCCTACCCTTCGCGGCCGGACAGCTACGCCATCGACGGCCTGAACCTGACCATCAACTCCGGCGAAACCCTGGCACTGGTGGGGCCGTCCGGCGCGGGCAAATCGACGCTTTTCGACCTGCTGCTGCGCTTCTACGATCCCCAGCAAGGCCGCATCCTGATTGAAGGCCAGGCGCTGACCGATCTGGACCCCCTGGACCTGCGTCGCCACTTCGCCCTGGTGTCCCAGAGCCCGGCGCTGTTTTTCGGCAGCGTCGAGGAGAACATCCGCTACGGCAACCCAGCGGCCACTCGCGAGCAAGTCGAAGCCGCCGCCCGCATCGCCCATGCCCACGATTTCATCCTGCAAATGCCCGACGGCTACCAGACCCACCTCGGCGACGGCGGCATGGGCCTCTCCGGCGGCCAGCGCCAACGATTGGCGATTGCTCGTGCGTTGCTGGTGGACGCGCCGATCCTGCTGCTGGACGAAGCCACCAGTGCCCTGGATGCCCAGAGTGAACACCTGATCCAGCAAGCGTTGCCGCAATTGATGCAAGGGCGTACCACGCTGGTTATCGCCCATCGACTGGCGACGGTGAAGAACGCTGACCGTATCGCGGTGATGGATCAGGGTAGGCTGGTGGCGGTGGGCACGCATCAGCAGTTGATTGCGAGCAATCCGTTATATGCGCGATTGGCGGCGTTGCAGTTCAGTGATGGGGTTGAGGAGAGCAGCGAACACTGAGTTGCGGTGCGCATAAAAAATGCCCGCATCTCTCAATGCGGGCATTTTCATTTCTGCTTCAAACCTTATTGATCATCAAAGTAGCGCTCATGCCAGTCCACCAACGGCTGTGGCGAGTTGAGCTTCTGCCCGTAGATCACCGAATAAGACAGCACGTTCTGCACATACTGGCGGGTTTCGTCGAACGGGATGCTTTCCACCCATACGTCGAAACTCAGGTGGTCGGCGCCACGTAGCCACTGGCGCACGCGGCCGGGACCGGCGTTGTAGGCGGCGGAGGCGAGGACACGGTTGCCGTTGAACTGACTGTGCACCTGGCTCAGGTAAGCCGCGCCGAGCTGGATGTTTTTGTCCGGGTCCAGCACCTGGGCGGGTGAGGCCAGGGGGATGCTGAACTTGCGCGCAGTGTCCTTGGCGGTGCCGGGCATCAGTTGCATCAGGCCGCTGGCGCCGACCCCGGAGCGGGCGTCGTCCATGAATGCGCTTTCCTGGCGGGTGATGGCGAATACCCAGCTGGAATGCAGGCCACGGACCTTTGCTTCGCGCACCAGGGTGTCGCGGTGGGCCATCGGGAAGCGGATGTCCAGGTCATCCCAGTACTGGGCCTGGCTGATGGTGCGGATCGCTGGGAAGTACCACTTCATGTCGTAGGCCAGCTTGGCCTGGGCGACCATTTCGTCACGGTTGAAATGGCGGCTGACGTGGTACCACTCGCGGCGGCCATCCACGATCTGGCCACGGGCGTAGAACTCAAGGGCACGGCGCACACCCGGGGTGTTACGCACTTTGTTGACCAGCGCCTGGCTCATCAGCAGCGGCTTGTTCTTCAGCTGGTACGGAGCCTTGGAGCGATCGGCGGCCAGGAAGCCATAGAAGTCCCGCTCCTGTGCGAGATTCTTGTACAGCACCAGGGCTTGCGGGTTTTTCGGCTCGGCCAGTTCCAGGCTGCGGGCCTGCCAGTAGCGCCAGCGGTTGGTGGTGGCCAAATCCTGCGGGAGTTTGCGCGTCAGTTGGTAGGCATCTTCCCAGCGGGCCAGGCGCAACAGCAGGCGCAGGCGCCATTCGGACACGGTGTTGTCGCGCAACTCGGGGTCGTACTTGGTCATCACCTCAAGCGCTCGCGGGTCGAAGCGCTTGGCCAGGGTCAGGCCGATTTCACGGGCGATTGCCACTTTTTCGTCACGGGAGAAGTGCATGCTGCTGGCGTAACCGTCGAGCAGTGCCATGGCCTTGTCCGGATCCTGGCGTGCCAGGCGGCGCAGGCCCAGGCCGACGGCGTCAGACATCGCCTCGGTGGCCGGCAGGAAGCGCGACGGGTCGCCGAGCATGTCGGGCTTCTGTGCTACGTCCACCATCAGGCGGCCCTGGGCGCCCAGGGTCGGCAGGGTTTTTACCAGGCTGTTGGCCAGCGGGTAATTGCGTGCTTCGGCGGCGAGTTTGGCGCGGTCCCAGATTTTTTGTTCAGTGAGTTGGCCGTCGGCGGCCCATTGGCTGAAGGTGGCATCACAGGCGGCCGGCTGGGATTTGCCGGTCATCCAGAGTTTTTCCGTGGTTTTGTAGCCTTCAGCCTTCAAGTTGTGGGTCAGTTGGAACTGGCCATGCAGGCAGTCCAGCTCGACGAAATTGAGCTTGGGGTCGTAGTACTTTTCAAAGGTCTGCCAGTCGCCACGCTCGGCCAACCAGCGCAACCAGCGCAGCTTCATCCAGTTGGCCTGGGGCAGGTCGCCGTTTTTGGCAAGGAATTGTTCGATTTCCTCGTTGCTGGCGGTCTTCAGCCGGGCGGTCAGTTCGTCGTAGGCCAGGTAAGGCGTCAGCGGGTAGTCGGCCAGGGCCTGGCTGTATTGCATGTAGGGGCCGGTATCGCCCTTGGCCAGGGCGCGTTTGGCTTCATCGTAATATTGACGTTGGGTGGTGAGGTCCACGGCCTGGGCGGATTGAACGGCGGTGGCGGAAAAAAGCAGACAAGATAAAAAGTTGAAAAGGCGACTGCGCATGAGACGTCCGTGCAGAGAAATCACGACTAGCACCGGCACCGCCGACACTGATTGCCCCTAGCTTAGCCTTTTGCCAGCGGCCGGCGAAAGCTTTGCCGGGTGGTTCGTTCAAGTTCTCCGGAAATGTCCTACAGAACGTGTCGGTAGCGAAAATGCTGGCCGCATCCCACCCTCAAGTCAGGTAGAATGCGCGCCCAGTTTTTGGAGAAGCGTATGACCCTGCTCAAATTCAGCGATGTGTCCCTTGCTTTCGGCGCTATGCCGTTGTTGGACAAGGTGTCCTGGCAGATCGCCCGTGGTGAGCGGGTGTGCATCATCGGCCGCAACGGCACCGGCAAGTCCAGCATGATGAAGCTGGTAAAGGGCGACCAGAAGCCCGATGACGGCTCTGTCTGGCGCGCCCCAGGCCTCAAGATTGGCGAATTGCCGCAGGAATTGCCGGTTGCCGACGGACGGACTGTGTTCGACGTGGTTGCCGAAGGCCTGGACGGTGTCGGTGAGTTGCTTGCGCAATACCATCACCTGGCCCAGAACTGCGTCACCGAAGCCGACCTGGACAAGCTGATGCACGTCCAGCAGGACCTCGAAGCCCGTGACGGCTGGCGCCTGCAGCAACTGGTGGACAGCACCTTGAGCCGCCTGCAGCTGCCGGCCGACAAGACCCTCGCCGAGTTGTCCGGCGGCTGGCGTCGTCGTGTGCTGCTGGCCCAGGCCCTGGTGTCCGAGCCCGACCTGCTGCTGCTTGACGAGCCAACCAACCACCTGGACATCGGCGCCATCGCCTGGCTGGAAGAAGCCCTCAAGGATTTCCAGGGCGCCGTGCTGTTCATCACGCACGACCGTTCCTTCCTGCAAAACCTGGCGACGCGCATCCTTGAGCTGGATCGTGGCGGCCTGATCGACTGGAACGGCGACTACGCCAGCTTCCTGGTGCACAAGGAAGCTGCGCTGTCCGCCGAAGAAACCGCCAACGCCCTGTTCGACAAGAAACTGGCCCAGGAAGAAGTCTGGATCCGCCAGGGCATCAAGGCGCGCCGTACCCGTAACGAAGGCCGCGTGCGTGCCCTCAAGGCCCTGCGCGTCGAGCGCAGCGAACGTCGCGAGCGCACCGGCAAGGCCAATATCCAGCTGGATACCGCCGATAAGTCGGGCAAGCAGGTCATGGTGCTCGAGAACGTCAGCTTCCATCACCCGGATGGCCCGTTCCTGATCAAGGACTTCTCCATGGTCCTGCAACGCGGCGACCGTATCGGCCTGTTGGGTGCCAACGGTACCGGCAAGACCACCTTGCTCAAGCTGATGCTCAATGGTCTGCAACCGACCAGCGGCACGGTGGAAGAGGGCACGCGCATCGACGTGGCCTACTTCGACCAGTTGCGCCATCAGTTGGACCTGGAAAAGACCGTGATCGACAACGTCGCCGAAGGCCGCGACTTTATCGATATCGACGGCCAGAGCCGCCACGTACTCAGCTACCTGGGTGATTTCCTGTTCAGCCCGCAACGTGCGCGTACGCCCGTGAAGGCCTTGTCCGGTGGCGAGCGTGCGCGCCTGCTGCTGGCCAAGTTGTTCAGCAAGCCGGCCAACCTGCTGGTGCTCGACGAACCGACCAACGACCTCGACGTGGAAACCCTCGAGCTGCTGGAAGAGGTCCTGCTGACCTTCAACGGCACTGTGCTGATGGTCAGCCACGACCGGGCATTCCTCGACAACGTGGTCACCAGCACCCTGGTCTTCGAAGGTGAAGGCAAGGTGCGCGAATACGTCGGTGGTTACCAGGACTGGCTGCGTCAGGGCGGCTCGCCGCGCCTGTTGGGCGTGACCGAGAGCAAGTCCGGCAAGGCCGACCTGACCTCCGCTGTGGTGGCTCCGGTGGAAGCGGCTGCACCGGCCCAGGAAGCGGCACCGGCGGCCAAGAAGAAACTCAGCTACAAGCTGCAGCGTGAGCTGGAAGCCTTGCCGGGTGATATCGACGCCAAGGAACAGCAGATCGCCGCAGTAGAAGCGGAAATGGCTGACGCGGGTTTCTACCTGCGTCCGGCAGCGGAAACCGCCAAGGTCATCGCCTCCCTGGAGACGTTGAACCAGGAGCTGGAAGTGCTGGTCGAGCGTTGGGCCGAGCTGGATGCCTGAGTGACCTTCGTGCAATAAAAAAGCCCGGCGCCCTAATATGGGCGCCGGGCTTTTTCATATGAAATGCGGTTCAAATGTGGCCTTAAGAGGTTTTTACCAGTCTGACGGCCAATACATCGCACGGCGCACCGTGCAGCACATCATTGGCAGTAGAACCCAGCAGCAACGCCAAACCATGACGGCCATGGCTGCCGACCACGATCAGGTCGCAATGCTGCTCCTTGGCCAGGTGGTGGATTTCCTGGCGCGGTTGGCCGTAGGTGAGGTGGGAGTTTTCCTTGGTCACTTCGGGGTATTTGACGATCAGGCGGTCAAGGCGCTCCTTGGCCTGGTCGAACTGTTGTTGCTGCAATTGGGAAAGGTCCATGGGCACGTCGCCGCCAAAGGCCATCGCCATGGGCTCGACGATATGCACCAGTGACAGTTTTGCGCCACTGGCAACGGCAAACGCTCGGGCGCGCTTGATCACTGGATCGCACTCTTCGGTCAGGTCTACGGCGACCAGAATATGTTCGTAGGACATGGGGCGTTCCTCCAGGGGACTGCAATAGATTCAGTATGGCTGCTTTCAAGCGGATAGGGTTGCGTCAGGTCAAATCCGCTCATCAGAAAAATCGGGAGTACACATATGACGGTCTGGATAGTGGTGTCAATCCTTGTCGTGGTTCTGAGCCCCCTGGCATGGCTGCGCCCATCACGCCATCAGAGCGGGCGCATGGCCCTGCGCATGGAGGCACGCCGCATCGGCCTGGCCATGCAACTGGCGCCCCAGGAGTGGCCGCACTGGCTCAAGCAAGAGCCGCCGAGCCCGTGTGCGCAGTACTGCCGACCCCGGCGCGGCAGTATGCCGGCCGTTTGGAGCTACTGGCAGCTGGAGCCTGGCGTGTGGGTCAATCAGTGGCGCGAAGTGTGTGTCGATGAGAAGTTGTTGCCGCATTTTGCAACGCTGCCGGCGAATGTCTACAAGGTCGAGGCCGACAAGCAAATGATCGCCCTTTACTGGGGCGAGAAGGGCGAGGCGAGCGACCTGCTCGCCATTGATACATTGCTCAAGGCCCTGGCCTGATGCTGCCCTCTGCCGCTCTCTGTAGGAACGAGCTTGCTCGCGAAAATCGTCAACGATAACGCGGGTATTCAGGTTATACGCGGCGCCCTTGAATTTTTCGCGAGCAAGCTCGCTCCTACAAAAATACCAAACGCCAGGCAATAAAAAGCCCGAAAGCATCATCGGGCTGGAGTTGGCCAGGCAGGCCGGTAAATCTGGGTTTTCCGCGTCGGATGTTCATCCAGGCGCGTTACGGTTGTCGCTAGCCTAGCGGCATATCCGGTTCTGTACAGCGGTTTTCCCTATCTTTTTCATTATTGATTTCGTGAATAGTTGAATATTGACGAATCGCGGGCCTGGCCCCGGGGTTCTGAAATGACTGGAAAGTCGCGTTTTTCCTAGCCTTTCGAGCGATTGACAATTGCTCGGAATTGGATGAAGGTGGCGTACCCAAATCAAACGGGCGTATGAATTGAGCGTTTGTCTGTCAGACCGCTCATACAGAAACCCGACTATCGCATTGGCGGGTGTGCCTGGCGGATTGGCCTGAGCATTGACGAAATTATCAATGTCCAAGCATAGGCCAGCGTCCAATGTGTACTGTTCAGCTTCCATATCGTGGAGATCAGTTGATGATTTACGAAGGTAAAGCCATCACGGTTAAGGCTCTTGAAAGTGGCATCGTCGAACTGAAGTTCGACCTCAAGGGTGAGTCCGTCAACAAGTTCAACCGTCTAACCCTGAACGAACTGCGTCAGGCCGTAGACACCATCAAGGCTGATGCATCGATCAAAGGTGTGATCGTCTCCAGCGGCAAGGACGTGTTTATCGTCGGCGCTGACATCACCGAATTCGTCGACAACTTCAAGCTGCCCGATGCCGAGCTGGTGGCTGGCAACCTCGAAGCCAACAAGATTTTCAGCGATTTCGAAGACCTCAACGTACCGACCGTTGCCGCGATCAATGGCATCGCGCTGGGCGGCGGCCTGGAAATGTGCCTGGCGGCGGACTTCCGCGTCATGGCGGCCACCGCCAAGATCGGCCTGCCTGAAGTCAAGCTGGGCATCTACCCAGGCTTCGGCGGCACCGTGCGCCTGCCGCGCATCATTGGTGCCGACAACGCCATCGAGTGGATTGCCGCCGGCAAGGAAAACCGTGCCGAAGACGCACTGAAAGTCGGTGCCGTCGACGCCGTGGTGGCTCCGGACAAGCTGGCCGAAGCCGCGTTGAACCTGATCAAGGGCGCCATCAGCGGCGAATTTGACTACAAGGCCAAGCGTCAGCCGAAGCTGGAAAAACTCAAGCTCAACGCCATCGAACAAATGATGTCGTTCGAAACCGCCAAGGGTTTCGTGGCTGGCCAGGCCGGCCCGAACTACCCGGCGCCGGTTGAAGCGATCAAGACCATCCAGAAGGCCGCGAACTTCGGTCGCGACAAAGCCCTGGAAGTGGAAGCAGCAGGCTTCGTCAAACTGGCCAAGACCTCGGCGGCCCAGAGCCTGATCGGCCTGTTCCTGAACGACCAGGAGCTGAAGAAAAAGGCCAAGGCCTACGACGAAATCGCCAAGGACGTGAAACAGGCTGCCGTGCTCGGCGCCGGTATCATGGGCGGCGGTATCGCCTATCAGTCGGCGTCCAAAGGCACGCCGATCCTGATGAAGGACATCAACGAACACGGTATCGAGCAGGGCCTGGCCGAAGCCGCCAAACTGCTGGTCGGCCGCGTTGATAAAGGTCGTATGACTGCGGCGAAGATGGCTGAAGTGCTTAACGGTATTCGTCCTACGCTGTCCTACGGCGATTTCGGCCATGTCGACCTGGTGGTCGAAGCGGTTGTCGAGAATCCGAAGGTCAAGCAGGCGGTACTGGCTGAAGTTGAAGGCCACGTCAAAGACGACACCATCCTGGCCTCGAACACCTCGACCATTTCCATTTCGCTGCTGGCCAAGGCCCTCAAGCGTCCGGAAAACTTCGTCGGCATGCACTTCTTCAACCCGGTGCACATGATGCCGCTGGTGGAAGTGATCCGTGGCGAGAAGTCCAGCGAGCTGGCGATTGCCACCACCGTTGCCTACGCCAAGAAAATGGGCAAGAACCCGATCGTGGTCAACGACTGCCCGGGCTTCCTGGTCAACCGCGTGCTGTTCCCGTACTTCGGTGGTTTCGCCAAGCTGGTGAGTGCCGGTGTGGACTTCGTGCGCATCGACAAGGTCATGGAAAAATTCGGCTGGCCAATGGGCCCGGCGTACCTGATGGACGTGGTCGGCATCGACACCGGCCACCACGGTCGTGACGTGATGGCTGAAGGCTTCCCGGACCGCATGAAAGACGACCGCCGCTCGGCGATCGACGCGCTCTACGAGGCCAAGCGCCTGGGCCAGAAGAACGGCAAGGGTTTCTACGCCTACGAGGCGGACAAGAAGGGCAAGCAGAAGAAAGTGGCCGACCCGTCGGTGCACGAAGTGCTGGCTCCGGTCATCTACGAACAGCGTGAGGTGTCGGATGAGGACATCATCAACTGGATGATGATCGCCCTGTGCCTGGAAACCGTGCGTTGCCTGGAAGACGGCATCGTTGAAACCGCCGCCGAGGCCGATATGGGCCTGGTGTACGGTATTGGCTTCCCTCCATTCCGTGGTGGTGCGCTGCGTTACATCGACTCGATCGGTGTGGCCGAGTTCGTTGCCCTGGCTGATCAATACGCTGATCTGGGCCCGCTGTACCACCCGACCGCGAAGCTGCGTGAGATGGCCAAGAACGGCCAGCGCTTCTTCGGTTAAGTGCCCAGACGACTAGAGCGAGAATATTTATGAGCTTGAATCCAAGAGACGTCGTGATTGTCGACTTCGGTCGTACGCCGATGGGCCGCTCCAAGGGCGGCATGCACCGCAACACCCGCGCTGAAGACATGTCGGCGCACCTGATCAGCAAGCTGCTGGAACGCAACGTCAAGGTCGACCCGAACGAAGTCGAGGACGTGATCTGGGGCTGCGTCAACCAGACCCTGGAGCAGGGCTGGAACATCGCGCGCATGGCGTCGCTGATGACGCAGATCCCGCACACGGCAGCCGGCCAGACCGTCAGCCGCCTGTGTGGCTCGTCCATGAGTGCGCTGCACACCGCCGCCCAGGCGATCATGACCGGCAACGGTGATGTATTCGTGGTTGGTGGCGTGGAGCACATGGGCCACGTCAGCATGATGCACGGCGTCGATCCTAACCCGCACATGTCGCTGTACGCGGCAAAAGCCTCGGGCATGATGGGCCTGACCGCGGAAATGCTCGGCAAGATGCACGGCATTACCCGTGAAGCCCAGGACGCGTTCGGCGTGCGTTCCCACCAGCTCGCCCACAAGGCGACCGTGGAAGGCAAGTTCAAGGATGAAATCATCCCGATGAACGGCTACGACGAGAACGGTTTCCTCAAGCTGTTCGACTACGACGAAACCATTCGTCCGGATACCACCCTGGAAAGCCTGGCGGCCCTCAAGCCTGCCTTCAATCCAAAGGGCGGCACCGTGACGGCGGGTACTTCGTCGCAAATCACCGACGGCGCCTCGTGCATGATCGTGATGTCGGCGCAGCGTGCCCAGGACCTCGGCATCCAGCCGCTGGCAGTGATTCGTTCGATGGCGGTGGCGGGTGTGGACCCGGCAATCATGGGCTATGGTCCAGTACCGGCGACACAAAAAGCCTTGAAGCGCGCGGGCCTGACCATCTCCGATATCGACTTCTTCGAACTCAACGAAGCTTTCGCTGCACAGGCCCTGCCGGTGCTGAAAGATTTGAAAGTGCTCGACAAGATGAACGAGAAGGTTAACCTGCACGGCGGTGCGATTGCCCTGGGCCACCCATTCGGTTGCTCCGGTGCGCGTATTTCCGGCACTTTGCTTAACGTGATGAAGCAAAATGGCGGTAACCTTGGGGTTGCAACCATGTGCATTGGTCTCGGCCAAGGCATCTCCACCGTCTTCGAACGCGTCTAAGCGTTGAGTCGACGGAAGCCGGGGCCCAGTGCCCCGGTTTTTGTTTTTTGGAATTTTTAATATTTTTTTCAACAAATTTTGTAAGGGGGTCAGAGCATGAAAGTCGAACCAGGGCTCTACCAACATTATAAAGGTCCGCAGTACCGCGTTTTCAGCGTGGCACGGCATTCCGAGACCGAAGAAGAAGTGGTGTTCTACCAAGCACTGTATGGCGATTACGGCTTTTGGGTGCGCCCCTTGAGCATGTTCCTGGAGACCGTCGAAGTTGACGGCGAGCAGGTCCCGCGCTTTGCTTTGGTCCAGGTCGAACCCAGTCTTTTTTCAGGGCAATAACGGCAGGTCGCGCAGAATGCTGCGCTTGACCTCACCTTGTTGCCACTATATATAGCGTTGCCGCGTCAGGCGCCAACTGCCTTTCACTTCTCGAATTCAGGAATTTTCCGATCCATGGGCAAATCGCTGGTCATTGTGGAATCCCCGGCTAAGGCCAAGACCATCAACAAGTACTTGGGCAACGAGTACGTGGTGAAGTCGAGTATCGGCCATATCCGAGACCTGCCCACCAGCGGTTCGGCTAGCGCCAGCAAGGAGCCTGCCGCCAAGCGCGGCAAGGCGGCTGCGGGCGAAGGTCCGGTGCTCACGCCTAAAGAGAAAGCGCGCAAGCAGCTGGTCTCGCGCATGGGTGTGGACCCGGATCATGGCTGGAAGGCCAAGTACGAAATCCTTCCGGGCAAGGAAAAGGTCATCGAAGAGCTGCGCCGGCTCGCCAAGGATGCCGACACCATCTATCTCGCAACGGACTTGGACCGCGAAGGGGAAGCCATTGCCTGGCACCTGCGGGAAGCCATCGGCGGTGATGACAGCCGCTACAAGCGTGTGGTGTTCAACGAAATCACCAAGAAAGCCATCCAGGAAGCCTTCTCCAAGCCGGGCGAGCTGGACATCGATCGTGTCAACGCCCAGCAGGCCCGTCGTTTCCTCGACCGCGTGGTGGGTTACATGGTCTCGCCGCTGCTGTGGGCCAAGATCGCCCGTGGCCTGTCCGCCGGCCGTGTGCAATCGGTAGCGGTCAAGCTGGTGGTGGAGCGCGAGCGTGAGATCCGTGCGTTCAACCCCGAGGAATACTGGGAAGTCCACGCCGACCTGGGCACCGCCAAGGGCGCCAACGTGCGCTTCGAAGTGGCCCGTGAGAAAGGCGAGGCGTTCAAGCCGCTGAACGAAGCCCAGGCCATGGCCGCGCTGGAGAAGCTCAAGGCCTCCAGCTACAGCATCGTCAAGCGTGAAGACAAACCGACCAGCAGCAAGCCGTCGGCGCCGTTCATCACCTCCACCCTGCAACAGGCCGCGAGCAACCGCCTGGGCTTCGGGGTGAAGAAAACCATGATGATGGCCCAGCGTCTGTACGAAGCCGGCTACATCACTTATATGCGTACCGACTCCACCAACCTGTCGCAAGACGCGGTGGCGATGGCGCGTACCTATATTGAAAGCGAATTCGGCAAGAAGTACCTGCCGGAGAAGCCGAACGTCTACAGCAGCAAAGAAGGCGCCCAGGAGGCTCACGAAGCGATTCGTCCTTCCGATGCCAACACCGAGCCAAGCAAGCTGAGTGGCATGGAGCGCGACGCTGAGCGCCTCTACGAGCTGATCTGGCGCCAGTTCCTGGCTTGCCAGATGCTGCCGGCGCAATACCTGTCCACTACTGTCAGCGTGGGTGCGGGCGATTTCGAGTTGCGTGCCAAGGGCCGTATCCTCAAGTTCGACGGCTACACCCGTGTGATGCCGCAGATCGCCAAGCCTGGCGATGACGATGTGCTGCCGGACATGGCCCAGGGCGACACGCTGAAGCTGATCAAGCTCGACCCGTCCCAACACTTCACCAAGCCGCCGGCGCGTTATTCGGAAGCCAGCCTGGTGAAAGAGATGGAGAAGCGCGGTATCGGTCGTCCGTCGACCTACGCGGCGATCATCTCCACCATCCAGGACCGTGGCTACGTCGCGCTGCACAACCGTCGTTTCTATTCGGAAAAGATGGGCGATATCGTTACCGAGCGCCTGTCCGAGAGCTTCTCCAACCTGATGGACTACGGCTTTACCGCCGGTATGGAAGAGAACCTCGATGACGTGGCCCAGGGCGAGCGCGACTGGAAAAACGTGCTCGACGAGTTCTACGGCGACTTCAAGAAAAAACTCGAAGTGGCTGAAAGCCCCGAGAGCGGCATGCGTGCCAACCAGCCGGTGATGACCGACATCCCGTGCCTGACCTGTGGCCGTCCGATGCAGATTCGTACCGCATCCACCGGCGTGTTCCTCGGTTGCTCGGGCTACAGCCTGCCGCCGAAAGAACGCTGCAAGGCCACCGTCAACCTGGTGCCGGGTGATGAAATCGCCGCCGACGACGAGGGTGAATCCGAGTCGCTGGTACTGCGGGGCAAGCACCGCTGCCCCATCTGCAGCACGGCGATGGACGCCTACCTGCTGGACGAGAAGCACAAGCTGCACATCTGCGGTAACAACCCGGATTGCGACGGCTACGAGATCGAAGAGGGCAGCTACCGCATCAAGGGCTATGAAGGCCCGAGCCTGGAATGCGACAAGTGCGGCAGCGAGATGCAGCTCAAGACCGGTCGCTTCGGCAAGTTTTTCGGTTGCACCAACCCGACCTGCAAGAACACGCGCAAACTGCTGAAAAGCGGTGACGCGGCGCCGCCGAAGATGGACCCGGTGAAGATGCCGGAACTCAAGTGCGAGAAGGTCAACGACACCTACATCCTGCGTGACGGCGCCTCGGGCCTGTTCCTGGCGGCCAGCCAGTTCCCGAAAAATCGCGAGACCCGAGCGCCGTTGGTGCTGGAGATCGTGCCGCACAAGGACGAGATCGATCCGAAGTACCACTTCCTGTGTGACGCGCCGAAGAAGGACCCGGATGGTCGCCCAGCCGTGATCCGCTACAGCCGCAAGACCAAGGAGCAGTACGTGCAGACCGAAGTGGACGGCAAGCCAACCGGCTGGAAAGCGTTCTACGACGGTGGCAAGTGGAAGGTCGAGGACAAGCGCCAGGGCGCTTGACCCGCTAGTCTGTTAACGTTAGAAGCCGTCTGTATAGACGGCTTTTGCTTGCTGTGGGAACGAGGAGGACGCCTGGTCCTCGCTCGCGAAGGTTGTTAACGATTACGCGAAAAACCTGGCACCGAACGGTGCTCTGAAGTTTTTCGCGAGCAAGCTCGCTCCTACATAGCCAGCATCACGCTTATTCGTTGTGGAGATTGCCGTTATGGCCAACGAGCTCTATACCCGTACCAATCAGAAAATTTATTTTGCGGGTTTGTCCCTGGAAGCCCTTGGCCGTGCCGAGGAGGGGAAGGAGATGAACGCGATTGCGCTGGTCCAGGCCGGGCGTGAAGCCGCGTTGTTCCACCTGTATGGTGCGTTACTGGGCTTGTGTCATGAGATCGCCGGGTTCTACCGCTTGCCCCAGGCCGGTTCGCCCCGTGCGGAAATGATCATGAATCGTGAGGTGCTGGAAAGCATGGCGATCCCTGAGCTGGCCGAGTTGGTGGAAATGGCGCAGAGCCCTGACAGCTGGGTCGCGCGTCTGCTTAAGGCCCATGCGGATATGTTTCAGCCGCCCCGTGTTCCCCATGTGCCCAAGGGCGATGTGACCCAGCCCTTGATCGTGGCGGTGGCGCTGGAAGAGGAAGAGCCCGAGCCACTGAGTCGCGAAGAGTTGGAAGGCTGGCGTCAGGCGCTGAAAAAGATGGCATTGCGCTTTCGTGAAGGTTTGAACGAGTGCTGAACGTTGGTCGGATTCACATGGCACCGTTCATCAAGCCGTAAAGAAACCTCTTCAGATCCTCAGCGAGGCCGGGCGGATGACTGATATAATCCCGGCCTTTCGTGGAGAACAGACTTTTATGCCGACGTCCTTTCTGGAAATTGTTGAGTTGCCTGACGGCCGAATCGAGCTGCGCCGGGCCGAGGACGAAGGTTCTCTGGTTATCCTGGATTTTTCCGAGGACGCCAAGGTGTTCCTGCAGGGCCAGCACGTGGAAGTGGCAAAAGCCATGTTGAGCGTTGGTGTGCAGATGGCCGGTCGCCTGGCAGAAGGCGAGCCCGAGAAAGAAGACGGCCCGCGCGTTCTTCACTGAGTGTGGCAAGTGGGTTCGCTGTTGTGGCAAGCCCGCTCACCACAACAGGCCCCCTCCACAGGGATAGCCTGCGGCACACAGAATTAACCCAATCGAATATTCAAGCTCTGTGCATCGCCGGTACGCGCTGCGCTGATCAGCTGTGCCTTGGCAGTGGCATTCAGCGGGTTGAGCCAGCTCACCACGGTGTGGCTACGGCCCAGGCGCAAGGCTTCACAGGTCAACTGCTGAGCACTTTGCGCACCGCGCGGTTGCAGCAGCAGGATGCGCTCGCGATTAAGGCCGGCATCCCGCAGCCAGGCCTGGGTCAGGCTGGCGGGCGGGGCGATCAGCGTCAACCAGCGTGCATCCTGTTCCTCGCTCAGTTCACGAAGGATCGGCGCCAGCAGGCTCAGGCAGCTCCCGGCCGCACCGCGCAACGACAGTTCACTGAACGCCTCAGGTTCGGCGCTCCAGGGCGCCTCGACCGTTTCCTTGAGGATGGGCGCAAGGGGTTGGGCCATAAAGGCCTCGAACAGCGACAGTTGTGTGTGTTGGGGGGTGTGCACGAGCTGCATGATGCCTCCTTTAGCGGCGAATGACGCCGACGCTCAGGCCTTCGATCACCAGGTCCTGATCTTTCAGGTTCACTTCAATCGGGGCGAACTCAGGGTTCTCGGCCAGGAGCCAGACCTTGCTGCCTTCGCGCTTGAAGCGTTTGACGGTGACTTCATCGCCGATACGGGCGACGACGATCTGGCCGTTACGGGCTTCTCGGGTGGTGTGGACGGCCAGCAGGTCGCCATCGAAGATACCCACGTCCTTCATGCTCATGCCATGTACCCGCAACAGGTAGTCGGCGCGAGGGTGGAAGAAGGTCGGGTTGATGTTGCAGGATTCCTCGACGTGCTGCTGCGCCAGGATGGGCGCGCCGGCGGCGACGCGACCGATGATCGGCAGTGTCGATTCGTCGGCCTTGGCTTCGAAGCCAGGGATGCGAATACCCCGTGAAGCACCGGGGGTCATCTCGATCGCGCCTTTGCGAGCGAGGGCCTTGAGGTGTTCTTCGGCGGCGTTGGGGGACTTGAACCCCAGTTCCAGCGCAATTTCGGCTCGTGTCGGCGGGTAGCCGTTGTCATCGAGGCAGCGCTTGATAAAAGCCAGAATCTCAGCTTGGCGTGGCGTCAGTTTTAGCATGTTGATCGCTCTGTCTTTTTATACAGTGACTGGGATTATATACAGTGGACTGCGCTTGGCAATCATCCTTTTCTACGCCTCCGCTGGACGGTCATTCGTTAACTGTCCTACAAGGCAGAGATAGCGCTGCCTACAGACCTGGGAGTATGTGATTAAATAGCGATGAAATAGATGACTGCCCGGCCGGAAAGCGAACTTGCAGGCTTGACAAGACACACCCTGAAACGTATGTTTCAAACAAGTGTTTGTCAGGCGGAGTATCCATGGCCCAGTCGGAAACCGTTGAACGCATTCTCGATGCTGCCGAGCAATTGTTCGCGGAAAAAGGATTTGCTGAAACTTCATTGCGGCTGATCACCAGCAAGGCCGGGGTCAACCTCGCCGCGGTGAACTACCATTTCGGCTCGAAAAAGGCCCTGATCCAGGCGGTATTCTCGCGCTTCCTGGGGCCGTTCTGTGCCAGCCTCGACCGTGAACTCGAGCGCCGCCAGGCCAAGGCCGACCACAAGCCGACCCTGGAAGACCTGCTGGAAATACTCGTGGAGCAGGCGCTGGTGGTTCAGCCACGCAGCGGCAATGACCTGTCGATCTTCATGCGCCTGTTGGGCCTGGCATTCAGCCAGAGCCAGGGCCACTTGCGCCGTTACCTGGAAGACATGTACGGCAAGGTATTCCGCCGCTATATGTTGCTGGTCAACGAAGCCGCCCCGCGTATTCCGCCGATCGAACTGTTCTGGCGCGTGCACTTCATGCTCGGTGCGGCCGCATTCAGCATGTCCGGGATCAAGGCGTTGCGTGCGATTGCCGAGACCGATTTCGGCGTGAACACTTCCATTGAGCAGGTCATGCGCCTGATGGTGCCATTCCTTGCCGCCGGTATGCGCGCTGAAACCGGCGTGACCGACTCGGCCATGGCTGCCGCCCAGTTGCGCCCACGCAGCAAATCCACGCCAGCTGCCGCCAAGGTTTGACCGCTCCGGGTGTGCGCGGCCGCTTGCATCCGCTAAGCTAGCCGCCCATGCCGAATTCAGCTATTTACTCGCAACCTGTTGTCCTCACTGCGCCTGGTGAGGACAACGGGTTGCGTGCGTTATTTAAGGAAGGTTTATGACTGCTGCCCTGCAAGGTTCTTTGATGGTCGACGTGGCCGGTACTTGGCTGACGGCCGAGGATCGCCACCTGTTGCGCCAGCCTGAGGTCGGTGGCCTGATCATTTTTGCGCGCAATATCGAGCATCCGCGCCAGGTGCGGGAATTGAGCGCGGCGATTCGTGCGGTGCGCCCGGACCTGCTGCTGGCGGTCGACCAGGAAGGCGGTCGCGTACAGCGCCTGCGCCAAGGCTTTGTGCGCCTGCCGGCCATGCGCGCGTTGGCGGACAACCCCAACGCCGAGTACCTGGCCGAGCAGTGCGGCTGGATCATGGCCACTGAAGTGCTGGCGGTCGGCCTCGACCTGAGCTTCGCCCCGGTACTGGACCTGGACTACCAGCGCAGCGCCGTGGTCGGCACCCGTTCCTTCGAGGGCGATCCCGAGCGCGCCGCCGTGCTTGCCGGTGCCTTTATCCGTGGCATGAACAGCGCCGGCATGGCTGCCACCGGTAAGCACTTCCCGGGCCATGGCTGGGCCGAGGCCGACTCTCACGTCGCGATTCCCAATGACGAACGCAGCCTGGAACAGATTCGCGCCAATGACCTGGTGCCTTTCGCACGCCTGAGCAAGCAGTTGGCGGCAGTGATGCCGGCGCATGTTATCTACCCGCAGGTGGATGCGCAGCCTGCCGGCTTCTCACGCCGCTGGTTGCAGGACATCCTGCGCGGCGAGTTGCAGTTCGATGGGGTGATTTTCAGCGATGACCTGTCGATGGCCGGTGCCCATGTGGTCGGCGACGCGGCCAGTCGGATCGAGGCGGCGCTGACCGCAGGTTGCGACATGGGGCTGGTGTGCAACGACCGTGCGGCGGCTGAGCTGGCGCTGAGTGCGGCGCAGCGCATGAAGGTCACGCCGTCGGCCCGCATCGCGCGTATGCGTGGGCAGGCGATTGCTTCGACTGACTACAAGCAGGATCCGCGCTGGCTCACCGCACTTGGCGCTTTGCGGGATGCACAGCTGATCTAGCGCTTTTCCTGCTTATTGGGCAACGGCGCAAACAACGCCTCGATATCGTCGTTGCCCAACTGCCAATCCCCCGTGGTACGCCCATCCAGCACACCCGCTGCCAGGTCGGATTTTTCCTTTTGCAGGTGCTGGATTTTCTCCTCCACCGTGCCCCGCGCGATCATCTTGTACACGAACACCGGCTTCTCCTGGCCAATGCGGTATGCGCGGTCGGTGGCCTGGTTTTCCGTGGCCGGGTTCCACCAAGGGTCGTAGTGAATCACGGTATCGGCTTCGGTCAGGTTCAGCCCTACACCGCCGGCCTTCAGGCTGATAAGGAAAATCTGCAACTTGCCGCTCTGGAAATCCTTCACCGGTGTGCGCCGGTCGCGGGTCTGGCCCGTCAACAGGGCGTAGGCGACACCGCGCTTTTTCAGCTCCACTTCGATCAGGCTCAACATCGAGGTGAACTGGGAAAACAACAGGATCCGGCGACCTTCCTCAAACAGCTCTTCGAGCATTTCCATCAGGCTGTCGAGCTTGCCCGAGCTGCTGCCACGGGTGGGCAGGGTCGCATCGTTGACCAGGCGCAGATCGCAGCACACCTGGCGTAGCTTCAGCAGTGCTTCAAGGATGATGATCTGGCTGCGCGCCACGCCTTTGCGGGTGATTTCGTCGCGGACCTTTTTGTCCATGGCCAGGCGCATGGTCTCGTACACATCGCGCTGGGCCTCATTGAGGTCGACCCAGTGAATGATCTCGGTCTTGGGCGGCAGCTCCGTGGCCACCTGCTCCTTGGTGCGGCGCAGCAGGAAGGGTTTGATCCGACCGTTGAGGTGCTGCAGTCGTACTTCGCTGGCGCGCTTTTCGATGGGGACGCGGTAGTCGCGGTTGAAGCTTTTGACGTCGCCCAGCCAGCCCGGCAGCAGGAAGTGGAACAGCGACCACAACTCGCCCAGGTGATTTTCCAGCGGTGTGCCGCTCAGGCACAGGCGCTGCCGGGCATTCAGCTCGCGCGCGGCCTGGGCAGCCTTGCTGGAAGGGTTCTTGATGTACTGGGCTTCATCGAGGATCAGCACATGCAAGGGCAGGGCGGCCAGGTGCTCGATGTCCTTGGGCAGCAGCGCGTAGGTGGTCAACAGCAGGTCGTAGTCCTGCAGGCTGGCGAAGTGTTTTTTGCGCGTGGCCCCGTACAGCGCCAGCACCTTGAGTTGCGGGGTGAAGTGCGCCGCTTCGTCCAACCAGTTGGGGATCAGGCTGGTGGGCATCACCACCATGCACGGCCGGTCCAGGCGTCCGGCGATCTTTTCACTGAGGATATGCGCCAGGGTCTGCAGGGTTTTGCCCAGGCCCATGTCATCCGCAAGAATGCCGCCCACCTCCAGCTGGCGCAGCGACTGCATCCAGCTCAACCCTTCCAGTTGATAAGGCCGCAAGGTCGCGTTCAGGCCTTCGGGTGCCACACAGGTGAAGTCCTTGATGTCCCGCAGGCGCTGGGCAAAGTTGCGGATCTTCTCGCCGCCCTCCCATTGCAGGGGCAGGTCTTCCAGCGGGTTGAGGCGAATCGCATCGGCCTTGGCCAGGCGCAGCGCGGTGGTGCCCGGCTCCTGCAGGTAAAACTCACCGAGGGTGGCCAGTACCGGTTTCAGGCGGCCGTAGGGCAGGGCCACTTGCAGCGGGCCATGACCGCCATTGGGCAGGCCGGGGATATTCACCAGGATCAGCTCGTCATCGCGGCGCCGCGCGAGTTTTTCCGGGTTGAGGATCTCGGTGTGGGAGCGCATCAGGTTGAGCAGGATCGGCAGCAGGCTCAGGCGCTCACCGTTGACGATAATCCCCAGTTCCAGGTCGAACCAGTCGCGCTCGGGGCCTTCATCGACAGTGGCGTACCAGTCGTCGACCGCGCTCAGGTCAAACCCGAAGTCTTCGTCGATCTGCAACTCCCAACCCTCGGCCCGCAGGGTCGGCGAGGCATTGAGTGTGAAGTTCAGCCAGGCACTGTCATTAACCATCTCGAACAGCTCGCCGGCGCTTTCCGGCAAGGCCTTGCTCTGGCGCGTGGCGATCTTGAAACCGAGCAGGCGCAGTTGTTCGCGATAGGGCTGCTCCAGCTCGGGATGGCGCTTGATGCGCAGGCTGTGGGTTTCCTGGCGCACGATGATATCGGCGTTCTTTTGCCCGCTGACATAGTTGCCCAGGTAGTTGAACGACAACGCCGCACGGTGCTGGATATAGCGTTGCATCTTGCCGTTGCGCGGTTCAAATGCGCTGAACTCGACGCTGGCCAGCCACAGGCGCGGCACGGGCACCACATCCTCCATCACCACCTGCGGCAACACCGCACGGTTATCCAGCACGGCCTGGAGTTTTTCCAGCAACTCGGCATCCTGGGCCGCCGCCGGGTAGGCCAGGGTTTCCTGGACCTTGAGCAGCACCGCCGCGATGTGTTTGCAGTTGGTGTGCACCGGGCAGGTACAGCGGCTGTCCACCAGGATCAGCGCGCCCTTGGCCGATTCGCGCAAGGAGATGGTCTGCCGGTAAACGTTGCCCCCCGAGCCTTCGCAACTGGCGACGATGGTGCTGTCGCCGGATTCGACGATGCGCACGCGGTTCTCCAGGGCATAGCGCCGCCCGCGCTCCAGGCTTTGCTCTTTGAAGCGATTGGCCCATGAAGGGGCCAGGGGTTTGGTCAACGGCGACGTCAGGGGCATGGCGCTGGATCAGTCCTGAATGTCGGGCGGGGGGGCGCTGGGTGGCTTGGCGGTCAGCGAAGTGATCTTGATCAGCAGTGCCAGATGGCCGCCATCCAGGTAGTTGAGCTGGTTGTTCTTGGTGCGCACGTCTTTCTGGCTCAGGTGTTCGCTGGCCACCACGCTGCCGTTGCTGTCGAACGTGTTGAGCCAGAAGTCCGCATCGATATCCGTGAAACGCCCCAGTTGCAGGCTTAACACGCCCTCGATGGGGAACTGGCCGAACTGCTCCTGGCCGTCGGTGATCGCGATCCTGACCGGCTGCTCGCCGAGGTTCTGTTCCCAGGCCTTGTGCGCCAGCACGGTGAAGCTGTTATCGGCGTTGAGTTTGTCGACGATATTGTTCAGGCGCGGCGGGCTCAGCCTGTCGCCCAACCGCTGCGCGCCCGCATCCCAGTTTTCCGGCGCCGCGCGGCTGTTGAGCGCCGGCTCCGCGTTCTGGCGTACCAGGATCATTTCCACCTGGTACGGACTGTCGGCAAATGCCGAAGGCGCGAGTACCACCAACAACAGGCTCAGAATGCGGAACAGGCGCATTGGGGCGTCCTTCAAGCAGATTTCGGGATGAGGCGCTCGAACAACGCCTCCAATGTATTAAAGCGTTCTTCGGCACGTTCCATCGGCACCATGAACTTGAACAGCGTAGCCCCTTCGAACTTGTAGCGATTGGGCTGGCCCTGGATCAGCTTGATCAGCACCAGTGGGTCCACCGGTGTCTGCGCTTCGAACTCGATACGCCCGCCTTGCGGCCCGGCGTCGACTTTCTTGATCCCAAGCTGCTCGGCCTGCAATTTGAGCAGGGTCAGGCGCACCAGGTTCTTGGTCGGCTCGGGCAGCAGGCCGAAGCGGTCGATCATCTCCACCTGCAGGTCCTTGAGGCCCTCTTCGTCGGTGGCCGAGGCGATGCGCTTGTACAGGATCAACCGTGCATGCACATCCGGCAGGTAGTCTTCGGGGATCAACGCCGGCAAGCGCAGGTTGATTTCCGGACCGCCGCCCAGGGGCTGGTCGAGGTTTGGCTGCTCGCCCTTGCGGATGGCTTTCACCGCGCGTTCGAGCATCTCCATATACAGGGTGAAGCCGACGGCCTGGATCTGCCCGCTCTGGCCATCGCCCAGCAGTTCGCCGGCACCGCGGATTTCCAGGTCGTTGGTGGCCAGCACAAAACCGGCGCCCAGGTCCTGGGTGTTGGCGATCGCTTCCAGGCGCTTTTCGGCGTCCCCGGTGATCTGCTGGCGGGGCGGCGTCAGCAGGTAGGCATACGCCTGGTGGTGACTGCGCCCAACCCGGCCGCGCAGCTGATGCAGCTGGGCCAGGCCGAACTTGTCCGCCCGCTCGATGATGATGGTGTTGGCGCTTGGCACGTCGATACCGGTCTCGATGATGGTCGAGGCGATCAGCACGTTGAAGCGCTTGTGGTAGAAGTCGCTCATCACCTGTTCGAGATCGCGTTCGCGCATCTGCCCGTGGCCGATGGCGATGCGTGCTTCCGGCACCAGTTCGGCGAGGTCGGCGGCGCATTTCTCGATGGTTTTTACGTCGTTGTGCAGGTAGTACACCTGGCCGCCACGCAGCAATTCCCGCAGCAGCGCTTCCTTGACTGTGCTTTTGTTCTGCTCCATCACGAACGTGCGCACCGACAGGCGCCGCGCCGGCGGTGTGGCGATGATCGACAGGTCGCGCATGCCCGACACCGCCATGTTCAGCGTACGCGGAATCGGCGTGGCGGTGAGGGTAAGGATGTCGACCTCGCTGCGCAGGGCCTTGAGCTGTTCTTTCTGACGCACACCGAAGCGGTGTTCTTCGTCGATGATCACCAGGCCCAGGTTCTTGATCTTTACATCGTCCGACAGCAACTTGTGCGTGCCGATCACGATGTCGATCTTGCCTTCGGCGAGGTCGGCGACGGCGGCATTCACTTCCTTGGCGGACTTGAAGCGGCTCATCACTTCCACGGTCACCGGCCAGTCGGCAAAGCGGTCGCGGAAGCTGTTGTAGTGTTGTTGGGCGAGCAGGGTAGTCGGCACCAGGATCGCCACTTGCTTGCCGCCGTGTACCGCAATAAAGGCCGCGCGCATGGCCACTTCGGTCTTGCCGAAGCCCACGTCGCCGCACACCAGGCGGTCCATCGGCTTGGGCGCGAGCATGTCGGCGCGCACCGCTTCGATGGTGGTTTGCTGGTCCGGGGTTTCTTCGAAGGCGAAGCCGGCACTGAAGGTGGCGTAGTCGGCTTTCGGGTCGGCGAAGGCATACCCTTCGCGCGCCGCACGACGGGCATAGATGTCGAGCAGTTCGGCGGCGACATCGCGCACCTGTTCGGCGGCCTTGCGCTTGGCTTTCTGCCAGGTCTCGGAGCCCAGGCGGTGCAACGGCGCCAGGGCGTCGTCGCTGCCGGTGTAGCGGGCGATCAGGTGCAGGTTGGCCACCGGCACGTAGAGCTTGGCGCCCTCGGCGTATTCCATGGTGAGGAATTCGGCGGCCTGGTTGTCGATCTCCAGGGTCTGCAGGCCCAGGTAGCGGCCGACACCGTGGTCGATATGCACCACCGGCGCGCCTTCGCGCAGTTCCGTGAGGTTTTTGATCACCGCATCGTTGTTGGCGTCGGCGCGTTTTTCACGGCGGCGACGCTGCATCACGCGCTGGCCGAACAGCGGGCTTTCGGCGATCAGCGCGAGCGCCGGGTCATCCAGCAGCAGGCCTTCGTCCAGTGGCGCGATGGTGATCGCCAGGCGCTCTTTGCTGGCGACAAAATCCGGCCAGCTGTCGACGGTTTTCGGCCGCAGCTTCAGGCGTTCCAGCAGCTCCAGCAGCACTTCACGGCGCCCGGCGGACTCTGCGGTGAACAGCACGCGGCCGGGGAAGTCGCCGAGGAAGTTCGAGAGTGCTTCCAGGGGTTGCGTGGCTTTGGCCTGGATCGCCAGGTCCGGCAGCGTCGCCGCCGGGAAACGCTCGCGACCGCTGCCGGTATCCACATCCTGTTGGCTGGCGACCACGCGCGGCCAGTTTTTCAGGCGGGCGAAGCAGTCTTCCACCGGCAGGAACAGCTCGGCGGGCGGCAATAAAGGCCGGGCAGGATCGACGCGGCGCTCTTCATAGCGGTTGCGCACGTCGTTCCAGAAGTTTTCCGCCGCCTGTTCGATGCCCGGCAACGAGAACACCTGGGTGTCCTGGGGCAGGTAGTCGAACAGGGTCGAGGTTTCGTCGAAGAACAGCGGCAGGTAGTACTCGATACCGGCCGGGGTAATCCCGCTGCTCAAGTCCTGGAAGATCGGGCAGCGGCGGAAGTCCACATCAAAGCGTTCACGGAAGCGCGCCTTGAAGCGCGTGACCGCGTCCTTTTGCAGCGGGAACTCCCGCGCCGGCAGCAGCTTGATCGACTCGACCTTGTCGATGGACCGCTGGTTTTCCGGATCGAAGGTGCGCAGGGTCTCGATTTCGTCATCGAACAGGTCGATGCGGTACGGCAACTTGCTGCCCATGGGGAACAGGTCGATCAGCGCACCACGCACGGCGAATTCACCGTGCTCATACACCGTGTCGACACAGCGGTAGCCGCTGGCTTCGAGGCGCGTGCGCATCTGTTCCACGTCGAGTTTCTGGCCGATATCCAGCACCAGGCTGCTGCCCAGCAGGAACTTGGTCGGCGCCAGGCGGTGCAGGGCGGTGGTGATCGGCACCACCAATACACCGTGGGCCAGTTCCGGCAGGCGGTACAGGCTGGCGATGCGCTGGGAGATGATGTCCTGGTGCGGCGAGAACAGGTCGTAGGGCAGGGTTTCCCAGTCGGGAAAATGCAGCACCGGCAAATCGGGGGCGAAGAAGCTCAGCTCCTGCTCCAACCGTTCGGCGCTTTGGCTGTCGGCGGTAAGCAGCAGGGTAAAGCGCTTGGCTGCGCTGGCAGCCTCGGCAATGGCCAGGCTCAGGGCGGCACCGGGCAGGTTGCCCCAGTGCTGTTTACCTGCCGCGGCAGGGAGAAGCGGTAGACGCAGAACGGGCACGGAAGGTTGAGCTCCAAGCGTTGCGACAAAGTCGGTAATTGTAACGGCCCGAGGTGCCGCCTGTCAGTTGCTGACTGAGCCTATTACGGTTTGTAGGAAATGTAGTGGCTAAGACAAACAAAGCAGCCTTTTGACTCATTATGTAGTGCCGTTTTGCACGGATGTTTCGGAGAGTTACGGACAAGTTGGCGGCACTGCGCCATTGGTGGCCTTCTGAAACCCGCGTGTTTCCTGGCCTGTAGCGGGGTGGTATTTTTTTGCAAGGGCTTTTTGTTGTGGTTGGCGCATTGCTCAACGGGCGGTCGGACGACATAATGTAGCCCCTTTTTTCAGCCCCTACATGTGGAAGGTTCCCGTGACTCAGAAGCCCGACCAGTGTCTTGGTGAATGGATCGACCGTGAAGCACTCGCAGAAGCGATGATCCCGCTTATCGGTCAGCTGTACCGCAATAACAATGTGGTGAGCTCGATCTATGGCCGCAGCCTGATCAACCAATCAGTCATCGCGATTCTCAAGGCGCATCGCTTTGCTCGCCATCGTTCCGCCGACGACAGCGAACTCTCCGTCCACGAAACATTCCCCCTGCTCAAGGCCATGAGCGAGCTCAAGCTCGGCGCGGCTTCGGTAGACCTGGGCAAGCTGGCCTACAAATTCCGCAAGGAAGGTGCCGGCCGCAGCGCCGAGCAGTTCGTGCGTGAAGAAATGGCCGATGTGGTGGGCCAGCAAAACGCCGCTGCCCGCAAAGGCACCGACGTTGTCCTGTACGGTTTCGGTCGTATCGGCCGCCTGCTGGCGCGCATCCTGATCGAAAAAACCGGTGGCGGCGACGGCCTGCGCCTGCGTGCCATCGTGGTGCGCAAAGGCGCCGAGAACGACCTGACCAAACGCGCCAGCCTGCTGCGTCGCGATTCGGTACACGGTTCGTTCAACGGCACCATCACCATCGACGAAGAAAACAACACCATCACCGCCAACGGTAACCTGATCCAGGTGATCTACGCGAAGAACCCGACCGAGGTGGATTACACCCAGTACGGCATCAAGGACGCCCTGCTGGTGGACAACACCGGCGTATGGCGTGATGCCGAAGGCCTGGGCCAGCACCTGGCCTGCCCGGGTATCGACCGCGTCGTGCTGACCGCGCCTGGCAAAGGCAAGCTCAAGAACATCGTGCACGGCATCAACCACGGTGAAATCACCGCTGACGACAAGATCGTGTCCGCCGCCTCCTGCACCACCAACGCCATCGTGCCGGTGCTCAAGGCTGTGAATGACAAGTTCGGCATCGTCAACGGCCACGTTGAAACCGTTCACTCGTACACCAACGACCAGAACCTGATCGACAACTTCCACAAGGGCGATCGCCGTGGCCGCAGCGCCGCGCTGAACATGGTCATCACCGAGACCGGTGCCGCCACCGCCGCTGCCAAGGCCCTGCCGGAGCTGGCCGGCAAGCTGACCGGTAACGCGATCCGTGTGCCGACGCCGAACGTGTCGATGGCCATTCTCAACCTGAACCTTGAGAAAGCCGCTACCCGTGAAGAGATGAACGAGTACCTGCGCTACATGGCGCTGCACTCCGACCTGCATAAGCAAATCGACTTCGTCAATTCCCAGGAAGTGGTGTCCACCGACTTCGTTGGCTCGCGCCACGCCGGTGTGGTGGACGCTGAAGCGACCATTACCCAGGACAACCGCGTTGTGCTGTACGTCTGGTACGACAACGAGTTCGGCTACAGCTGTCAGGTGGTTCGCGTGATGGAAGACATGGCCGGGGTCAACCCGCCTGCGTTCCCGCGCTAAGCCTTAGCACTGCATGAAAAAGCCCCGACTGGTTCGGGGCTTTTTCATGGCAGCGGGTTTTGTGTTGTCGAGCTGGGCCTCATCGGCAGCAGGCTCCCTCCCACATTTGAATGTATTCACAAGTCGACGTGTGGGAGGGGGCTAATGCCAGTCAGTTAAGGCTTTTTGTAGGAGCGAGCTTGCTCGCGAAAAACTCACAGGCGCCGCGTTCATTCAGGAAGCACGCGTTATCGTTGGCGTTTTTCGCGAGCAAGCTCGCTCCTACAGGAGGCGATGTACGCTTAACTGACTGGCATTAGGGCTTGCCCCCGATAGCGATCGTTCAGAGGATGCATACTCATTTCAGCAGTTTGCCGCGCAAATCATCGGACAAACCCTTGGGCGCCAGCCAAATACCCAGGTAGGCCCTTGCCAGCGCATCATTGCGGCTGCTGAACACCACCTGCCCATTGATCTCCAGATTCAGGCCACGGCCGGGGCGAAAGTCCAGGGCGTAGCGATCACCGCTGCGGATGTTACGAAAGCTGGCGTGCAACTGGTCGACTTCAATCCTCAGGCGAGGGCTGGCTTGCTGGCGCTCCAAGGTGGCCGTCGCCGCCTTGATCACATCGTTGCGGTCGATGTCGCGAAAGTAATACAGCACAAGGCGCAGCGGCTGTTGCGAGTCCCATGCCTGCCTGGCGCTCACAGTCTGCGGGGCATACAGCGCAGCCGCGTACACATCCGCCCAGAGGTAGGTGAACACCGTCTGGTTTTTCAGCGCCAGTCCATGGGCTTGCGCAGGAAAATCGGCTTGCCGGAGCCGGTCTGCCTCACTTGCATGCACCACAACCGAAAAAATCATCATTAAACAGAAAACGACATGCCGCATAATGGCCCGTCCTGCAAAGGTGCGTGTCAGCAGTGTAATGCCCGTTTCCTGTTCCTGTAGTAAAGGCAAAACTGGCCTACGACGCGACCAAGGGTTAATGTGCGCGGCGTTGAGCCTTATATAGACTGTGCCCCGGTTCACACACTTGAGCCAAATTGTCCTTCATGACCGCTGGCCGCGGCATGATTTAGCCAGGCGTCCAACCGTGCGCCTGGCCTGTTCTGAGGAGTACGCATGGCTGTCTACAACTACGACGTGGTGGTACTGGGTTCCGGCCCGGCTGGAGAAGGTGCGGCGATGAACGCCGCGAAGGCAGGGCGCAAGGTGGCGATGGTCGATAGCCGTCGCCAGGTCGGCGGTAACTGCACCCACCTGGGTACCATCCCGTCCAAGGCTTTGCGTCACTCGGTGCGCCAGATCATGCAGTTCAACACCAACCCGATGTTCCGGGCCATTGGTGAGCCGCGCTGGTTCTCGTTCCCGGACGTGTTGAAAAGCGCCGAGAAGGTCATCTCCAAGCAAGTCGCTTCGCGCACCGGCTACTACGCCCGTAACCGTGTCGACCTGTTCTTCGGCACCGGCAGCTTCGCCGACGAGCAAACCGTCGAAGTGGTGTGCGCCAACGGCGTGGTCGAGAAGCTGGTGGCCAAGCACATCATCATCGCCACCGGTTCGCGCCCGTATCGCCCGGCGGATATCGATTTCCACCACCCGCGTATCTACGATAGCGACACCATCCTCAGCCTGGGCCATACCCCGCGCAAGTTGATCATCTACGGCGCCGGCGTGATCGGCTGTGAATACGCCTCGATCTTCAGCGGCCTGGGCGTGCTGGTGGAGCTGGTGGACAACCGCGACCAGTTGCTGAGCTTCCTCGACTCGGAAATTTCCCAGGCGTTGAGCTACCACTTCAGCAACAACAACATCACCGTGCGTCACAACGAAGAATACGAGCGGGTCGAAGGCCTGGACAACGGCGTGATCCTGCACCTCAAGTCCGGCAAGAAGATCAAGGCCGATGCCTTGCTTTGGTGCAACGGCCGTACCGGCAACACCGACAAGCTCGGCATGGAAAACATCGGGGTCAAGGTCAACAGCCGTGGCCAGATCGAAGTGGACGAGAACTATCGCACCTGCGTGACCAACATCTACGGTGCCGGTGACGTGATCGGCTGGCCAAGCCTGGCCAGTGCGGCGCATGACCAGGGCCGTTCGGCCGCCGGCAGCATTGTCGACAACGGCAGCTGGCGTTATGTGAACGACGTGCCGACCGGGATCTACACGATTCCCGAGATCAGCTCGATCGGCAAGAACGAGCACGAACTGACCAAGGCTAAGGTGCCTTACGAAGTGGGCAAGGCGTTCTTCAAGAGCATGGCGCGTGCGCAGATTGCCGGTGAGCCGCAAGGCATGCTCAAGATCCTGTTCCACCGCGAAACCCTGGAAGTCCTCGGCGTGCATTGCTTCGGCTACCAGGCTTCGGAGATCGTGCACATCGGCCAGGCGATCATGAACCAGCCGGGTGAGCAAAATACCCTCAAGTATTTCGTCAACACCACGTTCAACTACCCGACCATGGCCGAAGCCTATCGGGTAGCGGCCTACGACGGCCTCAACCGGCTTTTTTGAGCGGCTCCGGCCGGTGGCCTGAGCCGGCCGGGGAGACCGATTTCAGTAATTCTCGAGGGTGGCAGTGGCCAAACCGGGAAAGTCTGTAATCAGGCTATCTACGCCGAAGTCGGCGAGCCTGCGCATCAGCGCAGGTTCGTTGACTGTCCACACGGACACGTGCAGGCCCTGGCGCTGGGCTTTTTCCAGGCGTTCGGGGGTGCACAACGTCCAGTTCAACGCCAGCATCTCACAGCCGTAGTTTTGCGCGACCTTCAGCGGGTCGAGCCACGCATATTCGGCGACCAGCCCGCGTGACAGGTCGGGGGTGAGTTCAACCGCCGCCTTCAACACTTCCCGCGAGCTTGAGGTCACGGTGACCTTGTCCATCAGGCCGAAACGCACGGCCATCTCACGAATGGCCAGCACGGTGGTCGCGGCGCGGGTGCGCGAGGCGCTTTTGACTTCCAGTTGCCAGTGATCGAAGTCGCACTGTTCGAACAGCTCTTCCAGGCGCGGAATCGGGCAAGGCTTGACCCAGCCCGGGCCGCCTTTGCGCGCGTCCATCTTCACCAGGTCTGCCGCCGAATACTCGACGACTTTGCCGCGCCGGTCGGTGGTGCGCTTGAGGGTCGGGTCGTGGATGACCATCAGTTCGCCGTCCATGGACAGGTGCAAATCCAGTTCGCAGCGGCGTACACCGTGCTTGAGACACGCCTGGAAGCTGGTCAGGGTGTTTTCCGGTGCTTCGCCTTTGGCACCGCGGTGGCCGTAGATCAGGGTCACAGTTGCTCCTTTACGCCAGGTTGTCTGGCAGGGTAAATACGAATTCAGGTGTCTTGGGCGTCGCTCTGTTCCCGTGCCAGGCGCCGTTCCTGCGCCTGTTTCTGCAGGATGTAGCGCGCCAGGAGCTGGCGTTGGGCATCGGTCATGGCTTCGAATTCCGTGCCGACGTCGAAGCCTGTGCCCTTGGAATCGCAATGGGTGACCCGCGCGCGCAGCAGCAGGCCGAGCGCCTGGGGCATCAGCACCAGCTTGACCGCCAGGTGCGCACCCACCGTCAGGGGGGAGGGGTGTTGGAAATCGATGCCGCCTTCGGAAATGATCACCGGCTGCGGGGCGCCGACCTCATCCAGCAGGCCGCGGGCCATGATTTGGCTGAGCAAATCCAGGCGTTTGTTCTGCACGCGGAGAAAGGCGACGAGGGTGCGATCCTTCTCGCTGAGCTGGCGCAGCAGGTGCTGGGCTTCAAATTCGCTCAGGTGCAGTTCACTGAGCAGATTGAACAGCGGTGAATCATCCAGCAACACTTCCTTGCTCGCCGCTTCGGGGGCAGACAGGCTTTTGATTTGGAGTGCGATCATGTCGTCGATACGGTAGTATTCGCGGCGCTCTTCTTCATCTAATGTCGACATGGCGAACCCCAGGTAACGGTAATGGTCTGAGTGTAAAGCTGCTTACCAGACCCCGCCACCGGGACGTCTTCTTTTCCTCCGAACAAGCCCCGACATGTTCAGACCTCTCTTCGTATTTATTGGCACGCGTTATACCCGTGCAAAGCGTCGCAATCATTTTGTGTCGTTCATTTCCTTGACCTCGATGATCGGTCTCGCCCTTGGTGTGGTCGTGATGATCGTGGTGCTGTCGGTGATGAACGGCTTCGATCATGAAATGCGCACCCGCGTGCTGGGCATGGTGCCCCACGCGACCATCGAGGGCGATGCGCCCATCAGCGACTGGCAAAGCCTGGCCGCCAAGGTCAAGCAGAACCCCAAGGTAGTGGCCGTGGCGCCGTTTACCCAGATGCAGGGGCTGCTGACCAACGACGGCAAGGTGCAGAAAATCCTGCTCAATGCCATCGATCCGGCCCAGGAACGCAACGTCTCGATCATCGACAAGTTCATGTTGCAGGGCAAGCTCGACGATCTGGCCCCCGGCAGTTTTGGCATTGTCATCGGTGACAAGGCGGCGGCCAAGCTCGGCGTAGGCATCGGCGACAAACTGACCTTCGTCGCGCCGGAAGTCACCGTGACGCCGGCCGGCATGTTCCCGCGCATGAAGCGCTTTACCGTGGTCGGCACCTTCCACGTCGGCGCCGGCGAGATCGACGGCTACCTCGGCCTGACCAACCTCACCGACCTGGCCCGCCTGCATCGCTGGCAGCCGGACCAGGTGCAAGGCCTGCGCCTGAAGTTCAACGACCTGTTCGATGCCCCGCGTGGCGCCTGGGAAATCGCCCAGCACCTGGGTGAAAGCCAGTACTACGCCCGCGACTGGACCCGCACCCACGGCAACCTGTACCAGGCCATCCGCATGGAAAAAGCCATGATCGGCCTGCTGTTGCTGCTGATCGTCGCGGTCGCGGCCTTCAACATCATCTCCACGCTGGTGATGGTGGTGAATGACAAGAAGGGCGACATCGCCATCCTGCGCACCCTCGGCGCCACGCCGGGGCAGATCATGGCGATCTTCATGGTGCAGGGCACCGTGATCGGCGTGGTCGGCACCTTGATCGGCACTGCGGTAGGCATTTTGGCCGCGCTGAACGTCAGTGCCGCCATCGCCTTGCTTGAAAAGGTGATCGGCCACAAGTTCCTCAACGCCGACGTCTACTTCATCGATTACCTGCCGTCCCAGGTGCAAGCCCAGGACGTGCTGATGGTGGGCGGCGCGGCGTTGGTCCTGAGTTTCCTTGCCACCCTGTATCCAGCCTGGCGCGCGGCGCGTACCCAGCCAGCACAGGCCTTACGTTATGAGTGAATCGGGCATGAGTGAAAAAGCAATCCTGAGCTGCCGCAACCTGGGCAAATCCTACGAGGAAGGCCCGGAGTCGGTCGTGGTGCTGTCCAACCTGCAACTGGAACTGCATCCCGGCGAGCGCGTGGCGATCGTCGGCAGTTCCGGTTCCGGCAAAAGTACCTTGCTCAACCTGTTGGGCGGCCTCGATACGCCGTCCCAGGGCAGCGTATGGCTGGCCGGTGAAGAACTGTCGGCCCTGAATGAAAAGGCCCGTGGCCAGTTGCGCAACCGCTCGTTGGGCTTTGTGTACCAGTTCCACCACCTGTTGCCGGAATTCACCGCCCTGGAAAACGTGTGCATGCCGCTGTTGATCGGCAAGACCGCGATCCCGGAAGCGCGCCAGCGTGCCAAGGCGTTGCTCGAGCGCGTCGGCCTCGGCCATCGCCTGGAACACAAGCCGGCCGAACTGTCCGGCGGTGAGCGCCAGCGTGTGGCGATTGCCCGTGCCCTGGTGAACAACCCGGGCCTGGTGATGCTCGACGAGCCCACCGGCAACCTCGACTCCCACACCGCCCAGGGCATCAAGGACTTGATGCTGGAACTGAGCACCCAGATGCGCACCGCGTTCCTGGTGGTGACCCATGACATGAGCATGGCCCGCCAGATGGACCGCGTGCTGCACCTGCAGGAAGGTCATCTGGTCGCCATCTGACCTGTTTCAAGCCCGGTGCCTGACGCCGGGTTTTCTATTTTTCCAACGGTGCCCGCGAATGTTCAGACCGTTATCGATTTTCATCGGCACGCGCTATACCCGCGCCAAGCGCCGCAACCGTTTTGTTTCGTTCATCTCGATGACCTCGATGATTGGCCTCGCCCTGGGCGTGCTGGCGATGATCGTGGTGCTGTCGGTGATGAACGGCTTCCAGCGTGAAATGAGCTCGCGCATCCTTGGCATGGTGCCCCACGCCACTATCGTCGGGGTGAACCCGATCGACGATTGGCAGCCGCTGGCCGCTGCGGCGATGAAAAATCCGCAAGTGACTGCCGCCGTACCGTTCACGCAGATGGACGGCATGTTCTCCTACAAGGGCGCGATGCAGCCGATTGAGATCAGCGGTGTTGACCCGGCCCAGGAAGGCAAGGTGTCGATCGTGGCCCAGCATATCGTGCAGGGCAAACTGGAAGACCTGAAGCCCGGTGAGTTCGGCGTGGTGGTCGGCGAAATCACCGCCCGGCGTTTTCGCCTGAATGTGGGCGACAAATTGACCCTGATCGTCCCGGAGATCAGCAGTGCACCCGGTGGTATCACCCCGCGCATGCAGCGTCTGAACGTAGTGGGTATCTTCAAGGTCGGCGCCGAGCTGGATGGCTCCATGGCCTTGATCCACATGGCTGACGCCGCCGAGATACAGCATTGGCAGCCGAACCAGGTGCAGAGCGTGCGCCTGGCGTTGAAAGACCTGTACGCAGCGCCCAAGGTCTCGGCGGACATCGCCGCCAGCCTCGGCAGCGGCTACAAGCCCGATGACTGGACCCACACCCAGGGCAGCCTGTTCAGCGCGATGAAGATGGAAAAGACCATGATCGGCCTGTTGTTGCTGATGATCGTCGCCGTCGCGGCGTTCAACATCATCGCCACGCTGATCATGGTGGTGAACGACAAGGGCGCGGACATCGCGATCCTGCGTACCATCGGCGCCACGCCACGGCAGATCATGGCGATCTTCATGGTGCAGGGTACGGTGATCGGCATTGTCGGCACCTTGATCGGCGGTGTGCTGGGGGTGATTGCGGCGCTGAACGTGAGTGAGCTGGTGGGCTGGCTGGAACGGGTGAGCGGGCAGCATATCTTCAGTTCGGATGTGTACTTCGTCAGCAACCTGCCTTCCGAGCTGCAAAGTGGCGATGTGGTGCTGATTTGTACGGCCGGGTTTGTGTTGAGCTTCCTGGCGACGATTTACCCGGCGTATCGGGCGGCGAAGATTGAGCCGGCGCATGCCCTTAGGTATTCGTAGTCTTTAAGACCGCTATCGGGGGCAAGCCCCCGATAGGGCCGGCCCGGCTTGCATCAATTTCCCCTGGGCAACTCAATCACAAACCTTGTCCACCCCGCCGCGGATTCACAAAAAATCCTCCCCCCATGGGCTCGCACAATCGACTGGGTAATCGCCAATCCCAGCCCCGCATGCTCGCTGCTGCCCTCATGGCGCGCCGGGTCGGCTCGGTAGAACCGGTCGAACAGCCTCGGCAACACGTGCGCTGGAATACCTTCCCCGCTGTTTTCTACCGTCAGTGTCACGCCCCGTGCGCCTTCAACCATCCGCACGCGCACTTGGCCGCCGGCCGGGGTGAACCTGAGGGCGTTATCCAGCAGGTTCGACAGGGCCCGGCGCAGCATGCCGCAATCGCCGGCGGTTTGCGCGCCGCCTTCGCGTACCAGCGAGACCTGTGCGTCTTCTGCCAGCAACGCGAAAAACTCCAGCAACGTCTCCACTTCATCCGCCAGTACCAACGGCTCGCGCTTGGGCACCAGCAAGCCGTGGTCCGCCTTGGCCAGGTACAGCATGTCATTCACCAACTGCGCCATCCATTGCAGCTCTTCCAGGTTGCTGTGCAGCGCTTCGCGGTAATCCTCCAGGGGGCGCGGTTGGGTCAGGATGACCTGGGTCTGGGTCAGCAGGTTCGACAGGGGCGTGCGCAGTTCATGGGCAATGTCGGCGGAGAAGGCCGACAGGCGTTGGAAGGCGTCGTCCAATCGCCCGAGCATGGCATTGAAGGCCTGGGCCAATTCGGCCAGTTCCGCCGGCATTTGCTGTTGAGGCAGGCGTTGGGTCAAGGAGTGGGCCGATACACTGGCAGCCACTTCGCCCATGCGCCGCAACGGCCGCAAGCCACTGCGTGCAGCCCAGGCGCCCAGCAGCGCGGTGGCCAGGGCCGACAGGCCGACGGTGAGCCAGATCAAATGTTGCATGCGTTGCAGGAAGTGCTGGTGATGGGTGATGTCGAGCATCAGGGTCAGTTGCGGTGAGGCGGGCTGGCCGGGCCTCAAGGGGGCGTTGTAGACGCGGTAGTCGGTGCCGGCGTTCTGCAGGGTGTGCAGGCCAGGCGCCTCGGGCAGGCTGACGCTTGGCGCATCGTCCAGCCAGCGCTGGCCGGCGGCGGTGATGCGCAATGTCAGATCAGGCTGGCGATTGAGTTCGGCTCGCAGCTGCGCTTCGCGTTGAGCGAATGAGTCCAGTGATTCGACGCCCTGCAAGGTGCTGCGCAGCGCCACCAGCTTGCTGTCGAGTTGCTGTTGGTCCAGCTCAATGAAGTGCGCCTCGCTGGCACGGTTGAACAGCACGCCCGCGAACAACGAGACCACCGCGGTGCACGCCGCAAACAGCAGGGCCAGGCGGCTGGCCAGGGACAGACGCTGGATCAATGGCTGCGCTCCTCCAGCACATAACCCATGCCGCGCACGGTATGGATCAGCTTGGTGGGGAAAGGATCGTCGACTTTCAGGCGCAGGCGCCGGATCGCGACTTCGATGATGTTGGTGTCACTGTCGAAATTCATGTCCCACACCTGGGAGGCAATCAGCGACTTGGGCAGGACTTCGCCCTGGCGGCGCAGCAGCAGTTCCAGCAGGGAGAATTCCTTGGCGGTGAGGTCGATGCGCTGGCCGTCCCGTTCGACGCGGCGGCGGAGCAGGTCCAGGCGCAGGTCGGCCAGTTGCAGGGCGGTTTCCTGCGGCGTGCTGCTGCCACGGCGCAACAGGCTGCGTACCCGCGCCAGCAGTTCGGAGAAGGCAAAGGGCTTGACCAGGTAATCGTCGGCACCCAGTTCCAGGCCGTGCACCCGGTCTTCCACGGCATCCCGGGCGGTCAGAAACAGCACCGGGATCTCCAGGCCGGCACTGCGCACCGCTTGCAGGATTTGCCAACCGTCGCGACCGGGCAGCATCACATCCAGGATCAACAGGTCATAATCGCCGGTCAGCGCCAGGTGCTGGCCGCTGGTACCGTCGGCCACCAGTTCGGTGGTAAAGCCCGCCTCGGCCAGGCCTTGGCGCAGATAGTGGCCGGTTTTCGGTTGGTCTTCGACGATCAGCAATTTCATGGGCGGCTCTTGGCAACAGTTCACGAGGGGCTTTATACCCTGGGTGCCAGGGGAAGGGCGCAACCTGACAAAGTTGTAATCTAGCAGTCAGCTGGCTGGCAGCGGCGCACTCTTAGAGTGCTGTCCAAGCAGGTTGCACACTTTTTGGAGAATCGAGATGGCATTGCGTACACCCCTGTTGTTGGCGGGCTGCCTGTTGGCGTTGAGTTTCAATGCAATGGCGGATGCGGCCCATACCTACGCGTTCGGCCAGCCGGCACCGGCGGATAAGGCCACACGCACCGTGGAAGTGACGCTGCAGGACATTTCCTTTTCGCCCAAGTCGCTGGACGTCAAGGCCGGTGAGACGGTGCGCTTTGTACTGGTCAACAAAGGCCAGTTGCTGCATGAATTCAACCTCGGTGACGCGGCGATGCACGCCGAACACCAGAAGGAAATGCTGCAGATGCAGGCCAGCGGCATGCTCACCTCCACGGGTATGGGCAAGATGGATCACAGCGCCATGGGCCACGGTGAAATGGGCGACATGAAACACGACGATCCCAACAGCGTGCTGGTGGAACCCGGCAAGACTGCTGAGCTGACCTGGACGTTCACCAAGGCCACCGGCCTGGAGTTTGCCTGCAACCTCCCCGGGCATTACCAGGCGGGCATGGTCGGCAAGCTGACCGTTGAGTAAGGCGTTTCTTAAGGGCGGGGGCAAAGGCTGGTAGACTGGCGCGGTTTATTTAGCCAGGTTTTCCGCCATGCATCCCGCAGCCGAACATTCGCCGCTGGGCAAGTCCAGTGAATACATTTCCACCTACACCCCTTCGTTGCTGTTCCCGATTCCACGCGCCGCCAAGTGGGCCGAGCTGGGCCTGAGCGCCGAGACCCTGCCGTACAAGGGCGTGGACTTCTGGAACTGCTTCGAGTTGTCCTGGCTGCTGCCGTCGGGCAAGCCGGTGGTGGCCATCGGTGAGTTCAGCATCCCGGCCGACTCGCCGAACATCATCGAGTCCAAGTCGTTCAAGCTGTACCTCAACTCGCTCAACCAGACAGCGTTTGCCGATGTGCAAAGCCTGGAAGCGACCCTGCGCACCGACCTCAGCGCCGCCGCCGGCAAGCCTGTTACCGTGCGTATCCGCAGCTTGGCCGACATTGAGGCCGAAGGCGTGATGGCGTTGCCGGGCACGTGCATTGACGATCTGGATATCAGTGTCAGCAACTACGAACACCCGCGCCCGGAGCTGCTGCGTTGCGATGACTCGCGCATTGTCGAGGAGAGCGTGCACAGCCACCTGCTCAAGTCCAACTGCCCGGTGACCAGCCAGCCCGACTGGGGCAGCGTGGTGGTGGAGTACCGTGGTTCGGCGTTGGATCACGGGAGTTTGCTGGAATACCTGGTGAGCTTTCGCCAGCACTCGGATTTCCATGAACAGTGCGTGGAGCGCATCTTCCTTGACCTGCAGCGTTTGCTGAAGCCGGAAAAGTTGACGGTGTATGCGCGCTATGTGCGGCGCGGCGGGTTGGATATCAACCCTTACCGCAGCACTGAAGATGTGGCGTTCCAGAACGTGCGCCTGGCCCGTCAGTAAACAAAGATGGGAGGGGGCGAGCCCTCTCCTACCTTTTGGTTCTGCGCCTGGCTTGGGCTCGGGTCAGATCCCCATATTGCCCAAGGTGATCATGATATTGCGCAGTGTCCCGGAAATCACCGGGTGCTCAGCGTCGAACTCTATGGCAGCTTGGCTCACATCGTCGGAAATACTCGGCGTCTGAGTGGCCGGTTCAAGTTCAAGTTGCAATTCAAACTTGGCAATCAAGGCTTGCAGCGCTTCACGTTTTTCTTCCGACAGCGGCGGTTCCTGTTCCAGCTGCCCGCGCAGGATCTCGACCTGTTCTTCCAGTTTTTTGCGATCAGGCATGACGTTCTTCCTTTTATCGATAGGCACTGGCATAGACCACGGCACGCCGTGAAAGGTCTACGGACTGGCCTGTAGATTAATCCACGGGCGCCGACTGTGCATGATCTCGATCAGGGCTTCTCGCCTTTGAGCTGACGCAGGCTGATGTCGGCCAGGCAGGTGCCGAGTTCACCGAGGTGATCGATCACCGAGTGGACCCCCAGGCCATAGAGCTCAACGGTGGCTTTGCCGCGCTTGTGCTCGCGTTCCTTGTCGCTCAGCGCCTGCCACTGCTCAGGCGCCAGGCCGCACAATGAACCACAGGAGGCCAGGCCAATGGTCCACAAGCCGGCATTCAGGCCCGATTGCAACAGGCGCGGCTCGCCGCTGACCAGTACGCAACCTTCCAGGCGTTCAATGTTGAGTTCCATCAAGGCTTGCCAGCAGGCATGAGGGGCGGGCCAGCGGATGGAGGAGGGGGATGCGGCCTTGAGCCAGTTGGGCAGTACGGCGGCCAGTGGTGTGGTTACCGAAGGCGGCAGTTCATCCAGCCAGGCACAGGGGACGCCTTGTTCCTTGAGGCTGCGCAGGATTTTCAGGGCGCCGGGTGTGGCTTGGGAGTCCGGGGAGGGGGAATCGGTGCGCGCCCGGGAACCAAAGTCCACCAGGCAACCACTCAGGCCAAACAGAACAGCAGTCAAGGCGGGCGCGTTGGCGATGGCTATCTCGGCGTGAGGCATGTCGACATCCCTGAAATAGCTGTGACGCTATCGGGGCAGGATGACAAGCAGATGACAGCGGGGTAATTGTAGGAAAATTGTCCATTTGGGTTAGGACTATTCCTAGCAGCTGCCTAATTGGACACTTCCGTCATATACTGACGGCCTTATTCAGGGCATAGCGCCCATGACAGACCATTCAAGGAGCAAAAGCTATGCGCTGGAGCCACTACTTCGCTCAGCTATCGGTGTGTGCCACTGTCCTGCTGGCGCCTTTCGCTGCACAGGCTGCATCGGAAGATGATCCATGGGAAAGCGTCAACCGCCCGATCTTCACCTTCAACGACACCGTTGATACCTACGCCCTCAAGCCATTGGCCCAAGGCTATCAGTGGATCACCCCGCAATTTGTCGAAGATGGTATCCATAACTTCTTCCGCAATATCGGTGACGTCGGCAACCTGGCCAACAACGTGCTGCAGCTCAAACCCCACAATGCCGGGGTCGACACTGCGCGCTTGCTGGTTAACACCACGTTCGGCGTGCTGGGCTTTATCGACGTCGGCACCAAAATGGGGCTGCAACGCAGTGATGAAGACTTTGGCCAGACCCTCGGTTACTGGGGCGTGGGCAGCGGTCCCTACGTGATGATCCCGCTGCTGGGCCCGAGCACCTTGCGTGATGCACCGTCCAAATACGTGGACAGCTACACCCAACCGTACCGCTATATGAACGATATCGGCTGGCGCAACAGCACCATGGGCCTGAACATCGTTGACACCCGTGCCAGCCTGCTCGACAGCGAGAAACTGATCACCGGCGACAAGTACACCTTTATCCGCAATGCCTACCTGCAGAACCGCGAGTTCAAGGTCAAGGACGGCAAGGTCGTCGACGACTTTTAAGCTGTGATGTTTTGAAATGAAAAAAAGGCGACCCTGGCGGTCGCCTTTTTTGTGCGCGGGTTTCAGCGCATTTTCAGGATCCTAAGCCCGAGTTGTTGCTCGTCGCCCACGGTTTTGGTCCAGACCACTTCCGTGTCAGCCTCCAGGCCCTTGAGCGCCGCGTGCTCTGAATCAATGCGTACGGTGAGCAGGTCTCCCACGGCGAACTGGCGCGGTGCCTGCACCTGCATCCCGGAGCTGGAAAGGTCCACGCAAACGCCGGCAAACTCCTGGCCTTCGTGGAGCAAAGATACTTCGGCATCCACCCGCATGCGGATGAAATCGCGTTTTTCGGCGTAGTCGCGCTCGTGTTCGCCCATCGGTTCCATCCTTACTTTGTGTTGTGGTCTTGGCTGTTCTTATAACTCCCGGTGATTTGCGATGTAAAGACGCCCGGCGACCATCGGCATGAGCTTGAAACCCCCGGCGGATGGGAGTACCGTCTGCGCCTTAGAAGGGCACCTCTGCTTTACAGTTGTGCATGGGAAAAATCCCATTGCGTTGTAGTACAGAGAGGCTAGAAAGCGAATCCAGTACGTGAGCCCGGCCATTGCCGAGCCACCTACGCCAACCTAATTCTGGCGCCGTTTGCCCACATGCAAAAAACCAGTGCCACGCTGCTGATAATCGATGACGACGAAGTAGTGCGCGCGAGCCTTGCGGCCTATTTGGAAGACAGTGGCTTCAGCGTCCTGCAGGCCAGTAATGGCCAACAGGGTCTCCAGGTATTCGAGCGCGACCAGCCCGACCTCGTGATCTGCGACCTGCGCATGCCCCAGATGGGCGGCCTGGAGCTGATTCGCCAGGTGACCGAGCTTGCCCCGCAGACGCCGGTGATTGTCGTGTCCGGTGCCGGCGTCATGAACGATGCCGTCGAGGCCTTGCGTCTGGGCGCTGCCGACTACCTGATCAAGCCCCTCGAAGACCTGGCGGTACTGGAGCACTCTGTGCGCCGCGCCTTGGATCGTGCGCGCCTGCTGGTCGAGAACCAGCGCTACCGCGAAAAGCTCGAAACCGCCAACCGCGAACTCGAAGCCAGCCTTAACCTGCTCCAGGAAGACCAGAACGCCGGTCGCCAGGTGCAGATGAACATGCTGCCGGTCAGCCCCTGGACCATCGACGAATTCCAGTTTGCCCACCAGATCATCCCGTCGCTGTACCTGTCGGGTGATTTTGTCGACTATTTCCGCGTAGACGAGCGGCGTGTCGCGTTCTACCTGGCCGATGTCTCCGGCCATGGTGCTTCCTCTGCTTTTGTCACCGTGTTGTTGAAGTTCATGACCACACGGCTGTTGTTCGAATCCAAGCGCAATGGCACCTTGCCGGAGTTCACCCCCTCCGAGGTGCTGGGTCACATCAACCGTGGCTTGATCAGCTGCAAGCTGGGCAAGCACGTGACGATGGTGGGTGGCGTGATTGATGAAGAAACCGGTCTTTTGACCTACAGCATCGGCGGCCACCTGCCGATGCCTGTTTTATACACTCCCGACAGTGTGCGTTACCTGGAAGGGCGTGGCCTACCCGTAGGCTTGTTCAATGAAGCCACCTACGAAGACCACATCCTGGAGCTGCCGCCGACGTTCAGCCTGACGCTGATGTCCGACGGCATCCTGGACCTTCTTCCAGAGCCTACACTCAAAGAGAAAGAAGCCGCCTTGCCCCAGAAGGTCAAGTCGGCGGGCGGCAGCCTGGATGGCCTGCGGCAGGTTTTTGGATTGGCCACGCTAGGGGAGATGCCGGATGATATCGCCCTATTGGTGTTGAGCAGGAATCTTTGATGAGTACCGGAAGAATCCAATTCGCCGAGCAAGACGGGACCTTCGTCCTGAAGTTTGTCGGTGAAGTGCGCCTGACCTTGTGTTCGGCGCTGGATGCGACGATTGAGCGGATTTTCACGGCGTTGAATTTCTCGGCGATCGTGATCGATCTGACCGAAACCCGCAGCATCGATAGCACCACCCTTGGGCTGTTGGCCAAGTTGTCCATTCTGTCCCGGCAGAAGGTCGGCCTGTTGCCGACCGTCGTCACCACCCACGAAGACATCACCCGTCTGTTGCAGTCCATGGGCTTCGACCAGGTGTTCAACATCGTTGATCGCCCGATCCCGTGCCCGGAATGCCTCACCGACCTGCCGTCCCAGGACCAGTCCGAGGAAATCGTACGGGTCAAGGTGCTGGAAGCGCACAAGATCCTGATGGGCCTCAACGAGTCCAACCGCGAAGCCTTCCACGACCTCGTCAACGCCCTCGAGCGTCACTGATCCCAGGGATCGCCTGCACGTAGGGGACAACAGAGCAAAAAAAGGGCGGTACCCTCACAGGTACCGCCCTTTTTGCCGCCTGCGCCGTTTACAGCTTGGCGGACAACAGTGCCTCAAGCTTCTCCTGGTCCCGGGCAAACTGACGAATCCCCTCCGCCAGCTTCTCAGTCGCCATCGCATCCTCGTTGGACTCCCAACGGAACTGCGCTTCAGTCAGATGCACTCGCGCTTCCCCGGCGTGCCCTGGCGACAACTTGCGTTCCAGCTTGCCGTCATCCGCCGCCAGCTTCTCCAGCAGGTCCGGGCTGATGGTCAGGCGATCACAGCCGGCCAGCTCTTCAATCTGGCTCAGGTTGCGGAAACTCGCACCCATCACCACGGTCTTGTAGCCATTAGCCTTGTAGTAGTTGTAGATGCGCGTCACCGACTGCACGCCCGGATCATCAGCGCCGGTGTAGTCGTTGCCATTGGCTTTCTTGTACCAGTCGTAGATACGGCCTACGAACGGTGAAATCAGGAACACGCCGGCTTCTGCGCACGCCACCGCCTGGGCAAATGAGAACAGCAGGGTCAGGTTGGTCTGGATGCCTTCTTTTTCCAGCTTCTCCGCCGCGCGGATGCCTTCCCAGGTGGACGCGATCTTGATCAGCACGCGGTCACGGCTAACCCCAGCTTTGTCGTACAGGTCGATCAGACGGTGCGCACGCTTGAGTACGGCGTCAGTGTCGAACGACAGGCGGGCATCCACCTCGGTGGAGATGCGTCCTGGCACGACCTTAAGGATCTCCTGGCCCACGGCCACTGCGAAACGGTCGCTGGCCAGGCCGACATCACCGTTGCAATCCTGCACGCACTCATCCAGCAGCTTGGCATAGCCTGGAATCGACGCGGCCTTGAGCAGGAGGGAAGGGTTGGTAGTGGCGTCTTGGGGCTTGAGCTTGGCGAGGGTAGAAAAATCGCCGGTATCGGCTACGACAGTAGTGAATTGCTTGAGTTGTTCCAGCTTGGAAGTCATGGGCGTGCTCTGTCCTATGGGTCTGATGACATTACCCGAGCGCTGGCAGGCGCTCAAGGGCGCAAATGCGTTCGATCGTTTGCGAGGGCAACAACCTGAAAACAGCCGTTTGAATGCCCGGCGGTACTGCTGAATAGGAGGCCAAAACCGCCAGCAGGTTCAACCCAATTGCCCCATGACTGGACACTCAGCGTCCTTCTAACAAAGCGCCGGCTTGATCCAGCAACGCCAGCGGATCACTGGCCTTGTGAATATCCACTGACAATAACTGCCGAAACTTCCTCGCCCCCGGAAACCCCGTCCCCAATCCCAGCACGTGGCGGGTTATATGGTGCATCGTCCCGCCGTTCGCCAAATGCTCCGCAATATAGGGTCGCAACTGCGCCAACGCCTCCGCCCGACTGATCACAGGCTGCGCGCTACCAAACAACTGCTGATCCACCTTCGCCAGCAGATACGGATTGTGATAAGCCTCACGGCCCAGCATCACCCCGTCAAACGTCTGTAAATGCTCATGGCATTGCTCCAACGTCTTGATCCCGCCATTGAGAATAAACTCCAGCTCAGGGAAATCCTGCTTCAACTGCGCCGCCACGTCATACCGCAACGGCGGAATGTCGCGGTTTTCCTTCGGCGACAAGCCCTCAAGAATCGCAATTCGCGCATGCACGGTGAAACTGGTGCAGCCGGCGTCCTTCACCGTCCCGACGAAATCACACAACTGGGCATAACTGTCCCTGCCGTTGATGCCGATACGGTGCTTCACCGTCACCGGAAGCGACACCGCATCACGCATCGCCTTCACACAATCGGCCACCAGGGCCGGGTGAGCCATCAGGATCGCGCCGATCATGTTGTTCTGGACGCGGTCACTGGGGCAGCCGACGTTCAGGTTCACTTCGTCGTAACCGGCAGCCTCGGCCATACGGGCGCAGGCGGCCAGGTCTGCGGGGACACTGCCGCCGAGCTGGAGCGCGAGCGGGTGCTCGGCTTCGTTGTGGCGCAGGAAGCGGTCATGGTCGCCGTGGAGGATTGCGCCGGTGGTGACCATCTCGGTGTAGAGCAGGGCGCGTTTGGAGAGCAGGCGCAGGAAGAACCGGCAGTGGCGGTCGGTCCAATCCATCATCGGGGCGACGGAGAAGCGGCGGGAGAAAGTAGCAGTGTGTAGGGACATTGGGGATCTGAGTCAACGAGGCGAATTGGGCGCAGTTTATCAGGGATGGATCTAGGCTGTGGGAGACGCTTGTTTTGCGGTATTCACCACTTCGAACGCGGACATTGCCGTGTATGGAATATGCCGAGGATTTACAGGCGATCACTGCGAGCCCGACATGCGATCAGGTAGGACCAGTTGGCTACTGCCCATTCGCGGTTGTGTTTGACCCGGCCTCCGTCGATCAACCAGCCGGCAACCTGAACCCTCCCTGTCCCCCAGCAAAGTTTCATAATTCCTTCCGCCGTTGAGGTCTACGATCTTTCTCAAGAGAAGCCCCCACGGTCCAGTCCACAGGGAACTGAAAAAATGATTTCGAACCTCGTCAAAGTCGTGATGATTACGAGCACGTTGCTGTTGGGCGCTTGTTCTTCGGGTGCGCCGGGCATGAGTGGCGACCCTTGCTTTTCAGGCGGATGCCAGGCGTTTGGTGACCACAGCTCCAGCAAGGCTGCCAAAACCAATTTTGGCGGCAGTGGCCTGGGGAGTAGTTATGGGGAATATGGGACGGGGTTGTTGCATGATGATTGATGGCGCATATGGCCCGGCGTGGGAGGTGAGTCAGCTCGTTACCACAACCCCATTATGGAAAATCTCGCGCCTGGCGCGGCGGCTGATGTTCTCATGTTTGCTTGAGGTGTAGATTTCGTCAAAACGACGGCGATCAATGCCGTCGTAGTTGCCAAGTTCTTGCAGCACCCTCCGGTCGTAATCCTCTTCGATCATGAACCGGAAAATTTCCCGCCGATAATAGAACCCAAATTGAAACGCCAGTACCTCGGTCAAGTAGTCCGTTGGCGTGAGAAAGCAGTTTTCCAGGTCGATGGCCTTGGCGTGCGTCGGCTGCTCCAGGTTGATCATCACATTGTTTGCCCAGAAGTCCATATGCACCACGCCTTTGCTGTGCAGGCAGTGCAACAGTTTGAACGACGCGGTGATCAGGCTCTGGATGTCACGCTCCTGCTTGAGCCATTCCAGGCCATTGAGGTGGCCCTCCAGCATCTCGGTAAAGATGAAGAATTCCTGGATCAGGCCAAGCGCTGACTTTCGATAACCGAACCCATATAAGCCAGCAACCGGCGCACCGCGTTTCTGGGCGCCGAGGGTGTTGATGACTTCTTCGACCGGCCAGTCAAACGCACCGTCCCGCTTGGCGCGCCCGAAGGTCACGCGCAATTTGGGCCTGAGGCTGTCCAGCGGCTGGGATTTAGCGAACAGGTTGGCTTCCATCCCTTTGAGCGGTGCGCTGATGCGATCTGTCAGTTGGTGGCGCGTGTCGATCAGGTCCTGAATCGCCTGTTGCGTTTTGTGGTCGGTGGTGTCGGTGGTGAAGATCGTCGCATTGCGATGAGTGAGGGTCGTCGGAAAACTTTGCAATACACCTGTGTCAGGAAAGCTCAAAACACGTCCTTGTCATTGGGAATAAATATGACGGATATGTTACAGCTTGTGCTTATTGGATCCAACCTGAACTTTACCTGAACGGAAATGAAATAGTCTCATTGCGCCGATTATTCACTGTTCATGGCGATTGAAATGTGCTGATAGCCCTGGGGCTTGAGCTTAATGCCCTCCCTGCATCCGCCGTGCTATCAGATAAATGCCCAGCCCGACCAGTGCCGTCGCCGCGCCGATGTAGCCGGTGCTGGTCCAGCCAAACCCAGCCGTAATCGCCATCCCGCCAAACCATGGTCCCAGCGCATTGGCCAGGTTGAACGCCGCATGGTTGGACGCTGCCGCCAGGCTCGGTGCTTCGTGGGCGATGTCCATCAGGCGGATCTGCAGCGGTGCGGCCAACGAGACCATGGTGCCGACCAGGCCCATGCTCAGCAGCACGCCCCATAGCGAGGCCGCCGCGAAGGGGAAGAACAGCAACACGGCCATCGACCACACCAATATCCAGCCCACGGCGCGAAACTGCATGCGATCAAACAGCTTGCCGCCGGCGATGTTGCCGATAATCCCGCCCACGCCGAATGCTGCCAGCCCAAATGGAATCCACTGCGGGGATACCTTGGTTACTTCCAGCATGGTCGGTGCCAGGTAGCTGAACACGCAGAACATACCGGCAAAGCCGATGGCGCCAATGGACAGCGCCATCCACACCTGGGGTTTGGTGAAGGCGCGCAGTTCCTTGCGCGGGTCGCTGCGTTGTTCGTCGTGGCGATGGGGCACAAATTGCCAGACCAGGGCGATGGTGCACAGGGCGATCACGCTCACCAGTGCAAACGCCGAGCGCCAGCCCAGGTGCTGGCCGAGGAAGGTGGCGATGGGGTTGCCCAGCAGCATGGCCAGGGTCAGGCCCATCATTACCCGCGCCACGGCGCCGGCGCGTTTGTCGTTGGGCACCATGCTCGAGGCGACCACGGCGGCAATCCCGAAGTAGGCGCCGTGGGGCAGGCCGCTGATAAAGCGGAACGCCACCAACGAGCCGAAGGTCGGGGTGAACGCAGTGGCAAGGTTGCCCAGGGCATACAGGCCCATCAGCAACAGCAGCATGTGTTTGCGCAGCAGCTTGGCGCCGAGGATGGCCAGCAGTGGGGCGCCGACCATGACGCCGAGGGCATAGGCGCTGATGGCGTGGCCAACCTGGGGTTCGCTTAAACCCAGGTTTTGCGCGATGTCGGGCATCAGGCCCATGATGGCGAATTCGCCGGTACCGATCGCGAAGGCGCCCACGGCCATGGCGGCTTCCATTTTGGCGGCGCTGCGCGCGGGCAGTACGTGCCCGGGAGTTTGGTGGATAGACATGGATCGCTCTGTGATGAAAGGTGGTACGAGGGAGTGCGTCGATGCTACGCAAGCAGCGACGAAGGAGTCTAGAACAGCCTTTTGCCCGAGAGTTCCTGCCCTGTGACCTCAGGTCGCGCTTGCCACACTTGACACTCGCGCGTTAAAACCGGCGATTTAGAGTTGTCAATTGGTCAAACGACGCATAAACGCCGTGTGGCGTGATATTCTGCGCGCCGTCTTGGTCTGGTCTTTCCCCGGTACGTACACCCGTATACGTCCCGGCGTTTGGCTGTCGCCCAGGTAGCTGAAGCCAATAATGATAAGAAGTCAGCGCAGAAGGGACATAAAAGTGAGGTCGATACGTCGGCCTTGTGTGCCCACCCTGCGGTCCCCGAGTGAATGTGCAAACCCCGCGGTGCGTTGCCTGGCGCAGCGTGATTGAGGGTTGCCCATGATCAGGGGCGGTGGGGCGGATGGCGTTTTATCATAGGTGCTACTGATGTTTAAAAAAGTAAACACTGCCCTGCTGGGGCTGGCTTTGTCGATGGGGATCACGTCCGTTCACGCGGAAGAGACAAAGAAAGTCGATGTGCTGCTGATCGGCGGCGGCATCATGAGTGCAACCCTGGGTGTCTGGCTCAATGAGCTGGAGCCGGGCTGGTCGATGGAAATGGTCGAGCGCCTCGATGGCGTCGCCGAAGAAAGCTCCAACGGCTGGAACAACGCCGGTACCGGTCACTCGGCCCTGGCTGAGCTGAACTACACCCCGGAAGACAAGAACGGCAACGTTGAGATCCCGAAAGCGGTCGAGATCAACGAAGCGTTCCAGATCTCCCGTCAGTTCTGGTCCTGGCAGGTCCAGCAGGGCGTGCTGAAGAACCCGCGTTCGTTCATCAACTCCACGCCGCACATGAGCTTTGTGTGGGGCGATGACAACATCAAGTTCCTCAAGAAGCGCTACGAAGCCCTGCAAGCGAGCCCGCTGTTCGCCGGCATGCAGTACTCCGAAGACCCGGCGCAGATCGCCAAGTGGGTTCCGCTGATGATGGAAGGGCGTGACCCGAACCAGAAAATCGCGGCCACCTGGAGCCCGCTGGGTACCGACATGAACTTCGGCGAGATCACCCGCCAGTTCGTCGCTCACCTGCAAACCACGCCTAAGTTCGACCTGAAACTGTCGAGCGAAGTGCAGGACATCACCAAGAACGCCGACGGTTCGTGGCGTGTCAGCTACAAAAACCTGAAAGACGGCACCAAGACTGAAACCGACGCCAAGTTCGTGTTCATCGGCGCGGGCGGCGGTGCACTGCACCTGCTGCAAAAGTCGGGCATTCCTGAAGCCAAGGAATACGCTGGCTTCCCGGTCGGCGGCTCGTTCCTGGTGACCGATAACCCAACCGTCGCCGAGCAGCACCTGGCCAAGGCCTACGGCAAGGCTTCGGTTGGCGCGCCACCGATGTCGGTTCCGCACCTGGACACCCGCGTGCTGGATGGCAAGCGCGTGATTCTGTTTGGCCCATTCGCCACCTTCTCGACCAAGTTCCTGAAAGAAGGCTCGTACCTGGACCTGCTGACCAGCACCACCACCCACAACATCTGGCCAATGACCAAAGTCGGTATTCGTGAATACCCACTGGTCGAGTACCTCGCCGGCCAACTGATGCTGTCGGATGACGACCGCTTCAAGGCGCTGCAGGAGTACTTCCCGAACGCCAAGCAATCCGACTGGCGCCTGTGGCAGGCCGGCCAGCGCGTGCAGATCATCAAGCGTGACGAAGAGCAGGGCGGCGTCCTGAAACTCGGTACCGAGGTGGTCAGCTCCGCCGACAACACCATTGCAGGCCTGTTGGGTGCATCGCCAGGCGCGTCCACCGCGGCTCCGATCATGCTGACCGTGCTGCAGAAAGTGTTCAAGGACAAGGTTGCGACCCCTGAGTGGCAGGCAAAACTGCACCAGATCGTGCCTAGCTACGGCACCAAGCTGAACGACAGTCCTGAGGCTGTTGCCAAGGAATGGGCCTACACCGCCAATATCCTGCAACTGCCTGCACCGCCTGTGATTCCGCAAAAGGCTGCTGTCAAGGCGCCCGAGGCTGCCAAGCCTGCGGCTGAGCCGAGCAAGCCGGCGTCTGACCTGGCGCTGTAAGCCGCTGGGGAGGTCCTGGGTCAGGACCTTGCCGGTAACAAAAAGCCCGCTGAACCGGTAACGGTCAGCGGGCTTTTTTGTGCGTGTCTAACGGCGGGTGCGTTCGACAGGCGGCAGTTCAACCGTACGCTCGGCGGCGGCCAGCGCTGCTTTCAAGCCAGCCTGGTCCAGCGGGACGCAATAGGCAGGCTTGCCGCGTTCCAGCCGCCAGCTGTCATCCAGGCTGCCGGCATCCACGGCGTCGAAACCCAATTCGTCGAGTAGCGTGATGACGCGTGCCTTCGCTACGGCGTCATCCGCTGCCACCGGCAACGCCCGGCGGTCGGGGGCACCGTGGGGGCGCGCGTCCTGCGTCAGGTCGGGAGCGAAGATCGCGTTGAACACTTTCACTACATGTGAATGGGGCAGATGCTCGGCGAGCAACCGGCTGGTGGTGGATTCGAAGCGATCCAGTACCGGGATATGGCCGTCGCGGTTCGGGTAGTAATTATTCGCATCCATCACAGTCTTGCCCTCCAGCCATTGCGCCGGGACGCTGCGGTAATGCTCCAGGGGGATCGCCACGAGCACCACATCGCCGAATTTGGCGGCGTCGTCGGCACTGCCCACCTGCACGCCGAGTATGCCGCTCACTACGCTGCTCATGGTGTGGGGGCCACGGGAGTTGCTCAACATCACTTCGTGCCCGGCCGCCAGCGCCAGTTGGGCCACGGCGCGCCCGATAAAGCCTGCTCCAATAACACCAATCTTCATGGTCTTGCTCCAATGAATGGGGGAGCGGTTATGATGATTGGCAACCAATCGGCGATAAATCGTCGTTTTAGTGTGGATGTTGTTACTGGGAGTAGGGAGTGATGGATCGCCTGTCGAGCATGAATGCCTTTGTGATAGCTGCTGAGTTGGGCTCGTACGCGCGGGCTGCCGAGCGCTTGGGCATGTCGCCGCAGATGGTGGCCAAACATGTCACCGCGCTGGAGCAGCGCCTGGGCGCTCGCTTGCTTAACCGCACCACACGAAGGCAAAGCCTGACGGAGCTGGGGAGCGCGTACTACGAGCGTTGCAAACATATCCTGGTAGAAGCCGAGGCTGCCGATTCACTGGCGCAGATCATGAACGACACGCCGCGCGGCAAGCTGAAAATCACCGCGCCCGTCACCTTCGGATCCTACAGCCTGATGCCGTTGATTACCGGGTTCCTGCGCGACAACCCGGATGTGGAAATCGACCTGCACTTGACCGACCGTTTCGTGGACCTGGTGGAGGAGGGCTATGAAGCCGCTTTTCGTATCGGCCCCCTGGCGACCACCGGCCTGACAGCCAGGCCACTGGCACCTTACCGCCTGGTGGTCTGCGCGTCGCCGGAGTACCTGGCGGCACGCGGTACCCCGCAGGCCCCGGCGGACCTTGAACATCACGAATGTCTCGGCTACGCCTTCTGGTCGCGGCCGGCGGATCGCGAGTGGGTGTTCTACCAGGCTTCGACGCCTTATAAGGTGCAGGTTGCCAGTCGCTTGCAGATCAATGAAAGCAGGGCCTTGATGTCCGCCGCGCTGGATGGTTTTGGCATCGTGCTCGGTCCGGAAGACTTCTTGCGCCGGGCATTGGCCGGGGGCGAATTGGTGAGAGTGCTGCCGAACTTTGAAGCGCCGAGCCGGCCGATGCACCTTGTCTACACGGCGAACCGCCAGCGTACGGCCAAGTTGAGACGCTTTGTCGAAGCGGTGTTGGGACGCTTCGGTCACCCTTGATGCGTGCTGCTTCAGCAATCCGACAGACACAACCTGTTAAAAAAGTACCCAGGCCTGAGCAGGAGCACGGCTGAAACACGGGGGCATTTTTACCGGTGCAGGTGTTGGGCGATAACGCCCGAGGGGGTTGTATGTTGTTACGTTACGCGGCATTAGCGGCCGTTGTGGTCGCGGCGTCCGGGTGTGTGCAGGAGCGCGTGGTGCATGAGCGCCGGCCTGTACAGCGTGAATATGTCGAGGTGGTTGCGCCACAACCGCCGCCGACCCAGGTCATCGAAGTCGAGCCTGCCGTACGTGAAGGTTACATATGGTCACGTGGTTACTGGCGCTGGGAAGGCGGGCGCTACGTTGCCGTACACGGCCATTGGGAGCCGGTGCGAGAAGGCTATCGTTATGTGCATCCGCATTGGGTGCAGCGCAATGATGGCTACCACTGGCAGGTGGGGGGCTGGGTTCGTTGAACCCCGACTAGGAAGGCTTCTTTGTACCCAGGAGCCGTACTTCCCGCAGCAGCGCGGCACCGAGTTGATCGGTGCCCAGTTCCTTGTATCCCACGGCCTTGACCTCTCCGTTCTCTTCGGCCTGGATGATGATCACCGGTGTCTCTTTGCCGCTGGCTTCGTCGATGTGAAAAGCATATTGGGGAATATCCACCTTGATCGGCGTACCTGCGGCCTTGCCTTGCACATTGATCAGGAACGCTGCGCAGCCGGCGTCCACATCCACACTAGTGGCAGAACGCCCACTGACGAAGCAGCTCTTTGGCAGGTCGGGCCAGATGATCTCGGCCAGGGCGAGGGACGGCGTCAGGGCCAGGGCAGCAAGAAGAAGCGTGCGCACGTGGGGCGTTCTCTCGTTCAGGGATTAGCGACTTTTACCAAAGCCTGCCCCTTGCCGCAATGTCGCCGCTCAGCCCAGACGCTTCATACCCGCTGCCTTGGCCGCACCGAGGTCAAAGGTAGCGGTGTATTCGCACCCGGCCGCGTGGGCGCAGCGCTCTATCAGGCAATCGGCAAAATCGGCGTTGTTGGCCGTGAACCGTCGAAGTGCCTGCCAGATGACCTCGGCATGTTCGACGGTCAATTCACGGGTGCGCAGCAGGGTTTCCAGAACGACGACAATGTCATTTTTGGCACATTGGTAGCAGCTCTGTAATACCCATACCAACTCCACCACGGACACCAGGCTGACAAACCCTGGCGAAAGCGTGGTGAGGGATTCGATCAATTCGCAGGCCTTGGGGGATTGAACGGGATCATCCTGGGTGACGTAGCGCACCAGTACATTGGTATCCAGCCCGATCATCCAGCCTTCGCTCCCTGTGCTGCGATGGCGCGGTTCATGTCGTCAATGGACACGACCCTTGCAGGCTTCCGGACCAGCCCCTTGAGGTCATGGACAGTCTTGCTCGCTGCAATGATGGAAAACTTGCCATCTTCCGTTTCGACGAACTCGACGCGGTCGCCTGTTTCCAGGCCAAGTGCGGTCCTGACTTGGACGGGGATGGTGATTTGCCCTTTTGAGGTAAGTGTGGCGGTCGCCATGGTAAAGATCTCCAACATGATGCTCCTTACCTTAGGGTAAGGAGTGGTGGAGGACAATATCCGTTGGTCCATAGGTCGCTCTTCAGGTGGAGGATGAGTCGGGGTCATGAAAACCTAGTCCGAACTCAGCCCTCCCGCACGCTTACTCATGCCGCAAAGAGATACAAACTATGACCGACCGCCAGTAAAGCCTGGCGGCTGTAAGCAAATTACCTGGCGAGCTCACTGCACTACGCGATAACACGGCACATACGCCGCGCCACCCGGCAACTTCATGCGATGCTGGGCAACGAACGCCTGCAACAGCTCATCCAGTGGCTTCATGATGGCCGGGTCGCCGTGGATCTCGTACGGGCCATGTTCTTCGATCAGGCGAATGCCCTTGTCCTTCACGTTACCCGCCACGATCCCCGAAAACGCACGGCGCAGGTTGGCTGCCAGTTCATGGGGCGGCAGTGCGTGGCTCAGTTGCAGGCTGGCCATGTTTTCGTGGGTCGGGTCGAACGGGCGCTGGAAGCCTTCGTCGATCTTCAGCAGCCAGTTGAAGTGAAACGCGTCGTTGCGCTCACGGCGGAACTGCTTCACCGCCTTGAGGCCGACAGTCATCTGGCGGGCCACTTCGGCCGGGTCGTCGATGATGATCTGGTAGTGCGCCTGCGCGGCTTCGCCGAGGGTGGCGCCGACGAAGGCATGCAACTGTTGCAGGTACGGCGCGGCTTGTTTCGGCCCGGTGAGAATGACCGGGAAGGGCACGTCGCGGTTGTCCGGGTGCATCAGGATGCCCAGCAGGTACAGGAACTCTTCGGCCGTACCGGCGCCGCCGGGGAAGATGATGATGCCGTGGCCCACGCGCACGAAGGCTTCAAGGCGTTTTTCGATGTCCGGCAGGATCACCAGTTCGTTGACGATCGGGTTCGGCGCTTCGGCGGCGATGATGCCCGGCTCGGTCAGGCCCAGGTAGCGCCCGCCGGTAATGCGTTGTTTGGCGTGGGAAATGGTCGCGCCCTTCATCGGGCCTTTCATCACGCCCGGGCCGCAACCGGTGCACACGTCGAGGCTGCGCAGGCCGAGTTCGTGGCCGACTTTCTTGGTGTATTTGTACTCTTCGGTATTGATCGAATGCCCGCCCCAGCACACCACGATCTTCGGTTCCACGCCCGGACGCAGGGTGCGGGCATTGCGCAGCAGGTGGAATACGTAGTCGGTGATGCCCTGGGAGTTGCTCAGGTCGATGCGCTGGCTGTCCAGCTCGTTCTCGGTGTAGACGATGTCCCGCAGGGCGCTGAACAGCATTTCGCGGGTGCTGGCAATCATTTCGCCATCGACGAAAGCATCGGCGGGGGCGTTCAACAGCTCCAGGCGCACGCCACGGTCCTGCTGGTGGATGCGCACTTCAAAGTTCTTGTAGGCGTCGAGGATGGTCTTGGCGTTATCGATATGGGCGCCGGTGTTGAGGATCGCCAGGGCGCACTGGCGAAACAGGGTGTAGATGCTGCCGGTACCGGCTTCGCTCAGTTGCTGGACTTCACGTTGGGACAGGGTTTCGAGGCTGCCCTTGGGGCTGACGGAGGCATTGATGACTTGGCGTTGGGGCATTCTGATTCCTTGAAAACGCAGCCACCGCACCTGTCGAGGTGCGATGACGTGAGAATGGTGGGCGCAGGTTAGGGCGCACGAGCCGGATATTTACCTCAGGCGCAGGGCCGAGCGCAAATACCGTCCAACACCATCATGCCGCAGAACTTACTCAATCAGCTTCCAGTTTTTGTAGAAAACCCGACGCAGGGTAAAGACCAGCCCGGCAAAACCCGCGATGACGGCGTTAAGCACCGACGGCAGCGGCGTTGGCCGTACGATGTCGATAAACAGGCAGTAGCGCTTGGCGTCGTTCTTGTTGAAGGACGCATGCATCAGCGTGTCATCAAAGATAAACAGCGGGTCGTCGTGCCAGTAGTGCTTGTGCTTGCCGACCTGGATGTACACGCCATCGTGATGGGGCGCCGGTGCCATGTTGTAGAGCACGCGGAACATCATGCGCAGGGGGCCGAAGTGAAAGGACGTCGAGCGGTTCTCGTTGAACACCGACACGCCGATGGTTTTCACGAACGGCAGTTTTTTGCGCAGTTCAGGAATATCCAGGGTGGTTTCGATCGGTCGCCCGTACCACTGGAAAAACAACATGCCGCGCTTCTTCTCGGCCATGCGTTCATCCAGGTAGCCGATGATTTCATCCTTGTGGGCCATGGCGTCATCGAGCACCTGTTGCAGGTCTGTGCGCCAGGCGGGTGGCAGGTCGCGCATCGTATAAACGTGACGGTTACGCGAGCTCAACAGGTCGAAGAGGGTGTTGAACGGTGCCAGCAGCCAGGTATTGCGGCCACTGCCGATAAAGTATTTCTTGACGGTCGGCTTGTCATACAGGCCGTTACGCAGGAAGTCGTAAACGCCGCACACCAGTACCAGGCAGAGGAACACCAGGGTGGTTTCGGGGAACACATCGATAATCAGCAACACGCCGAGTACCCAGGCGACCGATACCGCTTTCTTACGCAAAGCAGACTTGTTCATGCAACTCAGCTCCAGAAGGACGCCATTCGACAGGTCCGGATCCGTGGCCGCGAGTGGTGGGGTTTTGAAACATAATGAAACATCTTCGTCATGATAAGGCGTCCAGCAGCGGATTGGCGTTTTAAATAGTGCAAAATTGTGAAGGCTCGACACAGTCTTTAAACCTGGTGGGCTCGTGTGGATTGGATTTTGTAAACAGAAGATTTGCGACTATCGTGACGCTTCGGTTTTTCGGACGTCATAGACCGGTACGATTGAAGTTGAATGGCCACCATTGGCCTTCGGCACCTTGGAAGAGGCAGAAATTTTATGATCATCAAACCGCGGGTTCGTGGCTTTATCTGTGTGACCGCTCACCCTGTTGGCTGTGAAGCGAACGTCAAGGAACAGATCGACTACGTAACTGAGCACGGCGCCATCAAAGACGGCCCGAAGAAGGTGCTGGTCCTTGGCGCTTCCACCGGCTACGGCCTGGCCGCGCGCATCAGTGCAGCGTTTGGCTGCGGCGCCGACACCCTGGGCGTGTTTTTTGAGAAAGAAGGCGAAGAAGGCAAGCTGAGCTCCGCCGGCTGGTACAACAGCGCTGCGTTCGAGAAGTTTGCCGTTGAAAAAGGCCTGTACGCCAAGAGCATCAACGGCGACGCGTTTTCCGACGAGATCAAGCGCCTGACCATCGAAACCATCAAGAAAGACCTGGGCAAGATCGACCTGGTCGTCTACAGCCTGGCCGCGCCACGGCGTACTGATCCAAAAACCGGTGAAGTCTACAACTCCACCCTCAAGCCAATCGGCAAGGCTGTGACCCTGCGCGGTATCAATACCGACAAAGGCGTTGTGGTCGACACTACCCTCGAGCCTGCAACCCAGGAAGAAATCGACGGCACCGTCAATGTCATGGGCGGCGCCGACTGGCAGCTGTGGATCGACGCCCTGCGTGATGCCGACGTACTGGCCGAAGGCGCCAAGACTACCGCGTTCACCTACCTCGGTGAGAAGCTGACCCAGGACATCTACTGGAACGGCTCCATCGGCGAAGCCAAGAAAGACCTGGACAAAAAAGTCCTGACCCTGCGCGACAACCTCGCTGCACTGAAGGGCGACGCCCGCGTATCGGTTCTCAAGGCGGTGGTCACCCAGGCCAGCTCCGCGATCCCGATCATGCCGCTGTACTTGTCGTTGCTGTTCAAAGTGATGAAAGAGCAGGGCACCCACGAAGGCTGCATCGAGCAGGTCTACGGCCTGTTCAAGGACAGCCTGTACGGCAGCGAACCGAAGCTTGACGCCGACGGCCGCCTGCGCGCCGACCTGGCCGAACTGGAACCGAAGGTCCAGGACGCCGTGGCGGCACTGTGGAACCAGGTCACCGACGAGAACGTCGACGAGATCAGTGATTTCGCCGGCTACAAGGCTGAGTTCCTGCGCTTGTTCGGCTTTGAAATCGATGGTGTGGACTACGAGGCTGACGTGAACCCGACCGTGAAGATCAAGGGTCTGGTCCAAGCCTAAACGCGGTTAAAAATGTGGGAGGAGGCGTGTCCCCCTCCCATATTTGTTTTTTTGGTTTTTCAGATCCGTCTTACGCTCCGGCGCGCACCTCCCTCCTTGTAAATCTGCCAGACTCCCTCAGCTCTCAAACCATGCTAACGGAGGATCTGATGACGATTCGTGCAGTCGTTTTTGATTTCGGCGGTGTTCTCTTCGATTGGAACCCGCAGCACCTCTATCGCAAACTGATTGCCGACGATCAAGAGCGGCAATGGTTCCTCGATAACATCTGTACCCAGGCCTGGAACACCGAGCAGGATGCGGGGCGGCCGCTGGCCGAAGCCACACAGATCCTGATCGATCAATACCCCGAGCATGAACCCTTGATCACGGCCTATTACGGCCGCTGGCACGAAATGCTGCGTGGCCCGTTGCCCGAAGGCGTGGCGATTCTCAACGCGCTGCATCAGGCCAACATGCCACTGTTCGGGCTCACAAACTGGTCGGCCGAGACCTTTCCCTATGCGCTTGCCCACTACTCCTTCCTTCGGCAATTTCGCAATATCGTGGTGTCTGGCGAGTTGAAGCTGATAAAGCCCGACGCGGCGATCTACCACGCGAGCCTCAGCCAGGTACGGGTGTACCTGCCGGATATCCAGCCGGGGGAAGTGGTGTTTATCGATGATGTCGCCGGCAATATCGAAGCGGCCGTCGCCCTCGGCTGGCAAGGCATTCACCACGTGTCTGCCGAGCAGACGGCGGCGCGATTGCGCGAGTTGGGCGTGGGCTTCTAGCGCGCCCACTTTTCCATGGCGAAATCCACAAAGGCGCGCAGCTTCGGCAAGCGATAACGGTCCTGGCCGTACAGCAAATGCATGGGCCGGCTGGGCAGTTGATAGGTGGTCAGCAAGGCCACCAGCTTGCCGGTTTGCAGGTCGGGCTGCACCAGGGCATCCGGTAGCATGACGATCCCCATGCCTTGCACGGCGGCCTGGCGCAAGGCCTGGGAGCTATTGATGGTCAGCGAGCCGGACACCGGGATTTCCACTTCGCCTTCTGCGCCGGTCATGCGCCACAGCTTGTCGGCGTTGCGCCAGTCATCGGTGGAAGGGTAGGCGAATGCCAGGCAGTCGTGCTGTTGCAGGTCCTCGGGTGTCTGGGGTGTACCACGTCGGGCCAGATAGTCCGGTGAGGCGCACAGGGTGATGGTGTAGTCCTGCATTGGTCGGGCGATCAGGCTTGAGGGTTCCAGCTCGCCCAGGCGGATAGCCACGTCAAAGCCGCTGTCGACCATGTCCATGCGCTGGTTGCTGAGCACCACGTACAGCTTGATCAGCGGGTAGCGTTGGGAAAACTCGCTCAAGGCCGGCGCCAAGCGTTCAGTGCCGAACGCCGGTGGCGCGGTGATGCGCAGGGTACCTTTGGGGATGTCGCCGTGGGCCTGTTCGGCCCATTGCTCGGAGTCTGCCACCAGCCCGAGTACTTCCAGGCAACGCTGGTAATACTGGCCGCCGAACTCCGTGAGGCTCTGTTTGCGGGTGGTGCGCTTGAGCAGGCTGACGCCCAGGCGTTGTTCGAGGGCGCGCAGGTGGTTGCCGACCATGGTGGTCGACATCCCGCAGGCGTGGGCGGCGGCGGTCATGCTGCCGCTCTCCACCACTTTCACGTACACCGACATCGCTTGGAACAGGTCCATTATCAAGTCCTGGTTTAAAGTGATTGTAGGAGGACGCAGTTTATCCAGCTGGGATGGCTAACGATACTGTTGCTATCTCAACGATGCACTGGAGTCCGCCACCATGACCGCCGCCTGCCTGATGACCACCTATCAACCCCTGGCCCTGAGCTTCACCCGTGGCCTCGGCACGCGCCTGTGGGACCAGCAGGGGCGCGAATACCTGGACGCAGTGGCGGGTGTGGCGGTGACTAACGTCGGGCATTCCCACCCGAAACTGGTGACGGCCATCAGCGAGCAGGCCGGCCTGTTGTTGCACACCTCCAACCTCTACAGCATCGACTGGCAACAACGTCTGGCCCAGCGCCTGACGCGGCTGTCCGGCCTGGACCGTGCCTTCTTCAATAATTCCGGCGCCGAAGCCAACGAGACGGCGCTGAAACTGGCGCGGTTGCATGGCTGGAAAAAAGGCATCGAAGAGCCCTTGGTGGTGGTGATGGAGAATGCCTTTCATGGCCGTACGCTGGGTACCATGGCGGCGAGCGATGGCCCCTCGGTGCGCTTGAGTTTCCAACGTTTGCCGGGGGATTTTCTCAAGGTCAGGTTTGGTGATCTGGCGGCGATCGAGGCAATCACCCAGACGTTTGGCACACGTATCGCGGCGGTCTTGCTGGAGCCCATCCAGGGCGAAAGTGGTGTACTGCCAGCGCCGCCGGGTTACCTGCAAGCCCTGCGTGACCACTGCACACGGCACGGCTGGCTGATGATGCTCGACGAAATCCAGACCGGCATCGGCCGCACCGGCGCCTGGTTTGCCTTCCAGCATGAAGGCATTGTCCCGGATGTGATGACCCTGGCCAAAGGCCTCGGCAATGGCGTGCCCATCGGTGCGTGCCTGGCCAGGGCAGCGGTAGCCGCACTTTTCACGCCGGGCAGTCATGGCAGCACCTTTGGCGGCAACCCGCTGGCGTGCCGGGTGGGCTGCACGGTGTTGGACATTATCGAAGAGCAAGGCTTGTTGCAGAACGCTGCACAACAGGGCGAGCGCTTGCTGGCGCGGTTACGCATGGAATTGGAAGAGCATCCGCAGGTGCTGGCGATTCGGGGGCAGGGCCTGATGATCGGTGTTGAGTTGGCCAGCCCCTATCGCGACCTGGCCCAGCGCGCTGCCCAGGAGCATGGGCTGCTGATCAACGTGACGCGGGGCAAGGTCATTCGCCTGCTGCCGCCGTTGACCCTGGATGCCAAGGAGGTGGAGATGATCGTGCGGGCTCTCACTCGGCTATTGAACTAGGTCCTTTCCGTTGAGCCACTCCTGGTTCATCGTCTCGGTATCCCCCAGGTATTCCAGCAACCACGCCATGGCCGGGGACAGTTTGCTCTGTGCCCAGGCCACACACGATGGGCTGGCCGGAAAGGGGCGCGTCAGTTGCAGCGCCACCAATTCACCGCGTTCGATCCACGGCAATACCTGATGCGCCGGTGCCATGCCGACGCACAGGCCATCGCGCAGGCAATCGATGGCAGAGGCCCAGTTGGGGACTACCAACCGGCGTTGGTTATCCAGGGTCCAGGTGTCGCGCTTGGGCAGGTTGCGCGAGGTGTCGGTCATGCACAGCGAGGCGAAGGGGCGCAGTTGGTCGTCATTGAGCAACCCTTTCATGGCCGCCAACGGGTGCCGTGCGCTGACCACGCACAGCCAATTCAATAAGCCCATATCGCGAAAGGTGAAGTGACTGGCCACCGGCACGGCGCTGGTGGCACCGATGACAATATCGGTGCGCTCATCCGCCAGGGCATCCCATACACCGTTGTACACCTCGTATTCCAGCAGCAATTCCACCTCGGGAAACTGTCGATAGAAATCCAGCACCAACTGTCGGCAGCGCTGGGGTTTGACGATGGAATCCACGGCCACCTTCAACTGGCCACTCCAGCCATTGGCCACCTGCTGGCACAGGCGCCGTGTGCCGAGCATTTTTTTCATTACCCCGCGGGCCTCGTCGATAAACAGACGGCCGGCGGGTGTCAGCTCCACATCACGATGCCGGCGCACAAACAACGGCACCGCCAGCCACTCTTCAAGTTGACGTACGGTATAACTGATGGCTGACGGCACGCGGTGCAATTCCTGGGCGGCGGCGCTGAAGCTGCCATGGCGCGCTACCGCATCGACGACATCCAGGGAGTATTCGGACCACATGAGGGTTGCCTTCAAAATTATTGATAACAGCCGCCAATTATTATCGCTTCACAGCAAAACTGTCAGCTTCATAATGGGCGGCAGTCAGCAAATAGTTTGATGGCAGGATTAACAAGGTTTCAATGAAAAATTCTTTTGGTTTCACCTGGTATCTGGCGGGGCTGAGCATGCTCGGTTACCTTGCCATGGACATGTATTTGCCGGCGTTCGGCGCCATGGGCGAGCAGTTGCAGATTGGTGCGGGCGCGGTGGGCGCCAGCCTGAGTATCTTCCTCGCGGGTTTTGCCGTGGGGCAGTTGCTGTGGGGGCCGTTGTCCGACCGCCTGGGGCGCAAGCCGATCCTGCTCGCAGGCTTGAGCCTGTTTGTGGTGGGTTGCGCGGGGATGTTTTGGGTCGAGACCGCGCCGCAGTTGCTGGCCTTGCGCTTTATGCAGGCGATTGGCGTGTGTTCTGCGGCTGTGAGCTGGCAGGCGCTGGTGATCGACCGCTACCCGGCCGACAAGGCCCACCGCGTGTTCGCCAGCATCATGCCGTTGATGTCGTTGTCACCGGCGCTGGCGCCGCTGCTGGGTGCGATGGTGCTGAACCACTTCGGTTGGCAAGCCATCTTTGGCGTATTGCTGGGGGTGTCGTTGCTGTTGTTGCTGCCGACGTTGTTTCTGCGCTCCGTGTCGAAACCTCAGACGCGGGAAGACGAACCTTCGCGCCTTGGCTATTGGCAGTTGCTCACCTCCCGGGTGTTTACCGGCAATGTGATGATCTTCGCCGCCTGCTCGGCCAGTTTCTTCGCCTGGCTGACCGCTTCACCCTTCATCCTCGGCGACATGGGCTATAGCCCGAATGACATCGGCCTGAGCTACGTGCTGCCGACATTGGCGTTTCTGGTGGGTGGCTACAGTTGCCGTAGCGCTTTGCAGCGTTTCCAGGGCAAGACGCTGTTGCCGTGGTTGCTGCTGGCCTATTGCATCAGCATGGTGGCGCTGTACCTGGTCGCCACCTTGACCGTGCCGACGCTCACCACCTTGCTGATTCCGTTCTGCCTGATGGCGCTGGTCAACGGCGCCAGCTACCCGATCGTGGTGGCGAATGCGCTGATGCCGTTTGCAGAACATTCCGGCAAGGCGGCGGCACTGCAAAACACCCTGCAATTGGGCCTGTGCTTTCTCAGCAGCCTGTTGGTGTCATCGATGATCGAGCAACCGTTGCTGATCACGGCGATCGTGATGCTGGCGACTGCGCCCTTGGCCGTCTTGGGCTATTGGCTGGCGCGGCCGAAAGCAGACAAGTCGGAACTGGCCGCCGCCTAGAACGTCACTTCCATGTTCACCGTCGGCGTTGACGTACGGCTGCCCCGGCCGCCGTCCACGCCGAACTTGTTGTGCCAGTACTCGTAACCCACCCCGAGGTACAGGTTCGGCTTCACGCTCTTGCCCGGTCGCACCGCGACCATCAGCGCGCTGCGCATCAGGGTTTCCGGTGCCGTGTCACGGCCATGGTAGTCCGCGCCTTTTTCCCCGACGTAGTTCACAAAGCCCTGGAATTTCGCCGCATGGTTGGCGATCTCGAAAGGGCGCATCCACGTCAGGTTGAGCATGTAGGTGTCGTCAAACGTGTGGTTCGACTCCCGTGCACCGGGGATGCCGGTGTGGTTGCGCTCCTTGTAGTACAGAAGGCTCAGGTCCAGCACGCCCACGGTGTTGAACTTCAATGTCGGGCCGAGCACCAGTGCGCGTTTTTTCGCCGACGCGACGTTGTTGTTGCGGTTCGCATCAAAGCCCAGGGTCAGCGCGTAATCCTTGATCAGCCCGGTGCCCAGTGGCACATCCAGCACCCGTGACGCATACAACTGATGCCGGTACACCGCGTACACCTCGCTGCCACCGTGGTCGGTGCCCTTGCGCGGGTCGCGGCTGTCGGACAGGAACACGTCCAGGTTCAGGAAGTTGCTGCCATACCGGTAGCCGCTGGCGTGGGTAACGCTGTAGATGCGCTTGCTGAATTCGTCGGGGTTATTCGGATTGGTGAATTGCTGGCCGTAGCGAAAACCTACGCTGTTGTTCATCCATTCCACCGCGACGGCCTCCCCGCCGCCGAGGAGAGTGAGTGCAACGGTGGCTCCCTGTAATGCCTTTTTCATTGTTCTAGTGTCCTTTTGGCGTTCTGGCTCATCACGGCCAGATTGTTTTTGTAACGCCGATGGAGGGTATCTTGTTCGATTGATTGTATACAACTCTATGGACATCTAGTCTAAACATTGCATACAGTGTCACCACAACAAAAACAGAGAACCCCTCACCATGACTATCCCGAAGGCGTCACCGCAGCGGCCGGAAGATGAGAATCTAGGCGTCGCCGCCAACATGGCTTACGGCCTGCAGCATGTGCTCACCATGTACGGCGGCATCGTCGCGGTACCGTTGATCGTGGGCCAGGCGGCCGGGTTGTCACCGGCGGATATCGGCCTGTTGATCGCCGCGTCGCTGTTTGCCGGTGGCCTTGCCACCCTGTTGCAAACCCTTGGCCTGCCGTTCTTTGGCTGTCAGTTGCCGCTGGTGCAGGGCGTGTCGTTTGCCGGTGTGGCAACCATGGTGGCGATTGTCGGCAGCGATGGCGCCGGCGGGGTACCGGCGATTCTCGGGGCGGTGATGGCCGCGTCGTTTATCGGGCTGTTGATCACCCCGGTGTTCTCGCGGATCACCCAGTTCTTCCCGCCGTTGGTGACCGGTATTGTGATCACCACCATCGGCCTGACCCTGATGCCCGTGGCGGCGCGCTGGGCCATGGGCGGTAACAGCCGCGCGGCGGATTTCGGCAGCATGCCCAATATCGGCCTGGCGGCGTTGACCCTGGTGCTGGTGCTGCTATTGAGCAAGATCGGCAGCGCGACCATCTCGCGCCTGTCGATCCTGCTGGCGATGGTGATCGGCACGGTGATCGCGGTGTTCCTCGGCATGGCGGATTTTTCCGGGGTCAGCCAGGGGCCCATGTTCGGTTTCCCTGCGCCGTTCCATTTCGGTATGCCGACCTTTCACATCGCGGCGATCATTTCCATGTGCATCGTGGTGATGGTGACACTGGTGGAAACCTCGGCCGACATCCTGGCGGTGGGGGAAATCATCGATACCAAGGTCGACTCCAAGCGCCTGGGTAACGGCTTGCGCGCCGATATGCTGTCGAGCATGTTCGCGCCGATCTTCGGTTCGTTCACCCAGAGTGCCTTCGCCCAGAACGTTGGCCTGGTGGCGGTGACCGGAGTGAAGAGTCGTTTTGTGGTGGCAACCGGCGGCTTGTTCCTGGTAATCCTCGGATTGCTGCCATTTATGGGGCGGGTGATCGCGGCGGTGCCGACCTCGGTACTGGGCGGTGCCGGGATTGTGCTGTTCGGTACCGTGGCGGCCAGTGGTATTCGCACCTTGTCCAAGGTGGATTACCGCAACAACATGAACCTGATCATCGTCGCCACGTCCATCGGGTTTGGCATGATCCCGATTGCCGCACCGAGTTTCTACGACCAGTTCCCCAGCTGGTTCGCGACCATTTTCCATTCGGGTATCAGTTCGTCGGCGATCATGGCGATCCTGCTGAACCTGGCGTTCAACCATTTCACCGTAGGCAATTCGGACCAGCAGTCGGTGTTTGTAGCGGGGACTGAGCGCAGTTTGTGTTTCCACGACGTAGCGGCGTTGCGTGATGGGGACTATTTCAGGGGTGGCAAGTTATTTGATGCCGAGGGTAAGGAAATTCCATTGGTGGCGCAGGAGCCAAGGAAAGCCCCACACGCAGAAACCACAGAGGTCTGAAAATGTGGGAGGGGCGGTGCGACGATTCGACTTGCTCCCGATAGCGGTGGGTCAGTCACAAATACAGTGGCTGACACTCTGCTATCGGGAGCAAGTCGAATCGTCGCACCGCCCCTCCCACATTTGGAACTCAACCAGCCTTGCGGACTGTGTGCGGAACAGAGCACGCCTCATCCAGAAACTTCACCACGGTGCCCATGCACGCCTGGCGTTCTTCCACGTGGGGCATGTGGCTGGAGTCTTCGAACAGCGCCCAGCGCACATCCGCGATCTCATCCAGGAATGGCTTGACCACCAGTGGCGTGGCCTCGTCATGCCGGCCGGAAATCACCAGGGTCGGCACCTTGATCGCCGACAGGCGGCCAATGGATTTCCAGTCCTTCAGGCTGCCGATCACGTGGAACTCGGTCGGGCCGCTCATGGCGTGATACACCGTGGGGTCCGAGTCGACCTGGGCGAAGGTGCGCGCCACTTCTTCCGGCCATGGGTTCACCCGGCACACATGCTGGTCATAGAACACCCGCGAGGCGGCGAGGTATTCCGGGTCGAGGTAGGTGCCGGCGGCTTCATGCTTGAGCAGGGTTTCATGCACGCCTTGGGGCAGCAGCTTGCGCAGGCGGTTGGCTTCGCTGACCCAGGTGCGCATGCAGGTCGGTGAATTGGCCGGGATAAACGCACGCAGGCCCTTGGGTTGCAGGATTGCGTGCTCGCTGCCGAGCATGCCGCCCCAGGACTGACCAAGGATCGCGTAGTTATCGCTGATCTGCAGGTGGTCCAGCAGGTTGTCCAGTTCTTTAAGGAACAGATCGACGGTCCAGAAGGACGGGTCTTTCTCAGGCAAGTGCGTGGAGCGGCCGTTGCCCAGTTGGTCGTAGTGGATGACCGCATGACCGCTGGCCGCGACGTCCTTGAACGCGTCGACATAATCATGGGTACAGCCCGGGCCACCGTGGATGACCACCAGCGGCGTGCGGCCGCTGGCCAGGTCGCCAGTGACGCGGTACCAGGTCTGGTAGTCGCCAAACGCGGCATACCCTTCGCGGATTTTTTCGATGAAGTCCATTTCCTGCCCTGCCCTGAAAAAATGATCAGGGACACGATAGTCTGCGGACGAGATTTAGGTAACTAGCAAAACAGCTAGGTTTTGCCGGGGGATCAGTCTTCCAGCAGGCGGTAATGGGTGGCGCGGACCACCGCCTGCACACGGTTCTTGGCGCCCAGTTTGTGCATCGCCGAGGCCAGGTGCAGGGTGACGACGGCCAGTGAGCGGCTCAGTTGCGTGGCGATTTCGGCGGCGGTCAGGCCGTCGGCGGCCCATTTGAGGCATTCGCGTTCACGTTTGGTCAGGTGAATGTGCGGGTAGGTGCGCAGCTCCTTTCCGAACAGCGGGTAGGCCGCTTCCTGCAAAGCGTGGGAAATCAGGCTGAAGTCCGACAAGGTCTGCTGCGCGTCCTGCAGCACGGTAGGCGTTTTGCCGGTGCGCAAGCCGGTCAGTGACGCGAAGCCGCCACGGGGCAGGTGCATCGGCACGCTGACGCCGCAGGTCAGTTGCTGGTCGTGCAGGTAGGACGAAACGGGGGCGTGGCAGGGGTCGATGATGGTTTGCAGGGCCGTGTCAGCCTGGGCTTCGTAGGACCACACGAACGGCGATACCGTGCGCAGAGCCAGGTGTTGCACCGGGTCGATCTGGTAGAAACCCTTGCTGCACCACAGCGCATGCCAATCGGTCGGCGTGTTGCGCAGCTCCAGCACCGAGGGGGTGATCAATGCACCATCCTGGTCGATCGGCACCGGGGTGTAGTCGTATACCAGTGCATCGAAGCCCAACTGCTGGGCGAGGATAAAAGTGTTGTCCATCTGCTCATCCAGGCTCCTGCCCGGCATCAGACGTTGATTGAAGGCAGTTAGCTTGGCCAGCATCCGTTCTGCTCCCGAATTCATTTGAATCTCCACTTCCTGCAAGTAGAATGCCACGCCCCGGCGAAGGACTGCCAGGCCAAACCTATAAGAAATACCAGGTTATGGACGCGCGGCATCCTCGGTAGTGTTGGCCTGATAAACGGCCGCTGCCCGCCAGGCCGATACAACACAAGGAATGTATGCATGTGGCGTGAAATTGCCCCCGACCAGCAGTACAACGTGCAAGTCGATGGCCACAACCTCGTGGTCTACAGCTTCGGCGAAGGCGATGAGGTGCTCTTGTGTCTCAACGGCGGGCCGGGCCTGCCGTGTGACTACTTGCGCGACGCCCATGGCTGGCTCAAGGACCATGACCTGCGAGTGGTTGCATTCGACCAGCTTGGCACAGGCGCATCAGCCAGACCGACCGATGTTTCCCTGTGGGAAATCCGCCGTTATGTCGAAGAAGTCGAAACCGTACGCCAAGCCCTTGGCCTCGGCCGCGTGCACCTGCTCGGGCATTCCTGGGGCGGCTGGCTGGGCATCGAATACGCCATCCATTACCCCGACAGGCTGAAAAGCCTGATCCTCGAGAACACCGTCGGCGACATTCCGCATCTTTCTCAAGAACTCGAACGCCTGCGCGGCGCGCTGGGCAGTGAGACCGTGGCGATGATGCAACGCCACGAAGCCATGGGTACCCTGGATCACCCGCAGTACCAGGCCGCGATCACCTTGCTCAACTATCGCCACGTCTGCCGCCTGGACGAATGGCCCGAACCGGTCAAGCGCTCCCTCGGCGACTGGAACATGGGGCCCTACGAAACCATGCAAGGCCCCAACGAATTCCTCTACGTCGGCAACCTCAAGGACTGGAACCGCATCCCCGAGATGGCCGCTTTCAACATGCCGATCCTGATCACCACCGGCCAGCACGACGAACTCACCCCAGCCTGCGCCATGCGCATGAAGATGGCGGCCAGACACGCCGAACTGCATGTATTTCCCAACAGTAGCCATATGCCGTTCTATGAAGAGCCACAGGCTTATTTTCCGGTACTGTTGGACTTTCTCGCTCGCCACCGAGGCTGACAGATGAACCTGGCGCGCTACCGTTTTGTACTGTCCCGGCCACTGCAATTGCTGCCGGTACTGTTTGGCATCAGCCTGATCACGTTTGTGCTGGTGCGCTCGATTCCTGGCGACCCGGCGCGGGCCCTGCTGGGCTCGCGCAGCACGCCGGATGCCTTGCTGAAAATCCGCGCCCAGTACGGCCTCGACCAGCCTTTGTGGCAGCAGTATTTCTATTTCCTGAAGAACCTGCTCAAGGGCGATCTCGGCCAATCACTGCTGTACAAAGTCGACGCCTTGAAATTGATCGTCACCCGCATCGAACCCACCCTGGTGCTGGTGCTTGGCAGTGTGGTGCTGGCACTGCTGATTGCGGTGCCGCTGGCGACGTGGGCGGCGCGCAATAAAGGCGGGTGGGCGGACAACCTGATCCGCGTGTTCACCACCGTGGGCCTGGGCATGCCGGCGTTCTGGCTGGGCCTGATGCTGATCCTGCTGCTCAGTGTGCAATGGGGCCTGTTCCCGGTGTCCGGCTACGGCCGTACTTGGCTGGACAAGGCGCACCATATGGTCTTGCCGTGCCTGACCATCGCCCTGGCGCTGTCGGCGGTGCTGGTCCGCAACCTGCGGGCGAGCATGTTGATGGAGCTGCAGGCCGACCACGTCACTGCCGCGCGGGCCCGTGGGCTGTCGGAAGCTGCGGTGTTCCGTCGCCATGTGTTGCCCAATTCCCTGGTGCCGGCGGTCAACCTGCTGGCGGTGAATATTGGTTGGCTGATCAGCGGCACCGTCGTGATCGAAAGCCTGTTCGCCATTCCCGGCATCGGCCAGTTGCTGGTGCGCGGCATTTTTACCCGCGACTACATGGTGGTGCAGGGCGTGGCGATGGTGCTGGCGTGCGCGACGGTGGTGGTCAACTTTATCGCCGACGTGGTCACGGTGGCCCTCGACCCTCGGGTGAAAATGCAATGAGCAGCCGTCCACTGATTGCCCCATGGCGCCTGCGTCTGCGGTTTGGCTTTCGCAATGGCCGCCTGACGGCCGCGTGGGGGCTGTTGATCCTGTTGGTATGGTTGGTCCTGGCGCTGTGTGCGCCGTGGATCGCGCCCTATGACCCGATCGCGCAGAACACCGACATCAGCTTGCTGGGGCCGAGCCTGGCCCATCCATTCGGCACGGATAACTACGGTCGAGACATCCTTTCGAGGGTGATCTGGGGCGCGCGCGTCGATCTGCAACTGGCCATTATCGGGGTGATTTTCCCGTTCATGATCGGCACGTTTGTCGGCGCGGTTTCCGGCTATATCGGCGGGCGCTTCGACAGTTTCTGCATGCGCGTGATCGATGTGATCCTGGCGTTCCCGTTCCTGGTGTTGATGCTGGCGATCATGGCTATCCTCGGTCCGGGCCTGAAGAGTTTTTATATCGCCATGGCGCTGGTGGGCTGGGTGTCGTATGCGCGGCTGATCCGCTCACAGATCCTGGTGCTCAAGGAAAGCGACTTCGCCCTGGCGGCCAAGAGCCTGGGCTTTGGCCATGGGCGCATTCTGTTCCGACATTTGCTGCCGAATGCGATGTTTGGCTCGATTGTGTTTTCCATGTCTGACGCGGTGCTGGTACTGCTCAACGGTGCCGCCGTGAGCTACCTGGGCCTGGGCGTGCAACCGCCGACGGCGGAGTGGGGGACGATGATTGCCGAAGGGCAGGCGTTTATCACCACGGCCTGGTGGATCTGCACCTTTCCGGGGCTGGCCATCGTGACCCTGGCCATGGGCTTCAGCCTGCTGGCCGATGGTGTGGCGCAAGTGCTGGGGGATCGCTCATGAGCCTGCTGCAGGTGCAAGACCTCAGCGTGATCGCCAACAACGCCGGGCGCGATGTGACCTTGGTCGACCGCGTGTCCTTTGACCTGGCCGAAGGCGAGATCCTCGGCCTGGTGGGTGAAAGCGGCTCGGGCAAGACCATGGCCTGCCGTGGCTTGATGCGCCTGTTGCCGTCGCCCAACCTGCGCGTGCAGGGCGGTGCGGTACGCCTGGCGGGCCAGGACCTGCTGCAACTGGATGACGCCGGCATGCGGGCGGTGCGTGGCGGGCAGTTGGGCATGATCTTCCAGAACCCCAGCAGCCACCTCGACCCCTTGATGCGCATCGGCGATCAGATCGCCGAAGGCATCCGCCTGCATCAGGGCGCGTCGAAAAAAGACGCGCGCCGACAAGCCATCGAAGTGTTGCGCCAGGTGGGCATTCCCGATCCCCAGGCACGGGTCGACAACTATCCCCATGAATTTTCCGGTGGCATGCGCCAGCGCGCGATGATCGCCGTGGCCCTGGGCTGCAACCCGAACGTATTGATTGCCGACGAGCCGACCACGGCGTTGGACGTGACCGTGCAGGCGCAGATCCTGCGCCTGCTGCTGGACCTGCGTGACCAGCGCGGCCTGTCGCTCATCATGATCACCCACGACCTCGGCGTGGTTGCGCAAACCTGTGATTCCATCGCCGTGATGTACGCCGGGCGCCTGTGCGAGCACGGCAGCAAGTACGACGTGCTCGCCCATCCGCAACACCCCTACACAGCCGGCCTGATTGATTGCCAACCGACCCACGGCAGTGGTCCTGGGTTGCTGCGTACCATCCCCGGCCAGCCGCCCTTGCTCGATGCGTTACCCGACGGCTGCCGCTTCAACCCGCGTTGCCCGCAGGTCGGCGCGTTGTGCACCGAACGGTTGCCCGAAGGCGCGCGCGTGGCCTGTCACTACCCGTTGGGAGCACGCCCATGAGCCTGTTGCAGATCAAGAACCTCGAGGTGCGGTTCGCCGCGTCCGGCACGGGGGTGTTCGGCCTGAACAAGCAGTGGGTGAAGGCGGTGAACGGTGTGTCGCTGAACCTTGCAGCCGGTGAAACCCTGGGGTTGGTGGGGGAGTCCGGCAGCGGCAAAAGCACCCTGGGCCGCGCGATCCTGCACCTCAACCCGATCAGTGCCGGGCAGGTGCTGTTCGATGGCATCGACATGGCCCATGGCAGCGCGATCGACATCGCGCGCCTGCGCCAGGAAACGGCGATGATCTTCCAGGATCCCTACGCCGCGTTGAACCCGCGCCACACCATCGGCGAAACCATCGCCGAGGTGTTGCGGGTGCAGCGCAAAGTCCCGGCAGAGCGTATCCCGGCTCGCGTCAACGAACTGCTTGACCTGGTCGGCCTGCGCCCCGAACTGGCCAGTCGCAAACCCGGCGCCCTCAGTGGTGGCCAATGCCAGCGTGTCGGTATTGCCCGGGCGCTGGCGGTGGAGCCGCGCTTGATCATCGCCGATGAATGCGTGGCGGCCCTGGATGTATCGATCCAGGGCCAGATCATCAACCTGCTGTTGGAACTGCAACAGCGCATGAACCTGGCGATCCTGTTTATCGCCCACGATTTGGCCATCGTGCGGCGCCTGTGCGACCGCGTGGCGGTGATGTACCTGGGCAAGATCGTCGAGGAAGGGCCGGTGGAAGCGGTCTTCACCTCGCCGCGCCATCCGTATACGGCGGCGTTGATCGAGGCGATTCCGGAGATCGATCCGCACCGGCCCTTGCCGACGCAGCCGTTGCCTGGCGAGCCGCCGAGCCCGCTGAATTTGCCTACGGGCTGTGCCTTCCACCCGCGTTGCCGGTACGCCCGGACGATGTGTTCCGTGGTATTGCCGCCTACCCATTCCCTGCACGAGCATCGATACAGTTGCGTGCTTGAAGAACCGTTGACCCTACCTGCCCATCATGAACAAGGAGTTATGACATGCAATCGCGCCACTTGAAGTTGCTCGCCGCTGCTACGTTGACCGCGTGGTCCCTCACTGCCGGATTGGCGCAAGCCGCCGGCGTCCTGACCATCGGCTGCCGTGAAGACAGCACCACGTTCGACCCGATCAAAAGCGCGCAAAACCGCGATACTTGGGTATTTGCCAACGTCTACGACACCCTGGTACGCGTGGACAACCTGGGCACCAAGATGGAGCCGGGCCTGGCTGAAAGCTGGGATATTTCCAAGGACGGCCTGACCTACACCTTCAAGCTGCGCGATGCGAAGTTCTCCGACGGTTCGGCGATCACCGCCGAGGATGCAGCGTTCAGCCTGTTGCGCATCCGCGATAACAAGGCTTCGTTGTGGGCTGATCCCTTCAACCTGATCGACACCGCCAAGGCGACGGACTCGAAAACCCTGGTTGTCACACTGAAGACTCCGGCGGTCGCCTTCCTGTCGCAACTGGCTTCGCCGACGGTCTCGATCCTGTCGGAAAAAGCCATGACCAAAATGGGTGAAGACGCCTACTCGGAAAATCCGGTGACCTCCGGCGCGTTTATCGTGGACGAATGGCGCAAGGGCGACCGGGTCATCCTGAAGAAGAACCCGAACTTCTGGCAGGCCAAGAAGGTCAGCCTGGATGGCGTGGAGTGGGTCTCCGTGACCGACGACAATACGCGGATGCGCATGGTGCAGAACAACGAGCTGGACACGGCGATCTTCGTACCGTTTTCCCGGGTTGAAGAGCTGAAGAAAGACAAGAACGTGGTGATCCACTCCGACCCGTCCACCCGTGAAGATCACCTGCTGATCAATCACGCCCACGGTCTGCTGGCCAAGCAGGAAGTACGCGAGGCGCTGGACATGGCCATCGACAAGCAGTCGCTGGTGAAAACCGCGACCTACGGTCAGGGCACGGTGGCCTATTCCTACATCCCGAAAGGCTCGTTGTTCCATTACGCCAACAACCTGCAACGCCCGTATGACCCGACCGCCGCCAAGAAACTGTTGGAAAAGGCTGGCGCGAAGGACTTGAAGCTCAACTATGTGGTCAACGCCGGCAACGAAGCCGACGAGCAGATCGCGGTGATCATCAAGGACCAGTTGGCCAAGGTCGGCGTGACCGCCAACCTGCAGAAGGTCGACCCGACCCAAAGCTGGCAGATGCTGGTGGACGGTGAGTACGATATTTCGGTGATGTACTGGACCAACGACATCCTCGACCCGGACCAGAAGACCACCTTCGTGCTCGGCCACGACACCAACCAGAACTACATGACCCGCTACAAGAACGACAAGGTCAAGGACTTGGTCGCGGCGGCGCGCATCGAAGCCGACCCGGTCAAGCGTGAGCAGATGTATGTCGAGTTGCAGAAACTGGCGAAACAGGATGTGAACTGGATCGACCTGTACTACAGCCCGTACATCAACATCTCACGCAAGAATGTGAGCAACTTCCTGCAAAATCCGTTGGGGCGCTTCACCCTTGAGGAAGTGGTGAAGAACTAAATAAGTAAACCCAATGTGGGAAGAGACCTGTGGTGAGCGGGCTTGCCCCGCGCTGGGCTGCGAAGCAGCCCCACAGTTCAGCCAGCGCGATCTGACAGAGAGATTACGTTGGCAGGTTTTGGGGCCGCTTCGCAGCCCGGCGCGGGGCAAGCCCGCTCACCACAAAAGCCAACTCCCACAGCGGGTAGGGTGTCAGGGATTACTGCGCGTCAAACGCCTGCCCATTGATGCCGGTACTGTCCGGCCCCATCAGGTACAGGTACACCGGCATGATCTCTTCCGGTGCCGGCCTTTCCATTGGGTTCTCCCCTGGATATGCCTGGGCCCGCATGCTGGTGCGCGTGCCGCCCGGGTTGATGCTGTTGGCGCGCACCGGTGCGACGGTGTCGAGCTCATCCGCCAGTGTCTGCATCAAGCCTTCAGTGGCGAATTTCGACACCCCATAAGCGCCCCAATATGCCCGGCCCTTGCGCCCGACGCTGCTGGAGGTGAACACCACCGACGCATCCTGGGACAGCTTGAGCAGTGGCAACAACGTGCTGGTGAGCATGAACATCCCATTGACGTTGATGTGCATCACCCGCATGAAGTTTTCGCCGGACAGCTGCTCGATCGGCGTACGTGGGCCGATGATCGAGGCGTTGTGCAGCAGGCCATCGAGGTGGCCGAATTCTTTTTCGATCATCGCTGCCAGCTCATCGTATTGATGGGGCAGGGCGGTCTCCAGGTTGAAGGGGATCACCACCGGCTGCGGGTGGCCGGCCGCTTCGATCTCGTCATACACCTGGGCCAGGTTGGCTTCGGTCTTGCCCAGCAACAGCACGGTCGCGCCATGGGCGGCGTAGGTTTTCGCCGCCGCCGCGCCAATGCCGCGACCGGCGCCGGTCACCAGGATCACCCGGCCTTTGAGCAGTTCTGGACGTGCGGAGTAATCAAACATAAACAACCTCGACAGAATTCACAGAAAATCCAAGCACCCCTTGTAGGAGCGAGCTCGCTCGCGAAAAACGTCAACGATAACGCGGGGTATCTGGATCAACGCGGCGATCTCGGGTTCTTCGCGAGCAAGCTCGCTCCTACAGAGGGGAGCGAACCATCAGCAACTGCACAGCGCGTTATCCAGCACCTTGCGCAGTTCCAGTGGATGATCCACCACCACATCCGCGCCCCAGTGGCGTGGGTTGTCATCCGGGTGGATATAGCCATAGGTGACCGCCGCCGTGCGGGTGCCGGCGTCGCGGCCGGACTCGATGTCGCGCAGGTCATCGCCCACGAACAGCACGCTGGCCGGGTCCAGGCCGAGCATCTTGCACGCCAGGATCATCGGCTCCGGATCCGGCTTGCTGTTTTTCACGTGGTCCGGGCAGATCAGCAGCGCCGAACGCTCGGCCAGGCCCAGTTGCTGCATGATCGGCTCGGCAAAGCGCAGTGGCTTGTTGGTGACCACGCCCCAGATCAGCTTGGATTTCTCGATGTCTTCCAGCAGTTCGGCCATGCCGTCGAACAGTGTGCTGTGGACCGCACAACCCTTCAGGTAACGCTCGAGGAATTCCAGGCGCAACTCTTCAAAGCCGGGGGATTCCGGGTCCATCGAGAAGGTCACGGCCACCATCGCCCGCGCACCGCCGGAGATTTCATCGCGGATATGCTGTGGGTTGATCGGTGGCAGGTCGCGGTCGGCGCGCATCGCCTGGCAGATGGCGATAAAGTCCGGCGCAGTGTCCAGCAGGGTACCGTCCATGTCGAAGAGAACCGCTCGCAACTTCACAGGCTTACTCCTCGCGCAGGGTCTGGATCATGTAGTTGACGTCAACGTCGCTGGCCAGTTTGTAGTGCTTGGTCAGCGGGTTGTAGGTCAGGCCGATGATGTCCTTGACGGTCAGCCCGGCCTGGCGGCTCCACGCACCCAGTTCGGACGGGCGGATGAATTTCTTGAAATCGTGGGTGCCGCGCGGCAGCAGCTTCATGATGTATTCGGCGCCGATGATCGCGAACAGGTAGGCCTTGGGGTTGCGGTTGATGGTGGAGAAGAACACCTGGCCGCCCGGCTTGACCATGCGGAAGCAGGCGCGGATCACCGACGATGGGTCTGGCACGTGCTCCAGCATTTCCAGGCAGGTGACCACGTCGAACTGCTCAGGCATTTCCTCGGCCAGGGCTTCGGCGGTGATCTGGCGATATTCCACGCTCACGCCGGATTCCAGCTGGTGCAACTGGGCCACGGCCAGCGGCGCTTCGCCCATGTCGATCCCCATCACGGTGGCGCCGCGCTGGGCCATGGCTTCGCTGAGGATGCCGCCGCCGCAACCGACGTCCAGCACCTTCTTGCCGGCCAGGTTGACGCGTTCGTCAATCCAGTTGACCCGCAGCGGGTTGATGTCGTGCAGGGGTTTGAACTCGCTTTCGCGGTCCCACCAGCGGTGGGCCAGGGCTTCAAACTTGGCGATTTCGGCGTGGTCGACGTTGCTCATGGTGAATCCTCTAAATCTGATAAATCGGTTTGTCGGTCCTGAACACGCAGGTTCAGAGCCAGCGTTATTCGGTGTGCCCGCCGATGCGTTTTCCCCAGGCAATGGCCGTGGCGGTCAACTGTTGTTCATCCATGCGGGTGAGTTGCCGGTCGTCGAGCAACTGCTTGCCGGCGACCCAAAGGTGTTTCACGCAATCGCGTCCGGTGGCATATATAAGCTGTGAGACCGGATCGTAGATCGGTTGTTGCGCCAGCCCCGTCAGATCGAAGGCGACCATATCCGCCGCCTTGCCCACTTCCAGGGAGCCGATTTCACTTTCCAGGCCCATGGCACGCGCACCGTTGAGCGTAGCCATGCGCAGCGCACGGTGGGCGTCCAGGGCGGTGGCCGAACCCGCGACGGCCTTGGCCAGCATCGCGGCGGTACGGGTTTCACCCAGCAGGTCCAGGTCGTTGTTACTGGCGGCGCCGTCGGTGCCGATGGCCACATTGACGCCCGCCTGCCATAGACGCTCCACCGGGCAGAAGCCACTGGCCAGTTTCAGGTTCGATTCCGGGCAATGGATCACGCTGGTGTTGCTTTCTACCAGCAAAGCCAGGTCGTCCTCGCTGATTTGGGTCATATGAACGGCCTGGAAGCGCGGGCCCAGCAAGCCGAGGCGTCCCAGGCGCGCCAACGGCCGCTCGCCGGTCTGTTCGACGGCCTGTTGTACCTCGAAAGCGGTTTCATGCACATGCATATGGATCGCGGCGTCCAGCTCTTCGGCGATGACCCGGATCTTTTCCAGGTTGGCATCGCACACCGTGTAGGGCGCGTGGGGGCCGAAGGTGATCTTGATGCGCGGATGGTGCTTGAGGTCGCCGAACAGCTCGATGCCCTGGCGGATCGCCTCATCGGCGGTGCCGGCGCCGGGAATCGGGAAGTCGAGGATCGGAATCGCGATCTGCGCACGCATGCCACTGTTGTGCACGCAATCGCTGGCGACCTTGGGGTAGAAGTACATGTCCGAGAAGCAGGTGATACCGCCCTTGAGCTGCTCGGCAATGGCCAGGTCGGTGCCGTCACGCACGAAGGCCTCGTCGACCCACTTGGCTTCGGCGGGCCAGATGTGTTTTTCCAGCCAGGTCATCAAGGGCAGGTCATCGGCCAGGCCGCGAAAGAGGCTCATCGCCGCATGCCCGTGGGCGTTGATCAGGCCGGGACTGAGCAGCATGCCCGGCAGTCCGCGCACTTCAGCGGCCGACAGCTTCAACGCCGCAGCCCGTGGACCGATAAAGGCGATACGCCCATTGCGGATGCCCACGCCATGGTCCTTGAGCACCACGCCGGCGGGTTCGACAGGTACCAGCCAGGTTGGCAGTAGCAATAAGTCGAGCGGGGCGGCAGTGGAGGTCATCGCAGGCTTCTTCCCGGGCAGCTATAAAAGAAGCGCGAAGTATACCCGAGCGTCCTGGCTGGCGGATCGCTATAATCGGCGGCTTTTGTTGATGAGTACGGGGTGACGGATGCGCGATCGACTGTTGGCAGCGGAGAAAGTGAAGGCCATCGATTGGCGTGATGGCACGCTGCACCTGCTCGATCAACGCGCCCTGCCGTCCCAGGAACACTGGGTGGCCTGCTCCACGGTCGATGCAGTGGCTGCGGCCATTCGCGCCATGGTGGTGCGTGGCGCATCGGCGATCGGCATCAGCGCGGCCTATGGCCTGGTGCTCGCCGCTCGCGAGCGCATCGCCGAGGGCGGTGACTGGCAGGCCGCCTGGGAAGAGGACTACGCACTACTGGCCGATACCCGTCCGACCGCCTCGAACCTGTTCTGGGCGCTCAAGCGCATGCGCGATCGCCTGGATCGCGTCAAGAAGCACGCCGATCCGCTGGCGGTGCTGGAGGCCGAAGCGATCGCTATCCATGAAAGCGACCGGGAAGCCAACCTCGTCATGGCCCAGTTGGGCGTTGAGCGGATTCGCAAGCATCAGGGCAATGCCCAGGCGATCTTGACCCATGGCAACGCCGGCGCCTTGGCAACCGGCGGTGTCGGCACGGCCCTCGGGGTGATTCGCGCGGCGTTCCTGGAAGGCTTGGTCGAGCACGTCTACGCCAATGAAACCCGCCCATGGCTGCAAGGCTCGCGGCTGACCGCCTGGGAACTGGCGGGCGAGGGGATCCCGGTCACCGTGAATGCCGACTCCGCCGGCGCGCATCTCCTCAAGACCAAGGGCATCACCTGGGTGATCGTCGGCGCCGATTGCATTGCCGCCAATGGCGATGTGATCAGCAAGATCGGCACCTATCAATTGGCGGTGTGCGCCATGCACCACGGCGTGCGTTTCATGGTGGTGGCGCCGAGTTCGAGCCTGGACCTGATGATGGCCACTGGTGACGATGTGGCCCTGGAGGAGCGCGATCCCGGTGAACTGCTGGAGGTCATGGGGCAGCGCTTGGAGGTCAATGCGTTTAATCCGGTATTTGATGTGACCCCGGCCGACCTGATCGATGTGATCGTGACTGAGAAGGGCATGGTTGAGCGGCCGGATACGGCGAAATTGGCCAAGCTGATGTGCCGTAAGCGGCTGCATTGAGGGCTGTGGTGTCTGTGAAATGGCTATCGTGGGCAAGCCCCCTGCCACATTTTGACTGTTCACAATTAAAGTGTGGAATGGGCTTGCCCCCGATTGGCCCTGAAAGTCAATAAAACCCTCGGATCCGCCCTCAAAAAAAAGCACCACCCCATCTCTGAGCCCCTCTCGGCCTCCTCAAGCCTGTCATCCGTCAAATTACTAGTCTCCATGCGCATCAGGGGGATAGGTGCGTGGCGGCGATTGTGATAACATCCGGCGGTTTCCAGGGCCGCCCCCAGGGGTTGCCCATAACGTGCAGATCCGTGTCATAACTCGTTGATTTGTCGTAAGTCGTTGTCAGGCAGTGTGCCGGCGACGGCGAGCTTCGTTCGTCCCATATGGATGCGACGAGGTTTCACCCGAAAAAGGAATCAGGCTTCTCATGGGCGAACTGGCCAAAGAAATCCTCCCGGTCAATATCGAAGACGAGCTGAAACAGTCCTACCTCGACTACGCGATGAGCGTAATTGTCGGTCGGGCACTGCCTGATGCGCGCGATGGCTTGAAGCCCGTGCACCGGCGTGTGCTGTTCGCAATGAGCGAGCTGGGTAACGACTGGAACAAGCCGTACAAGAAATCTGCCCGTGTTGTCGGTGACGTGATCGGTAAGTATCACCCTCACGGCGACACTGCGGTGTACGACACCATCGTTCGGATGGCCCAGCCGTTTTCCCTGCGCTACCTGCTGGTAGACGGCCAGGGCAACTTCGGTTCGGTCGACGGCGACAACGCCGCGGCCATGCGATACACCGAAGTGCGCATGACCAAGCTGGCGCACGAGCTGCTGGCCGACCTGCATAAAGAAACCGTGGACTGGGTGCCGAACTACGACGGTACCGAAATGATCCCGGCGGTCATGCCGACCCGGATCCCCAACCTGCTGGTCAACGGTTCCAGCGGTATCGCCGTGGGCATGGCCACCAACATCCCGCCGCACAACCTCGGTGAAGTCATCGACGGTTGCCTGGCCCTTATCGACAACCCTGAGCTGACCGTCGATGAGCTGATGCAATACATCCCGGGCCCGGACTTCCCGACCGCTGCGATCATCAACGGTCGCGCCGGCATCATCGAAGCCTACCGCACCGGTCGCGGCCGTATTTACATGCGCGCCCGCTCGATCATCGAGGACATCGACAAGGTCGGTGGCCGCCAGCAGATCGTCATCACCGAACTCCCGTACCAGTTGAACAAGGCGCGTCTGATCGAGAAGATCGCCGAGCTGGTTAAAGAGAAGAAACTCGAAGGCATCACCGAGCTGCGCGACGAATCCGACAAAGACGGTATGCGCGTGGTGATCGAGCTGCGTCGTGGCGAAGTGCCTGAGGTGATCCTCAACAACCTCTACGCCCAGACCCAGCTGCAAAGCGTGTTTGGTATCAACGTGGTCGCACTGATCGACGGCCGCCCGCGCATCCTGAACCTCAAGGACCTGCTGGAAGCCTTCGTACGTCACCGTCGCGAAGTGGTGACCCGCCGTACCGTGTTCGAATTGCGCAAGGCCCGTGAACGCGGTCACATCCTGGAAGGCCAGGCTGTAGCGCTGTCGAACATCGACCCGGTCATCGCCCTGATCAAGGCCTCGCCGACCCCGTCGGAAGCCAAGGAAGCCCTGATCAAGATGCCATGGGAATCCAGCGCCGTGGTGGCGATGGTTGAACGTGCCGGTGCCGACTCGTGCCGCCCGGAGACCCTGGACCCGCAATACGGCCTGCGTGACGGCAAGTACTTCCTGTCGCCGGAACAGGCCCAGGCTATCCTGGAGCTGCGCCTGCACCGCCTGACCGGCCTGGAACACGAGAAGCTGCTGGCCGAGTACCAGGAGATCCTCAACCAGATCGGCGAGCTGATCCGCATCCTCAACAGCGCCGTGCGCCTGATGGAAGTGATCCGCGAAGAACTGGAAGTGATCCGCGCCGAATACGGCGACGTACGTCGCACCGAAATCCTCGATGCGCGCCTCGACCTGACCCTGGGTGACATGATCCCGGAAGAAGAGCGCGTGGTGACCATCTCCCACGGTGGCTATGCCAAGACCCAGCCATTGGCTGCGTACCAGGCCCAGCGTCGTGGTGGTAAAGGTAAATCGGCTACCGGCGTGAAGGATGAGGACTACATCGCCCACCTGCTGGTCGCCAACAGCCACACCACGCTGCTGCTGTTCTCCAGCAAGGGCAAGGTGTACTGGCTCAAGACCTACGAAATCCCGGAAGCCTCCCGCGCTGCCCGTGGTCGTCCGTTGGTCAACCTGCTGCCGCTGGACAGTGATGAATACATCACCACCATGCTGCCGGTCGAGGAATACACCGAAGGTCACTTCATCTTCATGGCCACCGCCAAAGGCACCGTGAAGAAGACCCCGCTGGAATCCTTCAGCCGCCAGCGCAGCGTGGGCCTGATCGCCCTGGAGCTGGACGAAGGCGACGTGCTGATCAGCGCGGCCATCACCGATGGCGAGCGTGAAGTCATGCTGTTCTCCGACGGCGGCAAGGTCACTCGCTTCAAGGAATCCGACGTTCGCGCCATGGGCCGTACCGCCCGCGGTGTGCGCGGCATGCGCCTGCCGGAAGGGCAGAAGCTGATTTCGATGCTGATCCCGGAAGAAGGCAGTCAGATCCTCACCGCTTCCGAGCGTGGTTATGGCAAACGCACCGCCATCAGCGAGTTCCCGGAGTACAAGCGTGGCGGCCAGGGCGTTATCGCCATGGTCAGCAACGACCGCAACGGCCGTCTGGTCGGCGCGGTCCAGGTGCTCGATGGCGAGGAAATCATGCTGATTTCCGACCAGGGCACCCTGGTGCGTACCCGTGTGGCCGAAGTGTCGAGCCTGGGCCGTAACACCCAGGGTGTGACCTTGATCAAGCTGGCCAAGGACGAAAAACTGGTCGGCCTGGAGCGTGTCCAGGAACCATCGGAAGTCGAAGGCGAAGAGCTGGAAGGTGAGGAGTTCGAAGGCGAGGTGATCGCAACCGGCGATGACAGCGTCGACGAGCCAACCCTCGATGCTGCCGCAGACGAAGAAGAACCGCAGGAATAAGCGGACACACAGGGGGCGGATGAAGATTCGCCCCCTTGTTGTTTGTCCCCTTTGAAAGAACAACGCCGCCCCCTGTAGGAGCGAGCTTGCTCGCGAAAATCGTCAACGATAACGCGAGCTGCCTGATGCGCCCTTGCGCTCTCGGGTTTTTCGCGAGCAAGCTCGCTCCTACCGTGTTTGATTTCAGTCCCACCAGATCAGAGAGATTGGATGTGAGCAAGAGAGCCTATAACTTCTGTGCCGGTCCCGCGGCGCTTCCTGAAGCAGTCCTGCAGCGTGCGCAGGGTGAACTCCTCGACTGGCATGGAAAAGGCCTCTCCGTGATGGAAATGAGCCATCGCAGCGATGAGTTCGTGTCCATTGCCACCAAGGCCGAGCAGGATCTGCGCGACTTGCTCGACATTCCATCCAACTACAAAGTGCTGTTCCTGCAAGGCGGCGCGAGCCAGCAGTTCGCCCAGATCCCGCTGAACCTGCTGCCGGAAGGCGGCACTGCCGACTACATCGACACCGGTATCTGGGGGCAGAAGGCTATTGAAGAGGCTTCGCGCTACGGTCATGTCAATGTGGCCGGCACTGCCAAGCCCTACGACTACTTCGCCATTCCCGGTCAGAACGAATGGAAGCTGTCCAAGGACGCAGCCTACGTGCACTACGTCGCGAACGAAACCATTGGCGGCCTGGAGTTCGACTGGGTGCCGGAAGTCGGCGACGTTCCGCTGGTGTGCGACATGTCCTCGGACATCCTCTCGCGGCCTATCGATGTGTCGCGCTACGGCATGATCTACGCCGGCGCGCAGAAGAACATCGGCCCGAGCGGCATCCTGGTCAATATCGTGCGTGAGGACCTGCTGGGTCGCGCCCGTTCACTGTGCCCGACCATGCTCAACTACAAGGTCGCGGCCGACAACGGCTCGATGTACAACACCCCGCCGGCCTTCGCCTGGTACCTGTCGGGCCTGGTGTTCGAGTGGCTGAAGGAGCAGGGCGGCGTGGCGGCCATGGGCAAGCTCAACGAAGAGAAGAAGCGCACCCTGTACGACTTCATCGACGCCAGCGGCCTGTACAGCAACCCGATCAACCTCACCGACCGCTCGTGGATGAACGTGCCGTTCCGCCTGGCCGATGACCGCCTGGACAAGCCATTCCTGGCCGGTGCCGACGCCCGTGGCCTGCTGAACCTCAAGGGTCACCGTTCGGTAGGTGGCATGCGCGCCTCCATCTACAACGCTGTGGACATTCACGCGATCAATGCGCTGGTTGCCTACATGGCAGAGTTCGAAAAGGAACACGGCTAATGTCTGAACAAGAACTCAAGGCCCTGCGTGTACGCATTGACAGCCTGGACGAGAAAGTCCTGGAGCTGATCAGTGAGCGTGCGCGCTGCGCCCAGGAAGTGGCACGGGTGAAGATGGCGTCCCTGGCGGAGGGCGAAGTGCCGGTGTTCTACCGGCCGGAGCGTGAAGCCCAGGTGCTCAAGCGCGTCATGGAGCGTAACAAGGGCCCACTGGGCAACGAAGAGATGGCGCGGTTGTTCCGTGAAATCATGTCGTCGTGCCTGGCGCTCGAGCAGCCGCTGAAAGTGGCCTACCTCGGCCCGGAAGGCACCTTCACCCAGGCGGCGGCCATGAAGCACTTCGGCCACGCGGTGATCAGCAAGCCCATGGCGGCCATCGACGAGGTGTTCCGTGAAGTGGCGGCCGGCGCGGTGAACTTTGGCGTGGTACCGGTGGAAAACTCCACCGAAGGCGCGGTCAACCACACGCTGGACAGCTTCCTTGAGCACGACATGGTGATCTGCGGCGAAGTCGAGCTGCGCATCCACCATCACCTGCTGGTGGGTGAGAACACCAAGACCGACAGCATCAGCCGCATCTATTCCCACGCCCAGTCCCTGGCCCAGTGCCGCAAGTGGCTGGATGCGCATTACCCGAATGTGGAGCGCGTGGCGGTGTCCAGCAACGCCGAAGCGGCCAAGCGGGTCAAGGGTGAATGGAATTCGGCGGCGATCGCCGGTGATATGGCGGCAGGCCTGTATGGCCTGACGCGCCTGGCCGAGAAAATCGAGGATCGCCCGGACAACTCCACGCGTTTCCTGATGATCGGCAGCCAGGAAGTGCCGCCGACCGGCGACGACAAGACTTCGATCATCGTCTCCATGAGCAACAAGCCCGGCGCGCTGCATGAGCTGCTGGTGCCGTTCCACGACAACGGGATTGACCTGACGCGCATCGAGACACGTCCTTCGCGCAGCGGTAAATGGACTTACGTGTTCTTTATCGACTTCATTGGCCACCACCGCGATCCGCTGGTCAAGGGCGTGCTGGAGAAGATCAGTCAGGAAGCCGTGGCACTCAAGGTGCTGGGCTCTTACCCGAAAGCGGTTTTGTGAGGCTTTAACATGAGTGGCAACTTCCTCGCCCTGGCCCAGCCGGGCGTGCAACAACTGTCGCCTTACGTTCCGGGCAAGCCTGTGGACGAGCTGGCGCGTGAGTTGAACCTGGACCCCTCCAAGATCGTCAAGCTGGCGAGTAACGAGAACCCACTGGGCCCAAGCCCCAAGGTATTGGCGGCGATTCGCGAAGAGTTGGCCGAGCTGACCCGTTACCCGGACGGCAATGGCTTCGCCCTCAAGTCCCTGTTGGCAGAAACATGCCGGGTCGAGCTGAACCAGGTCACCCTGGGCAACGGTTCCAATGACATACTCGAGCTGGTCGGGCGTGCCTACCTGGCGCCGGGCCTGAACGCCGTGTTCAGCGAGCACGCGTTTGCGGTCTACCCGATCGTCACCCAGGCGGTCGGTGCCGACGCCCGTGTGATTCCTGCCAAGGACTGGGGCCATGACCTGCCGGCCATGCTGGCCGCCATCGACGCCCAGACCCGCGTCGTGTTTATCGCCAACCCGAACAACCCGACCGGCACCTGGTTCGATGCGCAGGCGCTCAACGACTTCCTGCAGGACGTGCCTGAGCATGTGCTGGTGGTGCTGGACGAGGCCTACATCGAGTACGCCGAAGGCAGCGACCTGCCGGACGGCCTGGATTTCCTGGCGGCCTACCCGAACCTGCTGGTGTCGCGCACTTTCTCCAAAGCTTATGGCCTGGCCTCGCTGCGGGTCGGCTATGGCTTGTCGACTGCGGTGGTGGCCGATGTGCTGAACCGCGTGCGCCAACCGTTCAACGTCAACAGCCTCGCCCTGGCGGCAGCCTGTGCGGCGGTGAAGGATGCCGAGTACCTGGAAGAAGGTCGCCGCATCAACGCAAGCGGCATGCTGCAGTTGCAGGATGGCTTCCGTGAGTTGGGCCTGGGCTGGATTCCCTCCAAGGGCAACTTCATCTGTGTCGACCTTGGTCAAGTGGCCGCCCCGGTATTCCAGGGGCTGCTGCGCGAAGGTGTGATCGTGCGGCCGGTGGCCAACTACGGCATGCCGAACCACCTGCGGATCACCATCGGCTTGCCGGCTGAAAACAGCCGCTTCCTGGAGGCGCTGGCCAAGGTCCTGGCTCGTGGTTGATGTCACTGCATTGCAACCTGCCGTGCCTATGATCGGTCGCCTGGTGGTGGTCGGCCTGGGCTTGATCGGTGGCTCCTTCGCCAAAGGCCTGCGCGAAAGCGGGCTGTGCGGCGAAGTAGTCGGTGTGGACCTGGACCCGCAATCGCGCAAGCTGGCGGTGGAGTTGGGTGTGGTGGATCGCTGCGAGGCGGACCTGGCGCTGGCGTGCCAGGGGGCTGACGTCATCCAGCTCGCTGTGCCGATCCTGGCCATGGAGAAACTGCTGGCGGTATTGGCCGGCATGGACCTGGGCCAGGCGATCCTGACGGACGTCGGCAGTGCCAAGGGCAATGTGGTGCGGGCCGCGCAGCAAGCCTTTGGCGGCATGCCGTCGCGTTTTGTGCCGGGCCATCCGATTGCCGGTTCCGAGCAGAGCGGGGTGGAAGCGTCCAATGCGCAGCTGTTCCGCCGCCATAAAGTGATCCTGACGCCGCTGGAGCAAACCGATCCGGCCGCGCTGGCGGTGGTGGATCGTCTCTGGCGTGAGCTGGGGGCGGATGTGGAACATATGCAGGTCGAGCGCCACGACGAAGTGCTGGCGGCGACCAGCCATTTGCCCCATCTGTTGGCATTCGGCCTGGTGGACTCCCTGGCCAAGCGCAACGAAAACCTCGAGATTTTCCGTTATGCCGCCGGTGGCTTCCGCGACTTCACGCGGATTGCCGGCAGCGATCCGGTGATGTGGCACGACATCTTTCTCGCCAATCGCGAAGCGGTGTTGCGCACCCTGGACACCTTCCGCAGTGACCTCGACGCCTTGCGCGACGCGGTCGATGCCGGGGATGGCCATCAATTATTGGGCGTGTTCACCCGTGCGCGGGTGGCGCGTGAGCATTTCAGCAAGATCCTGGCTCGCCGGGCCTATATGGAAACCGCTGTGAACGCCGATGACCTGACTTTCCTCGCCAACCCGGGCGGCCGCTTGAGCGGGCGTCTCCGGGTGCCGGGTGACAAGTCGATCTCCCATCGCTCGATCATGCTCGGCTCGTTGGCCGAGGGCGTGACGGAGGTGGAAGGGTTCCTTGAGGGTGAAGACGCCCTGGCGACCCTGCAGGCGTTTCGCGACATGGGTGTGGTGATTGAAGGGCCGCACCATGGGCGCGTGACCATTCACGGTGTGGGCTTGCACGGCTTGAAGCCGGCGCCGGGGCCGATCTACCTGGGCAATTCCGGTACGTCCATGCGCCTGCTGTCCGGTTTGTTGGCGGCACAACGCTTTGACAGCGTGTTGACCGGCGATGCTTCCCTGTCCAAGCGCCCGATGAACCGCGTGGCCAAGCCATTGCGGGACATGGGTGCGGTGATCGAGACCGGGCCGGAAGGGCGTCCGCCGCTGACCATTCGTGGCGGCCAGGCGCTCAAAGGCATGAGCTATGCAATGCCGATGGCCAGTGCCCAGGTCAAATCGTGCCTGTTGCTGGCGGGGCTGTATGCCGAAGGTCAAACTGCGGTGACCGAGCCTGCGCCGACCCGTGACCATACCGAGCGTATGTTGCGCGGTTTTGGTTACCCGGTTGCGGTGGAAGGCGCTACCGCATCGGTGGAATCGGGTCATGTACTGACGGCTGCCCATATTGAAGTGCCGGGGGACATCTCCTCTTCGGCATTCTTCCTGGTGGCGGCTTCGATTGCCGCGGGCTCCGAGTTGTTGCTGGAGCATGTCGGCATCAACCCGACCCGCACCGGGGTGATCGATATCCTGCGGTTGATGGGGGCCGATATCACCTTGGAAAACCCGCGCGAAGTGGGTGGCGAGCCTGTCGCTGACCTGCGGGTGCGGGCAGCTGTATTGAAGGGTATCGAGATTCCAGAAGCGCTGGTGCCCCTGGCTATTGATGAATTCCCGGTGTTGTTCGTCGCGGCCGCCTGCGCTGAAGGCCGGACCATTTTGCGTGGCGCCGAAGAGTTGCGTGTTAAGGAGTCCGACCGTATCCAGGTCATGGCCGACGGTCTGCAGGTGTTGGGAGTGAAGTGTGAACCGACCGCCGATGGGATTATCATTGACGGTGGCCTGATGGGCGGTGGTGAAGTCCATGCCCATGGCGATCACCGGATTGCCATGGCCTTCAGCGTGGCTTCCCTGCGGGCGGCTGCGCCGATTCGTATCCATGACTGCGCCAATGTTGCTACGTCTTTTCCGAACTTTCTTACACTGTGTGCCCAAGTCGGCATCCGTGTTGCCCAAGAGGCTCAATTGTGAATATCAAAGCACCGGTGATTACCATCGACGGGCCAAGCGGCTCGGGCAAAGGCACGATCGCCGGCATCCTGGCCAAGCGCCTGGGCTGGTGCCTGCTGGATTCCGGCGCGTTGTACCGCCTGCTGGCGTTTGCCGCACGCAACCATGGCGTCGACCTGACCAACGAAGAATCCCTGAAGCTGCTGGCCGCGCACCTCGATGTGCAGTTCGTCGGCGCGACGGAAGGTCATCCCCAGCGCATCATCCTGGAAGGGGACGATGTGACCGATGACCTGCGTAACGAGCAGGTCGGCTCCTGGGCCTCCCAGGTTGCCGCGCTGCCGGCGGTGCGTGATGCGCTGTTGCAGCGTCAGCGGGCTTTCCAGGAGCCGCCGGGGCTGGTGGCCGATGGCCGCGACATGGGCACGGTGGTGTTTCCCGAGGCGCCGCTGAAGATTTTCCTGACCGCCAGCGCCGAGGAGCGGGCTCGCCGCCGCTACTTGCAGTTGAAGGGCAAAGTCGATGGTGTTAGTCTGTCGAGTCTGCTAGATGAGATCCGTGCACGCGATGAGCGTGATACCCAGCGCGCAGTAGCCCCGCTCAAGCCGGCGGCTGATGCTATACAGCTGGATTCCACGGAGTTGTCCATCGAGCAGGTGCTGGAACGCATCTTGAGTGAAATCGCCATTCGCGATATCGCCGGGTGATCAAGAAGGCCGCAGGGGACCAGTCATAGTCCTGCGGTGGCTTCTTTTAACTGAAACTGACCCACACCGTCTGGGGTGTGGAGATGGGCGTATTCTTCGCCCTTATCAACAGGAATTAAAATGAGCGAAAGCTTTGCGGAACTCTTTGAAGAAAGCCTAAAAACCCTGAACCTTCAGGCAGGCTCCATCATCACCGGTGTTATCGTTGATATCGATTACCAAGCTCGCTGGGTAACCGTTCACGCTGGTCTGAAGTCTGAAGCTCTGATCCCGCTGGAACAGTTCTACAACGATGCTGGTGATCTGACAATCAATGTCGGTGACGAAGTTCACGTTGCTCTGGACTCGGTTGAAGACGGTTTCGGTGAAACCAAGCTGTCCCGTGAAAAAGCCAAGCGCGCTGAATGCTGGATTGTTCTCGAAGCAGCCTTCGCAGCTGAAGAAGTGGTCAAGGGCGTTATCAACGGTAAGGTTAAAGGCGGCTTCACTGTCGACGTTAACGGCATCCGTGCGTTCCTGCCAGGTTCTTTGGTCGACGTTCGTCCTGTGCGCGACACCACGCACCTGGAAGGCAAGGAACTCGAATTCAAGGTCATCAAGCTCGACCAGAAGCGCAACAACGTTGTCGTTTCCCGTCGCAGCGTCCTGGAAGCAGAGAACTCCGCCGAGCGTGAAGCTCTGCTGGAATCCCTGCAGGAAGGCCAACAAGTCAAAGGTATCGTCAAGAACCTCACCGATTACGGCGCATTCGTCGATCTGGGTGGCGTCGATGGCCTGCTGCACATTACCGACATGGCTTGGAAGCGTATCAAGCATCCTTCCGAAATCGTCAATGTTGGCGACGAGATCGATGTCAAGGTTCTGAAATACGATCGCGAGCGCAACCGTGTTTCCCTGGGCCTGAAGCAACTGGGTGAAGATCCATGGGTTGCTATCAAAGCCCGTTACCCAGAAAGCACTCGCGTCACCGCGCGTGTTACCAACCTGACCGACTACGGCTGCTTCGCTGAGCTGGAAGAAGGCGTTGAAGGCCTGGTACACGTTTCCGAAATGGACTGGACCAACAAGAACATCCACCCTTCGAAAGTCGTACAAGTCGGCGACGAAGTGGAAGTCATGGTTCTGGACATCGACGAAGAGCGTCGTCGTATCTCCCTGGGCATCAAGCAGTGCAAATCTAACCCATGGGAAGATTTCTCTGGCCAGTTCAACAAGGGCGATAAAATCTCCGGCACCATCAAGTCGATCACCGATTTCGGTATCTTCATTGGTCTGGACGGCGGCATCGACGGCCTGGTTCACCTGTCCGACATCTCCTGGAACGAAGTTGGCGAAGAAGCTGTTCGTCGTTTCAAGAAGGGCGACGAGCTGGACACCGTTATCCTGTCGGTTGACCCAGAGCGCGAGCGCATCTCCCTGGGTATCAAGCAACTGGAAAGCGATCCGTTCTCCGAGTACGTTCAAGAGAACGACAAAGGCGCAATCGTTAAAGGCACTGTGAAAGAAGTTGACGCCAAAGGCGCCATCATCGTTCTGGCCGACGATATCGAAGCGACTCTGAAAGCCTCCGAAATCAGCCGTGACCGCGTTGAAGACGCGCGCAACGTTCTGAAAGAAGGCCAGGAAGTAGAAGCCAAGATCATCAGCGTCGATCGCAAGAGCCGCGTGATCCAGCTGTCCATCAAGTCGAAAGACGAAGTGGAAGAGAAAGAAGCCATCCAGAGCCTGAAATCGGCTCCGGAAGCTGCAACAGGCGAGACCACCATGGCCTCCCTGCTGCGCGAAGCAATGGCTAAACAGAACTAAGTTCTGTAAGGCTGTAAAAAAGGGCGACTTCGGTCGCCCTTTTTTGTGCCTGAAATTCGCTGAATCAACACGCAAGAACCAAGGCAGACGCCTTGGTGTCAGAGCTGAATAGAGTATTGATAAAGGCGCTCCCGTGTTTTTAAGGATTTCGATGAACAGGCTTATCGTGGTGTTCGCAGTAGTAATGCTTGCAGGCTGTTCCGTTACCAGCGCCAAAACTCACGCAAGGCGCGGTGTCAGCGGCATTGAGGTCGATTGCTCGGGGTTGGGCAACAACTGGGATAAGTGCGAGAAACGCGCCGCCCGCGAATGCAGGATGCAGGGCTATAAGGTCATCACCAGGTCCAGCGACGCCAAGGACGAAGAGGGTGATTACTTGTTCGGTTGGAACCCTGCAGGAGCGGTCACTCGTACCATGCTCGTGATCTGCAATTGAGAGTGTGGGTCGCTCATGGCGGCGTTATTCAAACGGCAGATAAGTTGGTAGATGGGCTGTTCAAATTCATCAAGTCATGCTAAAACCTTCGAAGCGCTTTTCCTAGCTGCTTGAAAAAGAAGGGAAAAATATGACGAAGTCGGAGTTGATCGAACGAATTGTCACCCATCAAGGGCTGCTTTCATCCAAGGATGTGGAGCTGGCTATCAAGACCATGCTTGAGCAAATGTCCCAGTGCCTCGCGACCGGGGATCGAATTGAGATCCGTGGGTTTGGCAGTTTTTCGCTGCACTACCGCGCGCCAAGGGTAGGGCGGAATCCTAAGACTGGGCAGTCGGTGAGTCTGGATGGGAAATTTGTGCCTCATTTCAAGCCGGGGAAGGAATTGCGGGATCGGGTGAATGAGGATGAGGAGGAGGGGGTCTGAGACGTTTTGGGTTGGGAGGGGCTTATGCGTAGGTTTAAGCACGTTTTGATAGCGTTCGTTGTGCTGGTTTTAACATTTCTCATAATTGCATTTGTCTTGGAGAACCAGCGAAGTACGTCATTGTCGTTTTTTGGCTGGTCTACGGCTGAGCTTCCAGTGTCAGTGTTCATGGCGCTGTCATTAATGCTCGGTTTGATCGTTGGGCCGGTGCTCTGTTTAATTGCGCGTATCAAGAGATCTGATCGAAAAAACTAGTCATTTTCGTTGTCGGTGGGAGGAGTCAGGCAGTTCTGTAGTCTCCTATTCAAAAGACTGTGCAGCAGACGTCTCTGTGGATTTTCTTCGAGTTGGCAGGCCTTTTTGTTTTGCGATCAAGATGAGGGTGCGAGCTTGCACGTCATCTATTTGTGTTCGTTTTTGACTTTAAGGATGTAGAGCTTAAAATACTCATCAATTTCGTCACCCCCTTCATCTTTAACTGCACAACACAACGCTGATTTTCAGTCTGCATGCTGGCAAGCTTCGACGTTTTCCTTGAGCCCATTAACTCTTATCTGTAGCGTGTTTTCAGGGGGAGTCGAGGGGGCTTGTCGGTCTGCTGGTCTTGAGGTGAGTTGCCGGCTAGAAGCTTGTCGTGCTGTGCGGATTGCCCTAGGACTCATTATGTTCAGCGGAAAAACGCTCCTTATCACTGGCGGTACCGGCTCATTCGGTAACGCAGTGCTTAAACGCTTCCTTGGCAGCGATATCGCTGAAATTCGCATCTTCAGCCGCGATGAGAAGAAGCAAGACGATATGCGTAAGCGCTACGCTAATGCCAAGCTGAAATTCTATATTGGCGATGTGCGCGATTATCAGAGTGTGCTCACTGCCACCCGTGGAGTGGACTACATTTTCCACGCAGCAGCGCTCAAACAGGTCCCATCCTGCGAGTTTCACCCAATGGAGGCAGTCAAGACCAATGTCATTGGCACCGAAAATGTTCTTGAAGCTGCAATCCAGAACGCAGTCAAGCGTGTGGTTTGCTTGAGTACGGACAAGGCTGTCTATCCCATCAATGCCATGGGTATATCCAAGGCTATGATGGAAAAGGTAATGGTTGCCAAATCCCGTAATGTCGATGATAAAAGAACCGTTATTTGTGGCACTCGTTACGGTAACGTCATGGCTTCGCGTGGCTCGGTGATTCCCTTGTTCATCGAGCAAATCCGTTCAGAACAGGCATTAACCCTGACTGATCCGAATATGACTCGGTTCATGATGACACTGGCGGACGCCGTCGATTTGGTGTTGTACGCATTCGCGCATGGCCGTAACGGTGATCTTTTCGTGCAAAAAGCACCTGCGGCAACCGTCGAGACTTTGGCCAAGGCACTGACCGCTATGGTTGGTAAGCCCGAGCACCCTATTCAAGTCATTGGCACGCGTCACGGCGAGAAGTTGTTCGAGGCGCTTTTGAGTCGCGAAGAAATGGCGTGCGCTGAAGATAAGGGCGACTACTATCGTATTCCGCCAGATTTACGTGACCTGAACTACTCCAAGTTTGTGGAGCTTGGTGAAGAGAAAATCTCTCGTACGGAAGACTATAACTCCCACAATACCGAAAGGTTGGATGTGGCAGGTATGCAGCGCCTCTTGCTCAAACTTGAGTTTATGCAGGCTATCCAACGTGGCGAGCATGCTACGCCGGAGGAGTAAGTAATGAAGGTATTGGTCACCGGGGCTAATGGTTTTGTTGGTAAGAATCTGATAGCGCACTTGAGCGAGCGTAAAGATATCGAGGTAGTGCCCTTTACCCGAGATAACAGCATCGCCCAGTTACCTCTCATGGTGGCCGAATCCGATTTTATTTTTCACTTGGCAGGGGTCAATCGACCGCTATTGCCGCAAGAGTTTAAAACTGGAAACACCGATTTGACTCTTGCTCTTTGCGAAGCAATTAAGGTGAGCGGCAAGCCAATACCTGTTCTTTACACGTCGTCGATCCAAGCTGATCGAGATAATCCATATGGCGTCAGCAAACTCGCTGCTGAGCAGTTATTGCAGGATCTACACACCAGTCACGGTTCTCGCATTCAGGTGCTGCGTTTACCCAATGTATTTGGCAAATGGGCACGTCCCGATTACAACTCAGCTGTCGCAACTTTTTGCCATAACATCACTCGGGGCTTGCCGGTTCAGATCAATGACCCTAAGTCAGTGATCAGCCTGGTCTACATCGATGATGTTATTGATTGTTTCGTCAGTGCTATGGACGGCGGATCATTCGCTGACTCAAATCCGCAGGTAAGTCCGGTATACAGCATTACCGTAGGGGAGTTGGCGGATCAGTTGCATACCTTCCGTAAAAGCCGTGACACGCTGATCAGTGAAGCTGTTGGCACAGGGCTAGTGCGGGCGCTCTATTCGACCTACGTGAGCTACCTGCCTGTCGAACAGTTCGCTTATGACGTTCCTAAGTACGGAGACCCACGTGGCGTTTTTGTGGAAATGTTGAAGACCAAAGACAGTGGGCAGTTCTCTTACTTTACCGCTTATCCTGGCATCACACGCGGCGGCCATTACCACCACAGCAAAACCGAAAAATTCCTGGTAATCAAAGGCCTGGCCTGTTTCCGTTTTCGCCATATCATTTCTGGCGACTTTTACGAATTATTCACTAGCGGCGATGAGCCTCGGATCGTAGAGACTGTACCTGGTTGGACTCACGATATTACCAACGTAGGTGATGACGAAATGATCGTAATGCTTTGGGCAAACGAGATTTTCGACCGCGAGCGACCGGATACTTTTGCTCTGCCGGTTGGAACTCAAGCCTGAAGTCAAGGTGTGAAGCCGATGGTTAGGTTGATGATCCAGACGTTTATGAATTTGGAAGAGTGTTGAGATGAAAAAGCTAAAAGTCGTCACGGTTGTGGGCACACGCCCCGAGATCATTCGCTTGTCGCGAGTGATGGCGAAGCTGGACGAGCACTGTGAGCATATCCTCGTACATACCGGACAAAATTATGATTACGAGCTAAACGAGATTTTTTTCCAAGATCTTGGCATCCGTAAGCCCGATCACTTTCTCAACGCAGCAGGCGCCAGTGGTGCACAGACTATCGGTAACGTGATTATTGCCGTAGATCGCGTCCTGGAACACGAGCAGCCAGAAGCTCTATTGGTGCTTGGTGACACGAACAGTTGCATGGCGGTCATTCCAGCCAAGCGTCGTAAAATCCCGACGTTCCACATGGAAGCCGGTAATCGTTGTTTTGATATGCGCGTGCCGGAAGAGATTAACCGGCGCATCGTTGACCATACGGCGGATATAAACCTGACCTATAGCAGTATTGCCCGCGATTATTTACTGCGTGAAGGTCTGCCGCCGGATATGGTGATCAAAACCGGGAGCCCCATGTACGAGGTGCTCAATTATTACCGCGAGGGAATCGAAGCTTCGAGCGTATTGGAGCGTCTTGGCCTGGACGCAGGCAAGTTTTTTGTCGTGAGTGCTCACCGTGAGGAGAACATCGATTCGGACAAGAACTTTCTAAAGCTGGTAGACGTCCTTAACACTGTTGCAGCCCATTACGAACTGCCGGTAATTGTGACCACCCACCCGCGTACTCAAAAGCGGGTAGACGCAATGGGCGTCATCTTTCACAAGAACGTGCAACTGCTCAAGCCACTGGGTTTCAAGGATTACAACAAACTGCAGTTGACCTCCAAAGCCGTGCTGTCAGATAGCGGCACCATTAATGAAGAATCGTCGATCCTCAATTTTACGGCGCTGAACATACGTGAAGCCCACGAACGGCCTGAAGGCATGGAGGAGGCGGCGGTGATGATGGTTGGCCTAGAAGTGGACCGTGTCATGCAAGCCTTGCAACTCCTGGAACGTCAAGGGAGTGGTCACGAGCGCACGCTTCGCCTCGTATCGGATTACAGCATGCCGAATGTTGCCGAAAAAGTGGTGAGGATTATCCACAGCTATCGTGATTACGTTATGCGTACAGTATGGAAGCAATATTGATTGGATAGGTTCGCTCAAGAAAAGCCGCTGAAGATTCTGGTGGTCACTCAGTATTTTTGGCCGGAAAACATGCGAATCAACAACATGGTCGAAGGGTTTATCGCCATGGGGCACGAGGTGACTGTGCTCACCGGCGTGCCCAACTATCCGGAAGGCAAGGTCTATGCTGATTTCCGTGGGGACCCTGCGCAGTTCTCTAATTATCGAGGTGCTCGGGTTGTGCGCGTGCCGATGCTGGCGCGAGGCAGGCGCAGCATCACCCTAGCCTTGAACTACTTTTCTTTTTTTACGAGTGCCTCAATAGTCGGCAGCTATAAGCTGCGCGGTCAGTCATTCGACTCAATCTTCGTGTATGCCGTATCTCCTATTATGGCGGCAATTCCCGCACTGGTGATTGGGCGCCTGAAAAAAGTGCCGGTATTTGTGTGGGTCTTGGATTTGTGGCCGGAAACCTTGAGCGCGGTCGGCATTATCAAACATCCGAAATTGCTTGGCATGGTCGGCAAGGTGGTGTCCTGGATCTACAATCGCACCGACTACCTATTGTTGCAGTCACGTGCCTTTGATGAAAACGTCAGAAAGTACTGTACCCGCTCGATTTCGGCCGATCGCCTTGTGTACTTCCCAAGTTGGGCCGAGGACGACTTTGCCGGGGAGGTACAGGTAGCCTCCGAACTGCTTCAACGTGATGAGTCCGTCTTCACTATCTTGTTCGCCGGTAACCTTGGCGAGGCTCAGGACTTCCCGGCGATACTGGAAGCGGCCAAAGCACTCAAGGGAGATCTTCAGGTCCGATGGGTGATTGTAGGAGATGGCCGGGCCAGTGAATGGCTTACCAAGCACATATCTGAACATCAGATGAGCAATGTCTTGTTGTTGGGGCGTCATCCACTCGAAAAAATGCCTGCACTTTTCTCTGTGGCGGACGCATTGCTGGTGTCATTAAAAACCAACGAGGTTTTTGAAAGGACTATCCCAGGCAAAGTTCAGGCCTATCTGGCCTCGGGCAAGCCCATTATTGCGATGATTGATGGTGAGGCCGCTAGAGTGGTTGTTGAGTCAGGTGCCGGTATGGCCTGTGGTTCAGGCGATGCCCGAGGGCTGGCCGAAATCGTGCGCACCATGGGCACTTTAACTGCCCCAGAGCTTGAGCGTATGGGGCTGTCTGGTAGGGATTACTACCTTGAACATTTCTCCAAAGCCAAGTTGTTCGAGCGTCTTGAGTCGCTTTTCAGAAAAGCCACTTTGAGACAGGGCAATAAATCATGAGAATTATGTTGTTGACAGGTGCATCTGGTTTTGTCGGGCGAGCCGTGCTTGATCGTGTAGTACAGGATAGGCGCTTCGAGCCGGTCATTGCTGTCCGTAAAGCCCTTTCCGATTTACCCGGTACGACTAGGATGGTGAAGATAAACGCGATTGATGCCGCGTGTGACTGGAGTGAGGCAGTAACCGATTGTGCTGTTGTGGTTCACTGTGCAGCGCGCGTCCATGTGATGAGTGACGCTAGTGCTGATCCATTAGCGGAGTTTCGCAAGGTTAACGTCGACGGGACACTGCAACTCGCCAGGCAGGCTGCACAGGCGGGAGCCAAGCGCTTTATCTTTGTCAGTTCGATCAAGGTCAATGGTGAAGGCACGCGACGGGGCGCGCCTTACACCGCTGATGCAGAGCCTGCTCCGGTGGATCCTTATGGCATCTCCAAGATGGAGGCTGAACAGGCTCTTAGGCTATTGGCTGCGCAGACAGGAATGGAGGTTGTCATCATCCGTCCGACACTTGTCTACGGACCAGGAGTGAAGGCCAACTTTCTCAATATGATGCGCTGGTTGAGTAAAGGTGTACCTCTGCCCTTTGGGGCCATCCATAACCAGCGCAGTCTGGTCGCCTTGGATAATCTTGTGGACCTTATCCTGACGTGCGCCGAGCACCCATTGGCCGCGAATGAGACGTTTCTGGTCAGTGACGGTGAGGATCTTTCTACCACTCAGTTGTTGCGTAGAATGGCTGCTGCACTGGGGACTCCGGCACGCTTATTACCGGTGCCAGCATGGATATTGGAGTGCGGGGCCTCGTTGCTGGGGCGCAAAGCACTTTCTCAGCGCCTCTGTGGCTCGCTGCAGGTCGATATTGGTAAAACCCAGAAACTTCTGGGCTGGGTCGCGCCTGTGAGTGTTGATCAAGCTTTGTTAAAGGCTGCTCAGCATTTTTTGCACGTTAAAAAGTAGGCAAATAGGCGATTTTCGAATAACCCTACCGGCTTGAATTGGCTCGGCGACGAGTGATGCATCTCTTTTTGCCAGCATTCTGTTTCAGGAACTGATCGTACATGTCCATTTGGTTGGTGTTTGCAACGGTGCTTATAGCGTCGTTATTTTTGACTTGGGTTCTACGCCGCTATGCGTTGACACGCAGCCTGATGGATATACCCAACTGTCGCAGTTCTCACTCGGTGCCTACGCCACGAGGTGGTGGTGTCGCCATTGTCGTTACTTACCTGGTGGCATTGGGTGTGATGGTATCTATGGGGCTTATAGGTTGGGCTACTGCACTGCCTTTGCTGGGCAGTGGATTATTGATTGCCTTGGTCGGTTTTCTCGATGATCACGGGCATGTCGCTGCGCGTTGGCGTTTACTAGCGCATTTTGCAGCGGCGGCATGGGCACTGTTATGGATGGGGGGGTTACCCACATTAAACGTTGCGGGGGTTGATCTGAGCCTTGGTTGGCTTGGACACCTGTTGGCGGCCATGTACTTGGTCTGGATGCTCAATCTCTATAACTTCATGGACGGAATCGACGGCATCGCCAGCATTGAGGCAGTTTGTGCTTGCACAGGGGCGAGCTTGGTCTATTGGCTGGCTGGGCACGACGCACTCATAATAGCTCCTGGGCTACTGGCAATTGCAGTGCTGGGTTTCTTATATTGGAATTTTCCGCCCGCGCGCATCTTTATGGGAGACGCCGGCAGCGGGTTTCTAGGTGTCGTGATTGGAGTGTTTTCTTTACAGGCCGCATGGGTGGCCAATGAGTTGCTTTGGGTTTGGTTGATTTTGCTGGGCGTATTTATCGTTGATGCGACCTTTACTTTGGGCCGGCGTTTACTGCGTGGAGACAAAATCTACGAGGCCCACCGCAGTCATGCATATCAGTATGCTGCACGTAAAGTTGGGCGTCATATGCCAGTTACAATCACCGTTATGCTCATCAATTTACTCTGGCTGCTCCCGATTGCTGTGTGTGTCGGCATGGGGTTTAACGGGCTTATTGGCCTGGTGATAGCGTATGTGCCGTTGGTGATATTAGCCGTGAAGTTTCATGCCGGTGAATTGGAAACGCCTTCATAATAGGTACCGGCTGCGATTTTAAATAGATGAGCTATACGTAGGGTGCTGGTTTTTGAGTCGTTACTAGGGACTGAGGTAATTCAAAGGGTTATGGATAAGATAAGAGCATATCTGGTGGGAATGTCCCGCCGGCAAAAACGGTTTCTCCAGGTAGCGACTGACATCCTGTTGATTTGGTTCGCCCTATGGATGGCGTTCGTAATACGCTTGGGAATTGACGAGCTAAGCAATCCATTTGTAGTCCACCTTTGGTTGTTTCTCAGTGCGCCAGTGATAGCGATTCCCTTGTTTGTGCGACTCGGAATGTATCGTGCGGTGATGCGTTACTTCGGTAATGATGCACTTATTACAATAATAAAGGCTGTTACTCTTTCGGCGTTGGTACTGGCATTAGCCGTGTATGTGTACAGCAACCACCAAACTGTAGTCCCACGCTCGATAGTGTTCAATTACTGGTGGTTGAGCATGGTTATGATCGGTGGCCTGCGTTTAGCCATGCGTCAATATTTTCTTGGGGATTGGTTCGCGGCCGCACAGCACGTTCCTTTCACTAGTCGTGAGGATGGCTTGCCCAAAGTGGCCATCTATGGCGCGGGAGCCGCTGGCAACCAACTTGTTGCTGCTTTAAGAATGGGGCGACTTATGCGTCCTGTAGCCTTTATCGATGATGATGCCAGTATCTCCGATCGTGTGATTTCCGGGTTGCAGGTATACAAACCAAAAAATATTCAACGCATGATTGATGAGACGGGAGTGGGGGAGGTTCTCTTGGCCATTCCTTCTTGTTCTCGTGCCAGGCGTCGTGAAATTTTAAGTTACCTCGAAAGGTTTCCATTCCATGTACGGAGCGTGCCTGGTTTTATGGATCTTGCGAGTGGTTTGGTCAAAGTTGATGATATTCAAGAGGTGGATATTGCCGATCTACTCGGTCGCGATTCTGTCCCTCCCCAAGAAGACCTGCTCGCACACTGCATTAAAGGCCAGGTTGTTATGGTTACCGGTGCAGGAGGGTCTATTGGCTCCGAACTATGCCGGCAAATTTTATCTTTAGGACCTACATCGCTGATTCTGTTTGATCATAGTGAGTTTAATCTCTATAGCATCTTGTCAGAGCTGGAGCAGCGGGTAATAAGGGAATCCAGATCAATAAAATTGCTCCCCATTCTCGGCTCTGTGCGAAACCAGGAGAAGCTCCTTGATGTCATGAAACGCTGGAGTGTGGTCACGGTGTATCATGCTGCAGCTTATAAGCATGTGCCGATGGTAGAACATAATATTGCGGAAGGTATTCTAAATAATGTGATTGGCACCCTCAACACTGCTCAGGCGGCTCTGGAGGCTGGGGTCGCCAATTTTGTTTTGATCTCGACGGACAAGGCTGTCAGACCCACGAATATTATGGGCAGTACCAAAAGACTCGCAGAGCTGACATTACAAGCTTTGAGTAAAGAAGTTGCGCCGGTACTTTTTGGCGATTCGAGTAACGTATCAAGGGTTAATAAAACTCGGTTTACGATGGTTCGATTCGGAAACGTATTGGGGTCTTCGGGGTCTGTGATTCCACTATTCTACAAGCAAATTAAATCTGGCGGACCTCTAACGGTAACCCATCCAAAAATTACGCGTTATTTCATGACGATCCCTGAGGCAGCTCAATTGGTTATCCAAGCGGGTTCTATGGGAATGGGAGGGGATGTGTTTGTCCTGGATATGGGTGAGCCCGTAAAAATTGTGGAACTGGCAGAAAAGATGATCCACCTATCGGGATTAAGTGTTAGTTCAGATAAAAATCCGCACGGCGATATCGCCATCGAATTCACCGGGCTGCGCCCAGGAGAAAAGCTGTATGAGGAGCTTCTCATTGGTGATGACGTCGTTGCAACAAGACACCCAATGATCATGAGTGCAAATGAAGACTATCTCTCTTGGGAAACCCTCAAAAATAAACTGAGCGAACTGATCAGTGCTGTGAACGATGATAATTATTTACTGGTGCGTCAGTTATTGCGTGAGTCCGTCAGTGGATATTCCCCTGACGGAGAGATTGTAGATTGGGTGCATGAGCAGCAGCGTAGGCGACGAGAGCCATAATCACGGGATGCTTCGCCGGTTGCTAAGCCTTTAGATTACTTATTCTGCGGTAGCAAGGAGACAAACAACTCACGATTCTGAATGATTGATTCAGGAGCGCATAACTTGTGCTCAGAGAAGTCGAGAATATGCCTGCGCTTTTCTTGTTTTTCTTGAGGTGTTGTCTTGGAAAATGCATCTATCACCCGTGCAAATGACTGGGGCGTGCCAAGCGGTAAAACCCAACCGAGATTATCTTGTTCAAGCGAACGCCAAGGAGTTCTATCACTTAGTAGAACAGGCGTTCCAGCGCTAATCGACTCGGCGATCACATGGCCATAGTTTTCCCCCTGTGTGGGAAAGAGGAATAAATCGTACACAGAGAATATTTCTCTAACATCATCAGGCATTACTGTTCCGCAGTAGTTGTATTGAATGTGATCTGGTAGGGACGAAAGTAACTGTTCGCAGTGCGCCCAATAAGGTAAATCTTCCTTCGGGCCATAAATATCAAATTGGAGGCTGCATGTAGTCTCTGCAAGTATGCTTATAGCAAAATCGAGATTTTTCATGGGCGATATTCTCGATAGAAAAATAACGCGTAAAGAGCTTTCTTCTGTTTGATGCGAGGGTTGGAGGTTGAGCGAAGCTGGCGACGGTGAATTAACAGATGGTAAGTCTGAGGCGATTTTTATCTCGCTCTTATCAATGCCTAGTGCTTTTTCAATATCGTTCGCTTCAAATTCACTGGACGCCTGGAAAGTTAAATTTTTACTCAGGCGCAAAAATTGAGAAATGGCAATGTAGAGTTTCTTCTTGATTTTTTTTATTTCTAAAGCTGCTGAAGAAAACTCTCCCCTGGGAGCAAGAACGAAAGGTGTCGAATGATCACGCGATAAATAACGGTATAGAAGTGGGAAGATAGTAAATCTGCAATCAAAAAAACTATTCAAATATACGATGTCATGAGGTGTGGATTTTATTATTTTACGGATGCCTAAAAGGTTGAGCTTTTCTGCAGGTAGGTAATAGACATAGGCGTTTCCTTGGCGCTGCCAAACTTCGTGCTGGATGCTATGGTAGGGTATTGTATCGCCCAAGTCATGATTACGAGTGACGATCCAGAACTCAAGAGAATCATCTAGATGAGCAACCATATTTTCTATTGTGCGGACGGGGCCGCCACCTTTATAGCCCGGTACATAATAGGAAGAAAATGTTAATATTTTTAACTTGTTCATGTTAGGTCCGAGATAGTTATACACTTTAATAAAGAATTGCTAATAAAATTGTTTTCTAGGAAAAGGTATTTTTTGGGAAAGATAAATGGCGAAAAGTCCGAGTGAGCATAGAAAAAAATAAAATAATAAACCTGGCACGTTTATACCCATTTGGGCCACGGCAGTAGATATTATACTTGCCCACAGAGCAGTTAAAAAAGCGTTTGAGAAGATTTTGTGAACTATAAGCTCACTAACCAGTACGGTATATGTGATTAAGAACATGCAAGATATTACAATTAGCGTGCTGCCTGATAAGTAGAAAAGTGAAATAGGACCAGGTAAGCTAGCAAATAAGAACTTTTCTGAATCTGAAAATCTATAATCTGAGTTTGCGATATTTTGAAATTGCGTAGTTTTTCCAATTTCTACTTTTTCAGTTAGAACTGAAAGGAAAAGTGTTCGATCTTTTTGCTTGTAGGCAGATGTTGCCATTAGCCCCTCTAGGCCAATCCATCGATCCACAGAAAACTTTGAAAGCTTTAGTATGCTATTTTTGAAAAGACTTATTTCAAAGTTTATAGAGGGCTTTTGAACCAGCCCGGAATAATGATAATCGCGAATGGAATTAACTAGCGGAAATGTGGCGGCGTATAGTGCGAGCGCGCAGATTAGTATTAAGACAGAGGATTTTAAGTTGAGATTTTTTGTTAGCTTTCGATTTAAGAAAGTTGCCATAAAAATTGGTACGATATGAAAAACAAAGAGTCCTCTACTCAACAAGGAAATAGATGAGAAAGTTGCTTCAAATAAAGATAATAATACAATGTAAATATTTGCTTTGGTTAGGGAGAACTCCCACCACAATAAAGTGGCTATGGCCATAGCGAAACCAGTAGACATTAGCCAGGAAAAAATTGCATTCAGAGGCCAGATTATAGTCTTCGGGACTATTCCTATTTGTTGGAATGAAAAATAAATATTTATTACCGAAAGTATGATTATTGATGAAATGAGTATAATCCAAAGAGGGAGTTTTAATTTTTTGTACAAGGTTGGCGGTAATGGAGGGGTTTCTATAATTAAAGTAGACTGGTTTTTATTTGCAAAATTATAAAAATAGCGAGCAGCCAAAACGCCTATTACACCACAAGAGGCTACAAGCAGTATATTGTCCCATTCGTCGCCTGATCCGTTGAATTGGCCGATGGGCTCAACATAGTCATACTTAAATAATAAATGAAGTGTGGCTTTCAACCAAAATCCTAGCCATAACATGACCGATAAAAAAGTATATCCATAACTAACCTTTGAAAATAGTCCTGACAGCAGTAGAGCTAAGAATATAAGGGAGAAAAAAATATAACTATACTGGTTGCCAGGGTATTCAAAGGTGGCTAAAAGAAATAATGTTGACCACGAAAGCACCAGAAAAAATATAAAAATGTATTTTGCTTTTTTGCATGCAAGGAGGTGGGGAGAGAAGATCTTAAGTGCGTTCATAATTAGAAGTCTCTATATTTAGAAAGAGGTTTTTATCTAAAATTTAGAAAGACCAGCGCCCGTCGTGCTCCAATAAAAAACTTTCCTTCCGGACGAATTCTAAAAAAGCACAATATTTTTATTGTGATCATAGATTTTTTTGAAGGCACAATTGAGAAATTATTACACAGCTTTTTCCAGCGCTCAGCTAAATTTGGGTGATCTGCCGCGATCCTGATGTACATTCTAAATGCGTTTTTGAATATCATCTCGTGGGTTTCTTTTTCGGAGTGCTGTAAGACATAAGTAAGCGCCATGTCGACATCCTCAACGGATACCTTGTACCCACTGTTATAAATGTTCACAACTGAGCTAACACATGAAGTGTCACATCCCCATTGCGTTAGCAAGTGATTCCAATAATTTTCCTGAATGCCTCTTGATAAATTCAATTGCCGCAAAGCAGAGGAGGTGGAAATTTGAGTGGTGTGAACTCGATATTTAAGCAGAACCTCGGGTACGTTAGCCATCTTCCAGCCGCAAATTGCCGCACGAACCCAGAGATCATAATCTTCCGCCTTATCCCACTTGTGTCTATATTGTAGTCGCTTGACAAAGTCGGCGCGCATCATGACTGTGGGATGTGCAAAAGGTGATATGAAGAGTAAAGCTATCTTAATTGCACTGTCGGATTCCGGCAGTTTGACAATGCGTTTATCAGTCGTACCAAATCGTTTAACCCAACTTCCAACGATGTCGGCACCTGAGTAGTTTAAATACTCTAATTGCTTTTCAAATCTCGTCGATATTGCGATATCATCTTGGTCCATACGCGCAATCCACGTGCCTGTAGCTAGAGCGATGGATTCGTTGAGTGTATTAGCGAGGCCAGCATTCACTCTGCTAGAAAGTCTAATGCGGCGATCTATTTTTTCGTACTCTCGTAAGATGCTGAGTGAATTATCCGTTGAACCATCATCAATGATTATCAGCTCGAAATTAGACACGGTCTGATTTAATACTGAATCGATCGCGGATGCCAGGTGCGCAGCACCGTTATATACCGGAAGAATCACTGAAATAAGTGGTGCAGTATTGCATTCATCAGAATTCATGACGGTGCTTCCATAGCCAATCTCTGGTTGTTAAAAGGCCATCTAGAAAATGAACTTTAGGGCCCCAGCCTGTGTGGCTCTTGAGCTTTTGAGAATTGAGAATATTTGTACTCACATCAAAGCCCCGCTTTGGTAAATGTTCAACCTTGATGTCGCAATCGATATCTTTCATTATAGGTCTCATTATTTCAATTACATCCATATTACTGAGGCCCACTTCTGATCCTAGATTGTAAATCTCCGACAGTTTACCGTTTTCCAACGCATGAAATATTCCGGAGGCTACATCACTGACGTAAAGGTAGTCTCGCACGCTTCCAGCCTGGCCAAAAACTTTGATAGCAGAACCTTTTATTGATGAGGCGATTGCAGTGGCTATAAAGCCTTGACCGATGAACGGACGTTGACCAGTACCATATGCATTTGCAGGGCGAACACAGGTGAACCGAAGATTATGGGTCATAGCATAAAGAAAAGCATAACTTTCCAACGTAAGCTTCGTCACACCGTAAGGTGATATCGGTTTTGTGGGATGCTCTTCACTTATAGGCAGAGATAGCGCTTCACCGTACACCGTCCCGCCTGAGGAAACGAGTACCAGCTTTAATCCGCGGCGAGCGACCTCTGCAAACAACTGCACAGTAGCTGGGAGGTTTTGCTCCAAATCAGCTAATGGGTTTTCAAAAGATGTATTGGGTACTGTCGCATAAGCGAGATGGATCACCTCCTGTTGCGTATTCAATATGTTGCAAATAAGATTCTTATGGGCAAAATCTCCGGCTATATACTTAGCCCCTAGAGGAACCTCATAGCGCGGCTTAGCGCTTCGCCCAAGGACCGTCACGTTTCTCCCTGACGCCACCAGTTGTGCAACAAGAAAGTGACCGATGTAGCCTCCACCCCCAATAACGAGTGTGGTTAGACCTGGCGAGAATTTACTGATCATAGGCTGATCCAGGTCGGCGGGATAAGATCATCTATATGATTATTAGTGTTGAACCAGCTTTTCGGTGTAATGACGATTTTATCATTATTCGCATTTAGCCAAGCTCCCCACCAACTGAATGAACTGTTCGCAATGATGTTGTGTTTGCAGAGACTCATAAGTCTCATGTCGTTGTAGCTTGCTGCCCCATTGTTATGATCTACGTAACAGTGAGGGTGCTCTATTTTTAAATGTTCTTTTACCCAGTTTATATCATCTGAAAAAATGAAAAATGTTGGCGGTTTATTCATGTGAGTAAAATGGCTTATGGCAGCATGGTAGTAATCCAAAGAGCATGCGCTATATGCTGAGTTATTCACATAGTCGCCTCTTCGTATATGTAGGCTCACCGCCTCTGTATTGCTGATTAAGTTTGCAATGCGCGAATTTTCATTATCCATAGGTAGCTTGAACGAAAAATCTTTTCGGATAATAGATTCAATATTTTTGAAATAGCGTTCGCTCTGCCAGTATCCACTCAGATAGGTGTTGTCCGATAAGTCCTGAACACCCCGCCAGTATTGAAATGATGGTTCAATACTCAATGTAGTTTTGCGCAACCAGGCAAGACGGGGACGGTGCAGAATACTACGAACGACAGCGGGCGCTTGCCAACCGAGAATTTTTTGTATGTCCGAGTAGCTAGCTGTTTTAAAGTCGGCGCTAAATATTTTATTGAGCTCAAAGCCTTGATGTAGGGCGTATGATTCAAAAGAAGTAACGTCAAGGAATAATCCTGTATTTTTTTCGACAGACAGTGCTCTGGCAGCTGCATATTGAAACATCTGGTTGCCTAGGCCGCCTATAATATGTGCAATGATCATATTTAAAATTTCCTCAATTGCACACTAAGCAGTCTTAACGTCGCGGGATTATTCCACAGCATCATGAACAGTATAGTTGCGACGATGAAAGATATACCAATGCTATAGCCTAGTGCCGTAACCCAACTGGAAGCCACAGGTGCATAGTTTACCAGGCAGACCAAGGACATCATTATTAGAAATGATATAAGAATTCGGGGTTTGTCGAGTTTAAATTTCACTTGGTTGTACATCGTTACAGTCATTGTAATAAGCATCATGATAGCTCCTAGGATTAGAGCCGCTCCCGCCCAGCTTATATCAAGCTGTCGATCACCTGCGTTAATGATCCCACCTAAAATTATAGCGGCACCGACCGCATAAGGCGCTGCTAGATGAATTGTTTTTCTTCTGACGTGTGCTGCATTGCCGAGCACATTTCCAAGTGCTCTGCAGAGCTCAACTATCGATCCAACGGCTACAAATATCCATGCGTCGGCATATTCCGCGGCGACCAATAGTTTTAGTAGAAACGGAGATATTGCAATTGTCAGGCCCGCAAGAAGTAGGTAGAGCGGTGTAAGGGTATTTAAAAGGTCTGAAACGGCTAGTTCAATTTCGGTACTATTGGAGTTTTCGCTGACTCTACGATAGAAAAATGGATACAAGAACTGGATTGCGAGTGATTCGGCCAGAGCCCATATTTGGCCCGCCAGCTGTAAGCCAATAGCGAAATAGCCAAGTTTTTTAAGTCCCCAGTAGTATTCAATAGCGAAGCGATAACCTGACAATTGAATCCACATCAAGCCTGCAGCAAGTGATAACGGTATACAGTATTTTAGAATTTCATGTTTGGTAAGTAAAAATACAGCCGTGTTCTTTTCATATTCATCCTTTGGGGTTTTTCTAAGGAGTTCATATCTCGCGCCCATCGCTCCTAGAAGTAAGCCAATTGCTTGGCCTGTGAACCATGAGATTGCAGAAGGCCAGATTTTTACCAGCAGCACAGAGGCAATTAAACTAGTTGTCGATGACACTATCGACCAACTTACTGATTGGTTTCGGAAACCAAGCATGTTCAGCATAGGAATTAGGGTCGCATTCCATGTTGCAGCTAGAACCATAGTGAATACCGCTAGCATGGTTAGTAGGGCGATATATGGTGTGCCTGCGTTAAATGCTTCCAGTGATACAATTGAACCTATACAAGACGATAAGGTTACGAAAGTGCGAAACGATTTTAGTCGTGGAATTAAAGTGTTGTCGTCCCACCACTTATGAGTATGCAGGTTTATATGTTGTCCAACAGGATTTATTAAGAACAGTCCGCATAACATCTGAATAGTAATTAAAATTGCAAGCTCTCCATATTGCTCTGGAGAGAGGTACGAAGTGACGGCCTTGATTGATATCAGAGCTATTACAGTCGAAGCAAGGCGGCCCGTACTTATAACTAGAAGTTCACTTTTATAAGCCAAGATCTTTTACTATTGTTTTGACAATAGTTTCCGTAAAAAAGTCTGTGCCGAAAGGAGTTGCGGAGTCACTATTCAAGAAACTTTCTATACGTCTCTGGTAGTTTATGAACTCTTCATTTGTAATGTTTTCTAAGTAATTGTATAGCGCAGGCATATCTTTGAATTTTCTGCGGTCTATGAAGCAGTCTTCTGGGATGTAGTCTGAAATATTACTTGCTCCCCAGTAAATAGGAATGCAGCCTGAAAAAAAGCAATCGAATATTTTTTCTGTAATATAGCCAGGTAAATCTCTCACGTTTTCATAACAAATAGAAAAACGAGTGTTTTTAAGTGTTTCATGCTTGCTGCATATTTTTCCTCGATAACTCGGGAAAGGGCGAAACTTTACAAGTTTAGTGAAGGAATTCCAAAAACGACGTTCTATAGCTCCTCTTATTCCACCTTTTACTGCAGGGATATTCCATCCCGCACCGTATAAATGAAAATTTTCGGGTGCATTTTTTTCAAACCATCGAATAGCCTTAACACGCTCTTTATATAAATCGCGGCTGTCATGGATAGTCAGTGCTCTATTGCTGGATATTAAGCAACAGAAAATCGGCCTTGATAAAAAACCGTCAGGTTGCAAGCTTTTTATCCGGTTTGGAAAGTTGATTTTTATAAATTTTTTGTCGTCTATTAAATTGTCATTCCATGTGAATACTTTATGATAGTTATCTAGATTTTCAGGTCTTCCGTTTTCTACACGAATCTGTGGGGTTTCCAGCATTAATAAATAGCGAGTGGCGGATGAGTACGCTGAATGTACATCAAAATCCAAACTAAACTTTATTTTTGTAATGTCTGACAAGTCTAAAGTATTTATTTCAATACCGTACTCAAAAAATTTTTTACGCATTTGGTAGAAAGGATAGAAACTGTCGTCGCGATTGGACTTGTTTGTTAAGTCAAATATCGCGTTATTTTTAAGTCCGTTGCCTGCGAAGGCAGAATAGATCATTGTCATTGACTTTGTGTATCCTTTATTTTCCAGTTCTCCCAAACAAACTCATAATTCCATGTTTCGATGTGGGTTGAGTTTAATTTCCTACGCAGTGCATTTCTTTTTTCTTCTGCATTGTCGACGAAATTATGAAACTGAATTTGCAGATAGGTTATGTTGTCAGTGTAATTCGAGTCAATCATCGCATCGAGAACCTCAAATTCTCCCCCCTCGATATTTATTTTCATAAGGTCGATACTGTCGACGCCGAGCTCTCTAATGCACGGGATGATGGAGCGAATTTCAACACGCTCCATTTTTCCGCTTGTATGTGGTGATTGGAAGCTTGAAGCGTTTTCCGCTAAACCTATATCCATCCATGTGTCAGTTGCTGAAAGACCGTATTTAAAGCAGTGGATTTTTTCATTACCCTTAAATCGATCAACACATATCTGAAAAAACTCCGATACAGGTTCAAATATGTACACAGTGCAACCGTACTTTTCATGTATGTCAGCGGCAAAATCTCCGTGGTATCCACCAAGATCAAAAACCACACTCGACGGGGTGAGGGGGTAGTCTAATCTCAGCGTCATATCCCCCTTGTCCTTGAACCATCTATGAACTTCAACTAAAAACTTTTCTTTCTTTACGTGCAACTTGTAAAGATGATGAATTTTATTTTTTATTTTTTTAGTCAGTTTCATTTTATTGTCAGCTATTTGATTGAGGTAAGTGCTGTAAATGCTTCAGAGATATCAAAGTGATGATTGCCTATAAATAACCCGAATCGATCAATGTGCTCAGCATTTTTCAGGTCACCGTGTACTTCTGAGTCGAAATATTTAACCACTTCATTTTTTGCAAAATTTCCGGCTACAATTGGTCGACACTCAAAGCCGAGGTCAGTAAGTTTTTCTACGAGATATTTGCGCGTCAACTTACTGCCTGGGCGAATCACTAGGCTAAACCCGAACCAGCTGGACTCTCCAATCTCTCGTTGGATAATAATGTCTGGGTGGTCTGTCATTGCGGCTTGTAGCAGCAATCCATTTTTACGCCGCTCTTCGATCAGGCTAGGCAAGCGTTTTACCTGCTCAACGCCCAGCGCACCCTCAAGCTCCAGAGGACGGACGTTATATCCCGGCAGCACAAAGCGGAACGACTCCTCAAATGGATCATCGCTTTTATCGCTGCACACCAGGTTTTGCTTGGGCAAATTGCGAGTCCAGCCGTGCGCTCTAAGCGACAGCAAGATCTGATACAACTCCTCATCGTCGGTTACGATCAAGCCTCCCTCCATCGTTGAGATGTGATGACTGAAGAAGGAGCTGAAGCTGCCCATTACGCCGAATGTACCGGCCTGTTTGCCGTTATAAGTTGCGCCCATGGATTCGCAGTTATCTTCAATCAGCACGATTTTCCGATCGCCGATGATTTCTTGAATACGCCCAAAATCGTTTGGATTACCAAGTAAATTGACCGCCATGATTGCGCGGGTTTTATCCGTTACAGCAAGCTCGAGCTGTTCGAGATCGTAGTTGAGCGTGTGGAGGTCGATGTCTACAAATTTGATCTTCAGACCATACTGGTAAAGTGGGTAGTAGGTAGTGCTCCATGAAACTGCAGGAACAATAATCTCGTCGCCTCTTTGTAGCTTGATGGAGGCGTTTTGCGTGTAAAACAGTGCCGCGACAATCAACAGGTTGGCCGACGATCCGGAGTTCACCATCACACAATGCTTACTGCCTACAAATTCCGCAAAGTCCCGTTCAAATGCCTTGACCTGCTCACCCATTGTAAACATGCCGGTGGCGATGACGCGCTGCATCGCTTCAAGCTCTTCCTTCTCCCATGAGGAGGTAGCCAGCGGAAATTTAATGCTCATTGTTGATGCTCCAGATAATAGCTATAAGTCTTTTCAATACCTTCTTGCAAACTATGTCGCGGCTTCCATCCCCACGATATTTGGCGCTCGATGTTCACAAGTTTTCGCGCCATGCCCACAGGTTTAGTAAGGTCGTGCTCGAACGTCCCTTCATAGCCCATTACTGTGGCTGCAGTGCGGTAGTAGTCATTTATTGAGTGGTCGTTACCCAGACCTATATTCATATAGCGAGGGACCGACTCAAAATGCTTAATTGCGTGTATTAGTGCATCTGCCAAATCGCCCCCATACATGAACTCCCGTCTGGCAGAACCATCTCCCCACACATCGACTGAGGGCGCCCCCGTTTTCTTCGCTATATGGAGTTTGTGAATAATAGCCGGTAACAAGTGTGAGTGAGCAGGATCGAATTTGTCAAAACGTCCGAAGATATTGCAGGGGATCAGCGTCTTATATTGAAGTCCTTGGTTTTCACGTGAAATATAGTCGCACAGTCGCGCTGTCACTATTTTGGCCAAGGCATAGCCTTCATTGGTCGGCTCCAGTTCTCCCGTCAGCACCATATCTTCGCTGAGCGATCCGGTATGGTTGCGAGGGTACATGCAGGAGCTACCGAGATTGATCAGGCGGGGCACGCCTGCGAGCTGTGCTGCGCTGACGACGTTGCGACCTATATCAAGGTTGTCTCGAAGGAAGTTCACAGGCTCCCTGACGTTCGCTTGGATCCCTCCTACCTTTCCTGCCGCGTGAATGATGAAGTCAGGCTTATGCCGCTCAACGTAAGCCTGCACCGCGAGAAAATCCCGCAGGTCCAGCTCGCTGCTGCGCGGAGCTAATACTTCAAACTCGCCAATCTCGGGATGGTCGAGCAAGTTGCGCCCTACCATTCCTCCTCCGCCTGTCAACAGTATTCGTTTCGTGCTCATTGGATGGGTAGCCAACTCAATTATTCGTTATAGCTGAACGTCGTGTAGCCGTGTTGATTGACAAGCTCATCACGCTCCGCGCTTTTAAGGTCCTCGCGCACCATCTCACTGACGAGTTCTTCGAATGTGATTTTTGGCGTCCAACCCAACTTCGTTTTCGCTTTGGTTGCATCTCCCAGTAGTGTTTCCACTTCAGTTGGGCGGAAGTATCTTGGGTCTACTGCCACGATGCATTTACCATCCTCGCTGTACCCTTTTTCGTCTACGCCCGAGCCTTGCCAGGTAATATTAATGCCTAGTTCGCTGGCCGCTGCGTTAACGAAATCACGGACACTGTATTGCACGCCTGTTGCTATAACAAAGTCTTCGGGGGTTTCTTGTTGCAGCATCAGCCATTGCATTTCTACGTAGTCTTTTGCGTGACCCCAGTCCCGCAAAGAATCCATATTGCCCAGGTACAGGCATTCTTGAAGGCCGAGTTTTATCCGAGCAAGTGCGCGAGTGATCTTGCGCGTGACGAAGGTTTCGCCTCGAATCGGACTTTCGTGGTTAAAAAGTATTCCGTTGCAGGCGTAGATCCCGTAAGCCTCTCGATAATTGACGGTGATCCAGTAGGCATATAGCTTCGCAACGGCGTAGGGGCTGCGTGGGTAGAAAGGCGTGGTTTCTTTCTGTGGCGTTTCTTGCACGAGGCCGTAAAGCTCGGAAGTGGACGCCTGATAGAAACGGGTCTTTTTTTCCAAGCCAAGAATTCGGATGGCTTCAAGAATACGCAGCGCACCGAGTGCATCGGAGTTGGCAGTATATTCAGGCTCTTCAAAAGAGACCGCTACGTGGCTTTGCGCTGCCAAATTGTAAATTTCGTCCGGTTGCACTTTTTGGATAATGCGCGTCAGGCTGGACGAGTCGGTCATATCTCCGTGGTGCAAGAAAAAAGGCAGGCCCTTGTCATGTACGTCATGGAATAGATGATCGATGCGAGCGGTGTTGAACAACGAGCTCCGGCGCTTCATGCCGTGTACTTCGTAGCCCTTGCTCAACAATAATTCAGCAAGATAGGCGCCATCTTGTCCAGTTACGCCTGTGATGAGTGCTTTCTTAATCATTTGCTCTTCCATAATTGTCTTCGAATCTAACGATATCGTTTTCACCCAGATAACTACCGGATTGGACTTCTATTATCTCAAGTTCAACCATTCCCGGGTTCTTCAGGCGATGGATTTCCCCGATGGGGATGTACGTGGATTGGTTTTCGGTCAAAATAAAAGTGTCAGCGCCGCGTGTCACTTCGGCCGTCCCTTTTACAACGATCCAGTGTTCGGCTCGGTGATGGTGTTTTTGCAGTGACAACGAGGCGCCTGGTTTCACACCAATTCTTTTGACCTGAAAGCGATCGCCCGTATCAATACTGTCGTACCAACCCCAGGGTCGCGAAACTTTTCGATGGGTGATCGCCTGACTGCAGTTTTCTTTTTCCAGTTGCAGGACGACGTTTTTAACGTGTTCTACATGATCTCTGTGGGTTATCAGGACTGCATCCGGGGTATCGATAATCAACAGGTTTTCAGTGCCTAATGCGACGACTGGTCGGTGTGGCGCGTGGATGAACGTGTTTCGGGATTGGCTTATTCGGCCTTGGCCGTGGATTCTGTTGCCGAATTCATCGGCTTCGGTCATTTCAGCCAGCGCATTCCAGCTACCTACGTCACTCCATTGCCCGCTGAATGGAGCTACTACTACATGGTCATGGTGCTCCATTACGGCGTAGTCAATGCTTTCTGCACGGCAGGTCGCAAAACTCGAAGCAGCAGGGCGGATAAAAGATGTTCCACCTGCGAGCCGTTCTGACGTTGCCTCATCGAAGGATGCTCGGCAGACCTCCAGAATGTCCGGTGCATGGCGTTCCATCGCATCAATCAGTACTGTGCCTTTGCACAGGAAAATCCCTGCATTCCACAAGACATCGCCCCGCAGGAGCAAGGTCTGCGCGGTGGCAGCATCGGGCTTTTCTATAAAACGTTCGACGCGGCTACACCCATCCTTTTGAGCAAGGCCTTGCTGGATATAACCATAAGCGGTCGAGGGAAAGCTCGGCAGTACGCCATAGGTGACGATTGCTCCGCCTTGGGCGTGAGCAACGCCAAGCCGCACGGTTCTTGCGAAAGCTTCCGCATCCGGAATGTGGTGATCAGCTGGGCAAAACAGCAGTAAGTCTCGCCCTTCTTTCACACTGCTCAGCGCTGCAAGTGTCATGGCGGCTGCCGTGTTCCGAGCAGACGGCTCCAGAATCACTGCGCCCTTCAACTGTGTCGAGTGAAGGCCCTCAGAGACTAGAAACCGGTGATCTTCAGAAGCGACTAACAGCACATGATCCGCGAGGAGAGATACGCGTTCCAGTGTCAGTTGTAGCAGGCTTTTCTCCCCGATTAGAGGTACAAACTGTTTTGGAAAACTTTTGCGTGACAACGGCCATAGCCGAGATCCAGAGCCGCCACAGAGAATAACCGGGGTGATTGAGTTAGATGTCATCAGTGGTCTACTTGAACAAAAAGCCTAAAAAGCCAGTAAATGGCATTACCTACGTGGATCTCGACGAATTGAAATATCTATAAAGATATCTAGCGGCGTTGATATGCTTGGTCTTTTTGTGGTAGCTGCCTGACTCCACGCCGTAAGAGCTTTTCAGTTTCATACAAGTCAAAAAATCCTTTTCGCCGGACGTTTGTGAAACCCTCTAAGGGCGAGTTGCCATTTTTTTGACTAACTCTATATTGCCATCAGGTACGCTAACCTAATAGTTTACCTTATGCTTGGCGTGCTTCAAGTTTTACCTCATGCAAGGACTCTGACGTCATTTTTTAGCTGTTTTTTGGAGGCTTACAGTTTCCGATTGGCGGTGACTGCATTGATCTGTGGGGCGCATGTCCGCTATGACCTTACGCATCACATACTTTGTAACCTCGTCATTTTTGACATGGCTCTGTAGTCACCTAAGTTAGAAAAGCAGCCTCGGAAAAGCTGCTTTTCTCTTACACTGTCATGGAGCGTCACCAATGCAAAACACCTACCTCACCTCCCTAATCTTCGCCTTCCTCACGACCCTTTCAGTCACCACCACCGCAGCCCCGTCCATCAAACCCGAAGCTCCAACCCCTATCACCGCCCAGATGACCAAGGTCGAGCAGTCCACCAAGGTCAACCTGAACACTGCCGACGCCGAAACCCTGCGTCGTGACCTCTTCGGTATCGGTGCCGCTAAAGCCCAGGCGATCATCGCCTATCGCGAAAGCAATGGTCCGTTCACGGCGGTGGATGAGTTGTTGGAAGTGAAGGGGATTGGCAAGGCGCTGCTGGAGAAGAATCGCGATAGGCTGGCCATCAACTGATTCATCCAGGAGGCCGGTCATTGATCGGCCTTTTTGCCCTCCGGGTTCTGCGTTTTCAGGCGTTCGCGCACCACGGCCATGATCTGTCTTGCCAATTGAGGGGCTTCAACACTCCTGGCCAGTACCAATGCGCCCACCAGTGTCGACATCATCACCAGGCTCTTTGCATCGCAACGCTCATCTCCCAATGCCGTTTCTATTTGCTTGAGCCTTGCGTTGAGTACCTGGTCTGTAGTCGCACTGGGCTGGCCTCGGAGCCCCAGTTCTGAACACATCGTTGGCAGCGGGCAGCCTTGGTCCGGGGAGGCCAGGTGCCATTCCGACAGGTAACTGTCGATAAACGCGCCCAGCGGCTGCTCCTGGCTGAACAGCATGTCGCAATGGGCGTCCAGGTCTGCGGCGGCCGCCTGCAGGGCTGTCTCCACCAGTTCGCCCTTGGATTTGAAATGCGCGTAAAAGCCGCCATGGGTCAGGTTCAACGCTTTCATCAGTGGCTGCAGGCCGGTGGCGTCGATGCCGTTGCGGCGAAAGCGCGCAGAGGCTTCCTTGATGATGCGTTGGTGGGTCTGGGCTTTGTGGTTTTGTGAATAACGCATGGGGCATGCCTCGGTTACAGGCGGGCATTTTAACCAACTTGACCTTTTTTACACACTCGTCGGCATGCAAGGCGTTGGCATGAAATGTGATTACATCTAGACGGAGGATTGTTCAACAATCGTGAGGTGGTCATGACGCTCAGTTTGTCTTTAGCCGACCAGATTGCCCTGGAGCTGCGTGCCGACATCATTGCGGGGCGGTTATTGCCAGGCATGGCATTGGTCGAGGTGGATCTGGTCAAGGCCTACAGTGCGTCGCGCAATACGATTCGCGAAGCCTTGCACCGTCTGGGGCAGGAGGGGTTGACCCGTTATGTGCGTAACAAGGGCGTCATGGTGCGGCGGTTGGAGCGGGAGGAAGTCCGCGATCTGTTTGTAGTCCGCCGTACCCTGGAGTTGCAGGCCATCGCCGGAAGCGATGCCTTGACGCACGAGCAATCCGAACGCCTGCAAAACGCCATTGACGCCACCACCCTGGCCCGTGAGCGCGAGGATTGGCGTGCGGTGGCCACCCACAGTTTGCTGTTCCATCAGCACATCGTCGGGTTGATGGGCAGCCCGTTGTTCGATGAGTTTTTTGCCCAGGTCATCGCCCAGTTGCGCCTGGTGTTTTGCGCCGCGCCTGATGAGCAACGTTTCCAGTCGCCCTGGCTGGAGCGTGACCGTGAGATTTATCAATGGCTGGTCGAGCAGGACAAACCGGCGGCAGGGGAGGCGATGAGCCTGTACCTGGATGATTCGGAACGCCTGTCCTTGGCCCTGTTTACCCACCCCTGATCGAGGATCTGCATCATGTACAAAGACTATCCGGCCGCTTATCAGGTCAGCAAGGGTTCGGCGTTGCAGGTCGACGCGGCATTTTACGAGCGCATTCGTGACCGAAAAGATCAGCGCAGCTTGATCGAGCAGTTCGAGGTACCGATTCGCACGGGCAGGGCGTGGAAGGTGCCCGCCGGGCATGTGTTTCGTGTTACCACGCCCGTGGGCCCGCAGGTGGGGGACTTCAATGTGTGGAACGCCAATGACCCCCGCGAACGTCTTTGGGCAGCACGTACCCGTCAGTTGCAGGGGGCGCATGTGAGCACTCATGACCGGCTATGGTCGAATCTGCCATTTCTAAGGCCACTGGTGACCATCACCGATGACAGCCTGGCCAGTTACGGCATCGATGAGCACGGCGGGCGTCTGCATGACTTGCTGGGGACACGGTGCGATCCCTATGTGAACCGCATGCTCACCGGCGAGGACTTCCATCACCATTGCCACTCCAACCTGACCCGCGCGGTATTACCCCACGGTCTGACGGAATTCGACGTGCATGACGTGCTGAATATTTTCCAGTGCACGGGCCTCAATCACGACGACATGTATTTCATGAAAGCCTGCCCGGCGCAGAAGGGCGATTACCTGGAGTTCTTTGCCGAGATTGATTTGCTCTGCGCGCTGTCGACGTGCCCGGGCGGGGATTTGTCGCTGCCGATGTGGGGGCCGGATGCGCAGGATCCGCTGACGGTGTGCCGTCCGTTGGGGGTTGAGATCTATCGGCTGGAGGACGAGTTGCTGGACGGCTGGAGCCAGCCGGAGCGTGCTGCCTATAAAGGGCAGCACGGGTTGCAGATTGCCAAGGCGGATTGGGAGTAAGCGGTCCTAGCGGTCCTGCGCGTCCTTGGCGTCCGCCTGGGCGTTGCGCTCGGCCACGCGCTTGCGTTGTTCGTCGGTGAGTTCCACCTTGTTGGCGCTGTCACGCAGCATCATCAGCCCTCCGACGATCGACCCGATCGCAACCACCATAATCAACCACGCATACCACGGCATAAGGCTCTCCTTGAGGCAGATTACCGTCGGAGAATTTTCCCACGGCAATAACTACTTTGAGTGACGGGCTTTCTGAGTAGTTCAGTGTAGGCCCGTTCTGCCTCGAAACCTTAGAGCCCGGTCAACATTGCGTCTGCCGGTGCATCGGCACGATCCTGTGCGGTCATTTGGAAGTAGATGAAACCCACGGCCATAAAGCCGAGGAAGATCAGCCCGATCAGCGTGTTGAACCACGCCATGGCTACCAGGCAGACCACGGCCAGCGCCAGCGCAATGCCGGGCACGATCGGATAACCCGGCGCGCGGAAGGTACGTTCCAGCAGCGGTTCGGTCTTACGCAGTTTGAACAGGCTGAGCATGCTCATGATGTACATCACAATGGCACCGAACACCGCCATGGTGATCATCGCCGCGGTCAATGTCATGCCGCCCAGGTTGATCAGGCCATCGCTGTAGATGGCGGCGATGCCGACCACGCCACCGGCGATGATTGCCCGGTGTGGTGTCTGAAAGCGCGATAATTTGGCGAGGAAGGAGGGCAGGTAACCGGCGCGGGCCAGGGCAAAGAACTGGCGCGAGTAGCCCAGGATAATGCCGTGGAAGCTCGCCACCAGGCCGAACAGGCCGATCCAGACCAGCATGTGCAGCCAGCCGGAGTTGTCGCCCACCACGGTTTTCATCGCCTGCGGCAGTGGATCGTTGATGTTCGACAGGGTGCGCCAGTCGCCCACGCCGCCGGCGAAGAACATCACGCCCATGGCCAGGATCACCAGGGTCAGGATGCCGCTGATGTAGGCCTTTGGAATGGTGCGCTTAGGATCTTTCGCTTCCTCGGCCGCCATGGCCGCGCCTTCGATGGCCAGGAAAAACCAGATGGCAAACGGAATCGCCGCAAACATCCCGGCAACCGCCGGGGCGCCGAAGGTATCGGAACCGGCCCAACCGTTCAGGGCAAAGTTGCTGAAGCTGAACGCGGGCGCGACCACGCCCATGAACACCAGCAGCTCGGCGACGGCGAGCACGCACACCACCAGCTCGAAGGTCGCGGCCAGTTTCACGCCGAGAATATTCAGCCCCATGAATACGATGTAGGCACCGACGGCCGCATGCTTGGGGTCCAGGGCCGGGAACTGCACATTCAGATACGCGCCGATCGCCAGGGCGATGGCAGGCGGGGCGAAGACAAATTCGATCAGGGTGGCGAGGCCTGCGATCAAGCCGCCTTTCTCCCCAAAGGCGCGACGACTGTAGGCAAACGGCCCGCCTGCGTGAGGAATGGCGGTAGTCAGCTCGGTGAAACTGAAGATAAAGCAGGTGTACATCGCGGCGACCATCAGCGAGGTCACCAGGAAGCCCAAGGTCCCGGCCACGCCCCAGCCGTAGCTCCAGCCGAAGTATTCCCCGGAAATCACCAGCCCGACGGCAATGCCCCATAAATGCAGGGTGCCCAAGGTGGGTTTGAGTTGTGTGTTCATTGTGCTGCGCTCCCTGAACGGTTTGGAATGATTCAAGGTGTTGCAGCGGCCATGCCAGCCTGAGAATCATTGTCGTAAAGCGGCGCAACTGTCGTGTGGGGGATGGTTTGGCGTTTGAAATTTGCCGGTGTCGCACCAGATAGGTGCGGCGGTCACGGTGCCGGCGCTATCGGGAGCAAGCCCCCTCCCACAGGTTGACTGGCGCTCGGCATGACAACGCGGTCAAGTGTGGGAGGGGGCTTGCTCCCGATAGCGCCCGCCCAGACGCCGAATACCCCCGTGTAAACCCCGCATAAACCCACTCTTTACGCCATCTTTACGCCCCGTCCACCCCCTCGCTCTCGTTCCTTTACGCCACTCCTGCGGACAATTGCCCCACACGCGGCACTCGCCGCTAAACGGAGAGACTTCCATGAGCGTTCTGGACGGGGTGTCACTGCTATTGGCCGTGGCGCTGTTCATTTATCTGCTGGTTGCGCTGTTACGCGCGGATCGGAACTAGGAGCTGGCCATGCACAGTTATGACTATTGGCTGATCATTGCCTTCTTTGCCGTGGTACTGGTGCCGGCGCCGTTCCTGGGGCGGTTCTACTACAAGGTGATGGAAGGCCAGCGCACGTGGCTCAGCCCGGTGCTGGGGCCTGTCGAAAAAGCCTGTTATCGCCTGTCGGGGGTGGATGAACATCAGGAACAAAGCTGGCAGAAATACATGCTGGCCTTGCTCGCGTTCAACCTCGCGGGCTTTTTGCTGTTGTTCGCGATCCTGCTGTTCCAGGACTATCTCCCACTGAACCCGCAGAAATTGCCGGGCCAGGAATGGACCCTGGCCTTCAATACCGCGGTCAGTTTCATGACCAACACCAACTGGCAGTCCTACAGCGGTGAGGCGTCCCTGAGCTACCTCAGCCAGATGGCTGGCCTGACCGTGCAGAACTTCGTCAGTGCGGCCACCGGCCTGGCCGTCCTGGTCGCGCTGTGCCGTGGGATCGGGCGCAAATCCGCCAGGACCCTGGGTAACTTCTGGGTCGACATGACCCGCGCCACGCTCTACGGCCTGCTGCCGTTGTGCCTGGTGCTGGCGCTGTTCCTGGTGTGGCAGGGCGTACCGCAAACCTTCGCGCACTATGTGGATGCCGTGACCCTGCAAGGTGTGGATCAAGTGATCCCCTTGGGCCCGGCAGCCAGCCAGATTGCGATCAAGCAACTGGGCACCAACGGCGGCGGCTTCTTCGGCGTCAACTCGGCGCACCCGTTTGAAGACCCGACCGCCTGGGCCAACCTGTTCGAAGTGGCTTCGATCATCCTGATCCCGGTGGCGTTGGTATTCACCTTCGGCCACTACGTGAAAGACCTGCGCCAGAGCCGCGCGATCCTTGGCTGCATGCTGGCGCTGTTCCTGATCGGCGGCGCCACTTCCCTGTGGTCCGAATACCAGCCCAACCCGACCTTGAACAACCCGGCCGTCGAGCAGACCGCACCGCTGGAAGGCAAGGAAGCGCGCTTCGGCACCACCGGCACGGTGTTGTGGTCGGTGACCACCACGGCGGCGTCCAACGGTTCGGTCAACGGCATGCAAGACAGCCTCAACCCCCTCAGTGGGATGGTGGCGCTGGTCAACATGATGGTCGGCGAAGTGATCTTCGGCGGCGTCGGCGCCGGTATGTACGGCATGTTGCTCAACGTGTTGATCGCGGTGTTCCTGGCCGGCCTGATGATCGGGCGCACCCCGGAATACCTGGGCAAGAAACTCCAGGCCAAGGAAGTGCAGCTGCTGGTCGTGACCCTGTTGGTGATGCCGGTGGGCGTGCTGGTACTGGGTGCCATCGCCGCGAGCCTGCCCGGCCCAGCCGGCGCGATCAGTAACCCTGGCCCTCATGGTTTCAGCCAGTTGCTGTACGCCTACACCTCGGCCAGCGCCAACAACGGCTCGGCGTTCGGCGGTTTCAGTGCCAACACGCCGTTCCACAACCTGATGCTGGGCCTGGGCATGTTGATCGGCCGCTTCGGCTACATCCTCCCGGTACTGGCCCTGGCCGGCAGCCTGGCGATGAAGAAGACCGCACCGATTGGCCAGAACAGCTTCCCGACCCATGGTCCGCTGTTCGTGACCCTGTTGACCGTGACTATTTTGCTGGTGGGCGGCCTGACTTTCCTGCCGACGCTGGCGCTGGGGCCCATCGCTGAACACTTGAGCATGGGCTTCTAAAAAGGGGATATGAACATGAATATGCCTGCAAAAAACGCGGCCCCGGTCAAAACCCAGGAACCCGCCAAAACCGCCGTCTCTGCCCTGTGGCGCCCGGCGCTGGTCCAGGCGTTCGTCAAGCTGGACCCGCGCCAGCTGCAACGCTCGCCGGTGATGCTGGTGGTCGAGCTGACCGCCATCCTCACCACCGTGCTGTGCTTTGTGCCCGACACCGCCGTACCGACGTATGTGGCCGTGCAAATCGCCGTGTGGCTGTGGTTCACCGTGCTGTTCGCCAACTTCGCCGAAGCCTTGGCCGAAGGACGCGGCAAGGCCCGTGCCGACAGCCTCAAGGCCGGCAGCGAAGGCCTGAGCGCGCGGCGTAAGGAAGCCGATGGCAGCTTCAAGGTCGTGCCGGCCACCAGTCTGCGTAAAGGTGATGTGGTGCGTGTGGCCGCCGGGGAAATGATCCCCGGCGACGGCGAGGTCGTCGAAGGCATCGCAGCGGTCAACGAAGCGGCGATCACCGGTGAGTCCGCGCCGGTGATCCGCGAGTCCGGCGGCGATCGCTCGGCCGTCACCGGCAATACGCGGCTGGTGTCGGACTGGCTGCTGATCCGCATCACCGCCAATCCCGGCGAGTCCACCCTGGACCGCATGATCGCCCTGGTCGAAGGCGCCAAGCGTCAGAAAACTCCCAACGAAGTCGCGCTGGATATCCTGCTGATCGGCCTGACCCTGATCTTCCTGCTGGTGGTCGTGACCTTGCAGCCCTTCGCCCACTTCGCCAACGGCAGCTTGCCGCTGGTGTTTTTGGTCGCACTGCTGGTGACGCTGATTCCTACCACCATCGGCGGCTTGTTGTCGGCCATCGGTATTGCCGGTATGGACCGTCTGGTGCGCCTTAATGTGATCGCGAAGTCTGGTCGTGCCGTGGAGGCGGCCGGTGACGTGCATGTGTTGCTGCTGGACAAGACCGGCACCATCACTTTTGGTAACCGTCGGTGTGCGGCGGTGGTTGCGGCGCCTGGCGTCAGCGGCAAGGAAGTGGCCGAAGGTGCGTTGTTTGCTTCTTTGGCCGATGACACGGCAGAAGGCAAATCCATCGTCGAATACCTGCGGGCTCTGCACCCGCAGGCCGAGCCATCCCTGGATGAACTGACCGCGGTACCGTTCAGCGCCGAAACCCGCTTGTCCGGTGTCGACTACCAGGGCCGCGTGTTCCGCAAAGGCGCAGTGGATTCGTTGCTGGCGTTTATCGGCCAGCCACGCGGCGACCTGCAACCGGCATTGGCGCGGGAAATCGACAAGATCGCCCAGAGCGGCGGCACGCCCTTGCTGGTGTGTGCCGACGGCAAATTGCTCGGTGCGATCCACCTCAAGGACGTGGTCAAGCCCGGTATCCGCGAACGTTTCGCCGAGCTGCGCAAGCTGGGGATTCGCACGGTGATGGTCACCGGTGACAACCCGCTGACGGCCGCTGCGATTGCTGCCGAAGCCGGTGTGGATGACGTGCTGGCCGAAGCGACCCCGGAGAAAAAACTCGCGCGCATCCGTCACGAGCAAAACGACGGCCGCCTGGTGGCGATGTGCGGCGACGGTGCCAACGACGCCCCGGCACTCGCCCAGGCGGACGTCGGCATGGCGATGAACGACGGCACCCAGGCCGCCCGCGAGGCCGCCAATATGGTCGACCTCGACAGCGACCCCACCAAGCTGCTGGACGTGGTGCAGATCGGCAAGGAGTTGCTGGTGACCCGTGGTGCGTTGACCACCTTTTCCATCGCCAACGACGTGGCCAAGTACTTCGCGATCCTGCCGGCGTTGTTCGCCTCGATCTATCCGCAGTTGGGCGTGCTTAACGTGATGCATTTACAGAGCCCCCAGAGCGCGATTCTCTCGGCCATCGTGTTCAACGCGCTGATCATCGTGGTGCTGATTCCCCTGGCGCTGCGCGGTGTGCGTGTGCAGGCCGCGAGTGCGGCGGCGTTGCTGCGGCGCAACCTGCTGATCTATGGCCTGGGCGGGTTGCTGGTGCCGTTCGTGGGCATCAAGGCGATCGACATGCTGCTGACCGCGCTGCACCTGGTGTGACCCGATGCCTGTGGGCGCCACCCCGGTGCCCACAGGTTGCAAAGACCGAATTGAGGAATTTGAAATGTCCAACATAATCCGCCCGGCCCTGAGCCTGCTGGTGCTCATGACCCTGATCACCGGCGTGGCCTACCCACTGGTGGTGACCGGCGTCGCCCAAGTCGCTTTCCCGGACCAGGCCAACGGCAGCCTGGTGCGCGATGCCAGCGGCAAGGTGCGTGGCTCCAGCCTGATCGCCCAGGACTTTACCGGTGACAGCTGGTTCCATCCGCGCCCTTCGGCGGGGGCCTTTGCGACGGTTTCCAGCAGCGCCAGTAACCTCGGCCCCAGCAACCCGGCCTTGGCCACCCGCGTGTTCGATGACGCGAACAAACAGTTGGTGCCCGGCCAGGGCCCGGTGCCTTTGGTGTCGCTGACTACCTCCGGCAGCGGTCTTGATCCACACTTGCCACCCCAGGCGATTGCCTATCAACTGGCACGGGTGGCTGCCGCGCGAAATGTGCCGGTGTCGACCCTGCAACGGTTGTTGGATGAACATATCGAAAGCCCGCTGGTGGGGCCGCCAGTGGTGAATGTGCTGGCGCTGAACATGGCCCTGGAAAAACTCTGAACCCTGTGGGAGGGGGCTTGCCCGATAGCAGAGTGTCAGTCAACACAGGTATCGACTGAACCACCGCTATCGGGGGCAAGCCCCCTCCCACATTGGATTTTCTCTGGGTCTGAACAATTGAAGGAAACCCCAGCATGAGCGACTCCGGCCGCGCCGATGCCCTGCTAGCCGATCTACCCCGGGACGGCCGTGGCCGGCTCAAAGTTTTCCTCGGCGCTGCGCCGGGTGTGGGCAAGACCTACGCCATGCTCCAGGCTGCCCACACCCAATTGCGCCAGGGCGTCAAACTGATCGCCGGCGTGGTTGAAACCCACGGCCGAGCCGAGACCGAAGCCTTGCTCAGCGGCCTGCCGCAACAACCGCTGTTGCGCAGCGAATACCGTGGCGTGATGCTCGAAGAAATGGACCTCGACGGCCTGCTCGCCGCCAAGCCCAAGCTGGTGCTGGTGGACGAACTGGCCCACAGCAACGCCCCCGGCAGCCGCCATGAAAAGCGTTGGCAAGACATTCAGGAACTGCTCGCCGCCGGCATCGACGTGTTTACCACGGTCAACGTCCAGCACCTGGAAAGCCTGAATGACCAGGTCCGCGGTATCACCGGTGTGCAGGTCCGCGAAACCTTGCCGGATTGGGTGCTGCAGGAAGCCGACGAACTGCTGCTGATCGACCTGCCGTCCCGCGAACTGCTCGAGCGTCTGCGCGACGGCAAGGTGTATGTGCCGGAGCAGGCCCGCGCCGCCATCGATGCGTTCTTCACCCAGACCAACCTGATGGCCCTGCGCGAGCTGGCGATGCAGACCGCCGCCGCCCATGTCGACGACGATTTGGCCCAGGGCTATCGCCAGCTCGGCCAGGCGGCGCCGGCGGTGCGCGGTCGTCTGTTGGTGGGCGTGGATGGCGATGCGCAGGCCGAACGCCTGGTGCGCCATGCCAGTCGCGTCGCCCAGCGCCGGCATTTGCCGTGGAGCCTGGTGCATATCGACAACGGCCGTGCGCGGGATGAGCAGGCCCGCCTGCGCCTGCAAAACGCCCAGCAACTGGCCGAGCGCCTTGGCGGCGAAGTGGTGCTGCTGCGGGCGGGGGAGGTGGCCAAGACCTTGATCCAGCATGCCGCCGAACGCCGTGCCAGCCTGCTGTTGGTGGGGCAGTCGCGAATGCGTTGGCGGCGTCGCCTGTTCGGTGGCGGTTTGGCGGCGCGCCTGTTGCGTAATGCCCGGGGCTTGGAAATCAACGTCCTCGACAGTGACGATGTGCCCGCAGCCCCACGCCTGCCGGATGTGCGCGGCCTGGTGTGGTTCGATTACGCCTTGGCTGTGGTTGCGACTGTCGTCGCCGCCGCTGTGGCCTGGGCCGTGGCAAGCGCGCTGCCGTTGCCGAATATCTCGCTGGTGTTTCTTGCCGCCGTGTTGCTGGTGGCGGTGCGCAGCAGCCTGGGGCCGTCCCTGGTGTGTGCGGCGTTGTCGTTCCTGACCTATGACTTCCTGTTTATCCCGCCGAATTTCTCCTTCGCCATCCAGCGCGAGGAGGACGTGCTGACGCTGTTGTTCTTCCTGCTGATGGCGGCGCTCACCGGCAATCTTGCCGCACGCCAGCGCCGTCAGTTGCAGGCATTGCGCGACACCCAGGAAGAAACCGGCGAACTGCTCGACCTGTCGCGCAAACTCACCGCCGCCACCGACCGCCAGGCGGTGATCAGTGCCGCCGCCCACCATCTGGAAGGTTGGAGCGACCTGGATCTGTGCCTGGTCAATCGCGACGGCCAGGGTGGCTGGAAGGTCGAGACCGGCGGCCCGCTGACCTTCACCGAAGCCGAGCGTGCTGCGGCCGATTGGGCCTGGCAGCATGACCAGCCGGCAGGCATGGGCACCGGCACCTTGCCGTTCGGGCGCTGGTGGTGGTGGCCGTTGTCGGGCGAAGAAGGCCCGCTCGGGTTGCTCGGCGTCAGTGCCAAGCCGGGCCTGGAATTGAGCGGCCAACGCCGTCGCTTGCTGACCGCCTTGAGCCAGCCCCTGGCCCAGGCCCTGGCGCGGGCACAGTTGGCCCAGGAGCTGGAATCCGCCCGTTTGCATGGCGAAACCGAGCAACTGCGCAGCGCCTTGCTGGCGTCGGTGTCCCACGATTTGCGCACACCGTTGACCTCCATGCGCGGCAGTATCGACAGCCTGCTGGCGCTCGGCGAAGCCATCCCCCTGGAGGATCGTCGCGAGCTGCTCGAAGGCACCCGCGATGAGGCCGAGCGCCTGGACCGCTATATCCAGAACCTGCTGGACATGACGCGACTGGGCCATGGCGCGCTGAAGCTGGCGCGGGACTGGGTGTCGCCCGGCGATATTGTCGGCAGTGCGCTCGGGCGTTTGCGCGCGGTGTTGGCACCTCTGCAGGTGAGCACCAATGTGCCGGCGGAGTTGCCGTTGCTCTATGTCCATGCTGCGTTGATCGAACAGGCACTGGTCAATGTGCTGGAAAATGCCGCGCGCTTTTCACCGCCCCACGGTCGATTGCAACTGAGCGCCGGCGTCTCGGATAACCGATTGTTTTTCGCCGTGGCGGATGAGGGGCCCGGTATTCCTGAGGATGAGCGGGCGAAGATCTTCGACATGTTCTACACCGCCGCACGCGGTGATCGAGGCGGGCAGGGAACCGGCCTCGGCCTGGCGATCTGCCAGGGCATGGTCGGCGCCCATGGTGGGCATATCAGCGTGGCCGATGGCATTGAGGGGCGCGGTACCTGTATCACGCTGTTCCTGCCATTGCCGACACAGCCTGGCCTGGAAGGCGAGGCGTGAGCTACCCTGTTTTCTCTACGGATGTTGATTGGACGCCATGAGCCAGACCGCGACGATTTTAGTCATTGATGACGAACCGCAGATCCGCAAATTCCTGCGCATCAGCCTGGCCTCCCAGGGCTACAAAGTGATCGAGGCCGGTACCGGCAACGAAGGCCTGGCCCAGGCTGCGTTGAGCAAACCCGACTTGCTGGTACTCGACCTGGGCCTGCCGGACATGGACGGCCAGCAGGTGTTGCGCGAGTTTCGTGAGTGGTCGACGGTGCCGGTACTGGTGCTGTCGGTGCGGGCCAGCGAAGGGCAGAAGGTTGAAGCCCTTGACGGTGGCGCCAATGATTATGTCACCAAGCCCTTCGGCATCCAGGAGTTCCTGGCCCGCGTGCGCGCCTTGTTGCGCCAGGCGCCGGTGGGCGAGACCCAGGAAGCGGCGTTGCAGTTTGGCCCGTTGACGGTGGACCTGGCCTATCGCCGCGTGCTGCTGGACGGCGCCGAGGTGGCACTGACCCGCAAGGAATACGCGGTGCTGGCACAACTGGCGCGGCATCCGGGACGGGTGATCACCCAACAGCAACTGCTCAAGGACATCTGGGGCCCGACCCACACCGACGACAGTCACTACCTGCGGATTGTGGTGGGGCATCTGCGCCAGAAGCTGGCGGATGATCCGACCCAGCCGAGGTTTATCGTGACCGAGGCGGGAGTGGGGTATCGGTTGTTGAGCGCCTGAGGCGATCTGTCAGCCTCTCTGTGGTTCTGTGGTTCTGTGGTTCTGTGGTTCTGTGGTTCTGTGGTTATGTGGGTTATGTGGGTTATTTGGATTCTGTGGTGAGCGGGCTTGCCCCGCGTTGGGCTGCGCAGCAGCCCCAAAACCAGGCCCAAAGGAGTACCTGACACTGCGCGTTCCTCATTGAGTGGGGCCGCTGCGCAGCCCAACGCGGGGCAAGCCCGCTCACCACAGCTCTAGCGACACGGCTGTCTCAGCGCTGCTCACTCTCATAGCGATCCAGTGTGTCGCTGGCAATTTCCCGCCCAAGTGCGATCAACTCCGGCGCCTTGTAGAACTCGAAAAACCGGCACACCCGCTTCGGCACGTTGATCAGCACATCCGGCGGGTAGCCGGCGATCTTGTATTGCGCCAGCGAAGTCTGCATCACCTCGAAACTCTGGTTGATCAGATCCAGCAATGACGCCGGCCCGACGTTATCGATGATGAATGAACCGGTGGCCGACTTCGGCGCCCCCGGCTTTTCCGGTGCGGCGGCAGGTTGCTGGGATTCGGGTTCGGCCGACTCCAGCCACGGATTGATCTCGGCCGCCTGGGCCTGCAAGGCTTCCTGCTCAAGTTTCATCAACTGCTCGGCCTGCTTGCGGCGAAACGGCAGGTGCGAACCCAGTGATTTCGCCAGGCTGTTGAAGCGGCTCTTGAACGCCGGCGGGCGCTGGATCACAGGCAACTGGTAGTGTTTCTGGTTGGTGGCGTTGAGGTTGACCGCGATGATCAAGTCACAATGGCTCGACACCACCGGCACGATCGGCAGCGGGTTGAGCAGGCCGCCGTCCACCAGCATGCGGTTGCCTTGCATCACCGGGGTGAACAGGCTGGGAATCGCTGCCGAGGCGCGCATGGCCTGGTGCAGGCAGCCTTCCTGGAACCAGATTTCCTGTTGGTTGGTCAGGTCGGTGGCAACGGCGGTGTAGGGGATGCGCAGCTCTTCGATATTGATCTCGCCGACGATCTTGCGGATTTGCCCGAAGACCTTTTCGCCACGAATCGCCCCAAGGCGGAAACTCACGTCCACCAGGCGCAGCACGTCGAGGTAGTCGAGGCTTTCAATCCAGTTTCGATACTCGTCCAGTTTGCCGGCGGCGTAGATCCCGCCCACCACGGCACCCATGGAGCAACCGGCAATACAGGCGATGTCGTAGCCGCGCCGTTCGATTTCCTCGATCACCCCGATATGGGCGTAGCCCCGGGCCCCGCCGGAACCCAACACCAAGGCAACACGTTTCTTCATGGTCGATGTCCTTCATAAACGGGGGCCCACAATGCGCCTATTTTGGGGGCCGCTTCAATCTTCGTTGCGCCTGGCAATATTTTTCAAGAATAGCGCCCAGGCTCGGGTATGCTCTGGCAATAGGTACTACCGATTTCAGGCTAAGGACAAGGCACTTTTTCTTGTAGGCAACGTCTACAGCGTACGACTGTTTTTCTTTATTTTGAGGTGTCATCGATGAAAGCCTGGATGTGTGTGCCTGTGATCATGTTGGCCCTGGCGGGTTGTGCCGGGAAAACCGCATACCGCGACAGCTGTGGCTCGCAATTGGATGCCGCCTGGAAAGAACTCGACCTGGCCAAGGCCGAAGGTTTTGCCGGCACCGTCAGCTACTCCAAGGCTTTGTCGTTACTGACGGGCGCCAAGACCCAGCAGCAATTCGAGGCGTTTGAAGGCTGCTCCAACAAGGCCGAAAAAGCTCGGTTCTATATTCGTGAGTCGCGCGCCGGGCGTTAACGTGCAGCGCAGAGTGGGATTTTTCATCTGAGAGTGAGGGCAGGATGTCAGCTTTGGTCGATCAGTTAGTCGCTCAGGTCATTGGCCTGGAAGTAGGGTTACTGAGCTGCCAGGCTCGCCTCGCTGCCGTTACCGATGATGAAGCCCTGCATGATCTGCGCACCACCGTGCGCCGCCTGCGCAGTCTGTTGCGTCCTTTGCGCGGGCTGCCGGGTGTGGAACAGCTTGAATTGGCCGCCGGCACGGTCGGCCAGTTGACGACGCCGCTGCGCGACCGAGAGGTGCTGGCGGCGTATTTGCATCAGCATGGTTATCACGAGGCCGCAGATCGACGCCTGCGCCTGCAACCCGACGCCTATCGCCAGGTGGCGCAAGGCCCGGAAGTTGCGCATCTGCTGCTGATCCTTGATGCATTCCCGCGCTTTATCCGCGCCTCGGAGCACCAGAAATTGCTCAAGGGTTTGCGACCGCGCATTGAAAAGCGCCTGGCCAAGCAATGGCAGAAACTCGATCAAGCGCTGAAAGATCCAGACCATGATCGCCACCGTTTGCGCTTGTTGATCAAGCGTGTGCGCTATGCCGCCGAGGCTTACCCCCAGCTGGATAAGTTGCCCGCCAATGCCCTGCCACGCCTGAAGAAAGCCCAAGCGGCACTGGGTGATTGGCATGACTGCTGGCAATGGTTGGCCCAGGCCGAACATCAAGCCGATCTGCAGCCCTGTGTTGCGATATGGCATCGCACCATGGCCAAGGCCGAAGGGCAGGCGGATCGCGTGCTGGACAAACTCAGCGCGGATTGTTTCTAAATCGGTCCGGCTTTTGGCCGGAATAAGCGCTGTACCTTGGCTGCGCGCTGGTTAAGATCGCACATCCGTTTTTTTTGATGTGAGGTCGCCATGCGCTTTAGTGATTTGCTCGACGCTGCCCGAAGCAACCCGCTGGATGTCACCATTCCCGCTGAATGGGCCCAGGGCCGTGCCACGTTCGGTGGCCTGGTTGCTGCGTTGCAATACGAAGCCTTGCGCGCCCAGGTGCCGACGGACCGCCCATTGCGCTCGCTCGCGATCACCTTCGTTGGCCCGGTCGCGCCCGATGTACCCGCCAGCTATCAAGTCGAAGTGTTGCGTGAAGGCAAGGCGGTCAGCCAGTTGCTCGGCCGTGTCGTGCAGAACGGTGAGGTCGCGACCCTGGTACAGGCCAGTTTTGGCGCATCCCGCGAGTCGGAAATCGATGTGGCCAGCGAGCCGCCGCCGACGTTCAAGCACTGGGATGAGTGCCAGGAACTGCCCTATATCAAAGGCGTCACGCCTGAATTCATGCGCCACCTGGCGATGCGCTGGAGCGTTGGCGGTTTGCCGTTTACCGGTAATAAATCCCGCGAGATGGGCGGTTGGGTTCGCTTGCGCGGGGATGTAAAGGAGGAACCGCTGACCGAAGCGCATATCCTCGCCCTAGTCGACGCCTGGCCACCGGCGTTACTGCCGCACCTGAAAAAGCCCGCTCCGGGCAGCACACTGACCTGGACCATCGAATTCATCCAGCCCTTGCAGGAGTTGACGACCCTGGACTGGTGCCAGTACTACGTCAGCATCGAACATGCGCGCGACGGCTACGGTCACGCCGCCGCCGCGCTGTGGAGCCCAACCGGCGCGTTGATCGCCCTCAGCCGCCAGACCGTGGTGGTCTTCGCCTGATCGTCAGTGGCGGTGGCGCAGCCGCCAGGCACGCCACCAGCCACCGCTCAACACAAAGCGCGGGAACGTCAGGAACTGCTCGACCACCAGGCGCTGTACTGCGTCTTTACGATCACTGAACGGCTCACCGGCCTCGGCTTCCAGGCTATGGCCATGACGCTGCAACGCCAGGCCAGCGAGGATGCCGACTACGCCAATGGCGAAACTGGCCAGGCTCAGGCTGAACACTCCGGACACAATCAACAGAAACCCGATGATAAACAGCGGCACGGCAATCAGGTGCAACGCCAGGTTGGTCGGGTGCTGATGGTTTTGCGGGTAGTTACGCCATTGCCAGGCGGGGAGATTGGGATGACGTTTGCCCATGATGGTGAACCCTCTGTCCGTTGAAATAACATGGGGAGAGTTTAGGTGGGGGTGGGCGGGTGGGCGAATTGGGGTTGGCTATGACGGTGATAGAAGGCCAGTTGTGGCAAACCATCTTCAAGCCCAAATAACGCAGTCATGATCATCCATGTGTACCAGAAACGTGAGTTTGCTATCCGTCACCCAGAACGGATATCCGGTCGTTTCACCTAAGATAGAGGCTATATCCCGCGCATTGTCGATTTCCCAGCCCGAGTATGTTGAATCAAGTACCAACAAAATCAGGTCTTTTTGGTTAATGCGGTACTGTATTTCCTTCCAGAAATTGGGGTTGTGCTCTGAATTTTTCTCGTTCAGTTCGACGGGGTCGAGGAAGCTGCTCTCGAACTTGAAGAACTTTTTTGTCAGGTTATTTATTAATGCTGTGGTTTCGTATGTCTGAAGTTTTCTAGAGCTTATTTCTAAGCTCCTGAAAGCATCATCTATTTCTTCTTCCAGGTAACTCATTAGTGAATCCCAATTCTTGATCGGCTAACGGGAACCAGTTTTAGAAGTATATGACCTCTTTTTGCCCCTCCGCCCGCTCTCTTTCCGGGGGTTTGATAGCCAATATGAGGTGATTTCGGCCCTTCTTTGCTTGGGACAAGTATTGGGTCATCAATATTCACCTCGGCCCCCCTATTTGGGCCGCTTTGGACACGCCATTCAGTTGGAAATGACTTTCCATATTGGTCTTTACCCCATTTGGATACGCTGTATTCATCCCTTGATATGCCTGTTCTGCGAAAGGCTTCATCTAAACCCGTGTGCATTTGCTCGTAGCTGTTGCGGTCTTGTTTGCGCCAGTCCAGATCTACATCGGAGTTAAACTCCCACGTGTTTCCGGTGTGTGGCGGAGGGCAGCTCCCAGAAGTGCAAGCTAACCCTAACGGATCTAACCATCCGGTCGGGTTAGGCACGTACTGGTACGCGTTGAGCCCACCCGCCAACTTCACCGGATCAGGCGTCAGGTAACACCCAATATCCGGATTGTAGTAGCGATGGCGGT
>NZ_FKLB01000044.1:0-150000 GCF_900067035.1 Pseudomonas sp. 1 R 17
CTGGCTGCGCATGCAGGCCGACTATGTCACCCAAAAGGGCGAGGTACGCACCGTGCACTTGGCCGATGGCAGCACGGTGGAGCTGGATTCCGCCAGTGCCATCCGCCTGGATTACGACGGCGTGCAGCGGCGTATCAGCCTGATCCAGGGCTCGGCGATTTTTGATGTGGCGCCGATGGTGGGTCAGGAGACCCGTCCGTTCGTGGTACAGAGCGCCGGCGGGCAGACGCGGGCGCTGGGCACGCGGTTTGTGGTGGAGCGCGAGGCCGACCGCCGTGCTTGGGTGGGCGTGTTGCAGCACAGCGTCGAGGTGTCTTTGCACGCTTCGCCGAAAAAAGGCCCGAGCGATCGGGTGCTCCAGGAGGGCCAGGCTGCTAGCTACAACGCCCAGGAGGGGGTGGTGCCCCTGGATCAATTCGATGTAGACCGTGCCACCAGTTGGCGACGCGGCGTGCTGATCTTTGATCGCCAGCCCCTGGCCAAGGTTATTGAGCAGCTCAATCGCTACCGTCCGGGGCGGGTGGTGTTGACCCATTCCGATTTGGGCGAGCGCGAAGTCAGCGGCGTCTTCCGTCTCGACATGCTCGACAGCGCCCTCGGAACGCTCACCCAGGAACTCCAAGTGCAACGCTTGGACCTGGCAGGCCTCAGCCTGATCTATTGATGACCCGGTGGGAGGCCTGCTCTCACCCGCTTAAAACCCCCTGCGCAAAAACTTTTTAAAAAACCTTACTGACTTCCTGCGCCTCGTACGTCTTGCTAGGTGAGAAGCATTCGCATAAACAAACATACGATCAGCGCAGGGAAACCAGAAATGTCAGCACTCACCAAGGGGCGTATCACCGGTAGCCGGTTAGCCCTGGCCATCCACTTGGGGCTGTTCGCCGCGGCCGCTCCCGTGTATGCGGTGCAGCCTCAGGTGGACGCTTCCCAGTCGGCGGTGCGGGTGTTCGATGTCCCGGCGCAATCCTTGGGCAGTGCCGTATTGGCCTTTGCCGACCAGGCCGGTCTGCAGGTGCTGTTCGACAGCCCGCGCCTGCAAGGCTTGAGCAGCACCGCGCTCAAAGGCAGCTTCAGCGTGCAGGAAGGGCTTGGCCGTTTGCTCGGTGCCACGCCGGTGGAATATCGCTTTACCGGTGAGCGCCAGGTCACCCTCAACCGTGTCAGCGACGACCACGACGGCGCCATGACCGTGGGCACCACCACCATCACCGGCAACACCAACGGCCAGGCCAGCGACTGGGTGTACCAGACCCCAAAGTCCGTGGCGGTGATCAGCCGCGACATGATCGATAAACGTCCGCCCCGTCATGCCGCCGACATGCTCGAAGAAACCGCCGGCGTCTACACCGCCGTCAACCAGCGCGACCCTGGTCTGTCGGTGAATATTCGCGGTGTGCAGGACTATGGCCGGGTGAACATGAACATCGACGGCATGCGCCAGAACTTCAACGTCAACGGCCACCAGCAGCGCAACGGCACCATGCTGATCGACCCGGAGTTCATCTCCAGCATCGAGATCGACAAGGGCAGCCAGTCGGGGCAAGGCGGTGCGGCCGTGCTGGGCGGCATTGCTTCGTTCAAGACCCTGGATGCCAGTGAGTTCCTCAAGGACGGCAAGGACTACGGCGGCCGCCTTCGCGCCGGCAGCGGCATCGGTGAGCTGGGTAACGGCACCGACTTCAACGGCAGTGGCGTGTTTGCCTTTGGTGATGAGCGCGGCGATGTCGTGCTGGGCTACAGCGAGCGGCATTTCGGTAACTACCGCGCCGGCAGGCACAACGACGACAACCTGGGCACCAACCTGCGCGCCAGGTCATCTGCCCCTGCGGCCTTCGACGACTGGTTGAACAGCGAAGTCGGCGACACCGGCAGCGTGACCCGCTCGCAGATCGTCAAGTTCGGCCTGAACCTGCCCAACGACCAGCGCGTGCAGTTGAGCTACCTGGAAACCGACACCGACAGTAACGATGCCTGGGGCTATATCGCCAACGACCTTCAGAGCACCTACTACGTACGCACCAGCAAAAACAACCTCAACGCCAAAAACGTCGCGCTGGACTACAGCTATAGCCCGGACAACCCGCTGATCGATCTCAAGGCCAAGCTCTATTACGTCACCACCCAGATGGATCGCAGCAACGCCCCCAACCTGTCGTCGCCAGGTACCGGTAACTACGTCGGCGCCTACACCGATCACTTTCAGACCGACACCTGGGGCCTGCAGGGTGACAACACCTCGCGGTTTGATTTTGGCGAACAGGGGCATGTCACCTGGAACTACGGGGTGGAGCTGTATCAGGACGAGTTCAAGCCCCGCACCAACAAAGTTGAAGCCACCAACAACCTGGGCTTGTTGCCTTACGCAGAGGGCAGCACGCCAGGGGGCAAACGCACCATCGCCAGCCTGTTCAACAACGCGCAGTACGAATATGGCGGCTGGCTGGCCCTGGATGCGGGCTTGCGTTATGACCGCTATCGGCTCGAAGGCGAAACCGGCATGACCCTGTACCGGCGTGATCGCTTCTACAACAGCCTTGTCGGCGCCAGGCGTGTCTCGGAAGTGATGGAGGTCGACCGTGAAGAAGGCCAGTTTTCCCCCACCTTCGGTCTCGCGGTGAAACCGGGCGTGGACTGGCTGCAGCTCTATACCCGGTGGGGCAAGGGCTGGCGGCCACCGGCGGTGACCGAAACCTTCATGACCGGCCGACCCCACGGTGGCGGTTCGGGAGAGCGCGTATTTCCCAACCCCTACCTCAAGCCTGAAGAGTCACGGGATTGGGAAGTGGGCATGAATGTTTTCAAGGAAGGCTTGTTTTTCAGTGACGATCGCCTCGGCATGAAGGTGGCGTACTTCGATACCCGGATCGAAAACTTCTCTTTCCTCAACACCAGCGTCAGCTTGCCGGAAACCCAGGTGGGTGGATTCCTCGGGACCATGGCTTACGTCAATAACACCAACCCGACACGTTTTCGCGGGGTTGAATACCAGCTCAATTACGACATGGGCCGCGCGTACGCCAACCTCAGCTACACCCACATGATCGGCAGCAATGAGTTCTGCTCGAAGAACTATTACATGGGCGGTGCCAAGACCACCGGGCCAAGGACTACTCGCCTGGAGCGTTTCACCCTGCCGGATGGGCGCATCGGCATACGGCCGGTCACCACCTATGAGGTGTTGGATGACGACGTCGCCAACAACAAGGAAAGCTGCGGGCGAATCATGGGTAACGCCACGTACATGCCGGCCGATCGCGGCTCGCTGACCCTGGGTACGCGCTTCCTGGAAAAACGCCTGGATACGGGTGTGCGTGTGCGCTACAGCTCGGGCAACGGCGAAAACCTCAATCAGCAGGGCTACGAGCTGATGGATCAGGCGATGTGGCCCAAGTACACGCTCTATGACCTGTACGCCAGTTACTGGATGACGGATCAACTGAACATTGCACTGGCGTTGGAAAACGCCACCGATGAAGCCTATTTCGTCGCCATGGGCGACGCCAACAACCTCAGCCTGGCGCGCGGGCGAACCCTGAGCGGCATGTTGGAATACAAATTCTGATCAGCGTGCGCAGGCACCTGATCAACGGTTTTGCCCATGGGTGGGCAAAAAGGCGCGCCGCACCGGCGTGCTCATCAACAACGTTGTTTAACGAGGTTTAGCGATGACTATTTCTGTTAGCTACGATTCGGGCCTGGGTTCTCTGTCGGTATCAGACTACCTGAGCTCCTGGGCAGTGGGGTTCAACACTGCAGGGCACGGCACCAGCAACACCGGCGGTTTCAGCAACGGCACCCTCAGCGGCGACCAGTATTCGACCCACGGCGCCAACAACTCCGAGTACGCGTTCATCGCCGACAGCGACACCAGCAATGGCCTGCACTATGTGTTCAACCCGTCGTTGCCCGCCAGCAGCAACCTGAACCACTACCTGTGGGGCGACCTGGATAACGTGCAACTGGGTACAGGCCTGGGCGGCGGCAGTGGCAGCGACTTCTCCCTGAGCGACTTCAAGGTCGCGTTCAACGGCCTCGACCTGAGCGCCGCCGAGGGCGCCGGCCGGGCTGGCAACGACGTACAGAGCGTGATCTACGGTTTGATGCAGGGCAACACCGCCGCGCTGGAAACCGTGCTCAACAACCTGCTCGACGACTTCGGCCTGTCCACTGCCAGCACCTTCGACGAAGTGTCTGCGGGCCTGGCGGCACACGCCAGCGCAGTGTCCACCGATGTTGCCCTGGTGGGCGTGCAGGACGTGGCACAGGACTGGGCACTCGCTGCCTGAACCTGCTGCTGCATGAAAAAGCGAATGGAAGATCGCTCTCCCATTCGCTGCATTACACCGCCGTCGCCCAAGCCTTCTAACTCTTCCGGCGACGGCGGTGCCGAATTCTGCGCAGCGTCGTATCGGCTGTCAACGCGGCGACGCTGCACGTTCAACCCCACGAGAATCCCCAGATGCGCCACGCCGGCAACGAAACCCTGGCCGCCCTCACGGCCTATAAAAGTGGCTTCTTCAACATCGGCCTGTTCTCGGCGGTGATCAACCTGCTGATGCTGGCCCCGGCGTTGTACATGCTGCAGGTGTACGACCGGGTGCTGGCCTCGGGCAATCAGATGACCCTGCTCATGCTGACGTTGATGATCCTCGGCCTGTTCGGCCTGATGGGCGCGCTGGAGTGGGTGCGCAGCCAGGTGGTGATCCGCCTCGGCACGCAGATGGACATGCGCCTGAACCAGCGGGTCTACGACGCCGCGTTCGAAGCGCAACTCAAGGGCGGCACCCAGGCGGCAGGCCAGGCGTTGCATGACATGACCACCTTGCGCCAGTTTGCCACCGGCCAGGCGCTGTTCGCGTTTTTCGATGCGCCGTGGTTTCCGGTGTACCTGCTGGTGATCTTCCTGTTCCACCCCTGGCTTGGCCTGCTGGCGCTGGGCGGCGCGGTGATGCTGATCGCGTTGGCGTGGATCAACCACCATGTCAGCCAGGCGCCGATGGCCGAGGCCAGCCAACTGTCCATCCACGCCAGCCAGCAGGCCACGGCCAACCTGCGCAATGCCGACAGCATCGAAGCCATGGGCATGCTCGCCACCTTGCGCGGGCGTTGGTTCCACCAGCACCAGGCGTTCCTCGCCGAGCAAAACCTGGCCAGTGAAAAGACCGCCGCCGTCACCGCCTGGTCCAAGGGCGTGCGCCTGGCGTTGCAATCGCTGGTACTCGGCCTGGGCGCGTTGCTGGCGGTGCAGGGCGATATCACGCCGGGGATGATGATTGCCGGCTCGATCCTGATGGGGCGGGTGCTGAGCCCCATCGACCAACTGATCGGCGTCTGGAAGCAATGGGGCTCGGCGCGCCTGGCCTACGAGCGCTTGTCGCAGTTGCTGGCGGCCAACCCGGCGCGACCGCCGCGCATGAGCCTGCCGGTGCCCAAGGGCCAGTTGAGCGTCGAGCACATCAGCGCCTGCGCCCCCGGCAGCCGTCGGCCGGCGCTGGTGAACCTGGGGTTCAACCTGCCAGCGGGGGACGTGCTCGGCGTGATCGGACCTTCCGGCTGCGGCAAATCCACCCTGGCGCGGGTGCTGGTGGGCGCCTGGGCACCGCTGGCCGGCAAGGTGCGGCTGGACGGCGCCGACCTGGCCCAGTGGGACAAACAGCAACTCGGCCCGCACATCGGCTACCTGCCCCAGGACATTCAATTGTTTGCCGGCAGCATCGCCGACAACATCGCACGGTTTGCCGAACTGGATACCGACAACGTCCTGGCCGCCGCGCAAATGGCCGGCGTACATGACCTGATCCTGCAACTGCCCCAAGGCTATGACACGCAATTGGGGGAGGGCGGTGCGGGGTTGTCCGGTGGGCAAAAGCAACGCGTGGCCCTGGCCCGTGCGCTGTACGGCCTGCCGGCGTTGATCGTGCTGGATGAGCCCAACGCCAACCTTGACGAAGTGGGCGAGCAGGCGCTGCTCCAGGCCATCACCCAGCTTAAGCAGCAGCGCCGCACGGTGATCCTGATTACCCACAAAGCCAATGTACTGAGCTTGACCGACCAGTTGCTGATCCTCAAGGACGGCCAGTTGCAGGCCTTTGGTCCGACGGCGCGGGTGCTGGAGGCGCGGCAGAAACCGGCAGCCTCCAAACCGGTGTCGACCCTGAGCATGAGCTACCGCCTCGGTGAAGGAAAACAGGCATGAGTATGAGTAAGCCGGTGCTGGTCAGCGACCGCCCTCACACGGTGTTGGCGCTGGATGACAAAAACTATTCGCGCCTGGGCTGGTTGTTGGTGCTCGGCGGCTTTGCCGGATTTATCGGCTGGGCCGCGTTGGCGCCGCTGGACAAGGGCGTGGCGGTGTCGGGCAAGGTCATGGTCTCTGGCCATCGCAAGACCGTGCAGCATCCTGCCGGGGGCATCGTCGAGCGTATCGAGGTGCGTGACGGTGATGTGGTCAACGCCGGCCAGGTGCTGTTGCGCTTGAAGGAGACGCCCTTGCGCGGGCAGATGCAGTCGCTGCGCAGCCAGTACCTGGCGTCCCTGGCCAGTGAGGCGCGCTTGAGTGCGGAAAGCGAAGGTCTGCCCGCCATCACCTTCGGTCCTGAATTGCTCAACGAGCCGGAGGCCGCCAACACCCTGAATCTGCAACGGCAACTGTTCACCAGCCGCGCCCAGGCGCTGGCCACCGAGCAGCAAGGCCTGCGCGAAACCATCGCCGGCGCCGAGGCGCAGTTGCGTGGCACGCGGGATTCCCAGGCGAGCAAGCTGCAGCAACGCGCGGCATTGAATGAGCAACTGCAAGGGCTGCGCGAGCTGGCGCGCGATGGCTATATCCCGCGCAATCGCCTGCTCGACAGCGAGCGCCTGTACGCCCAGGTCGACGGCGCCATTGCCGAGGACTACGGGCGCATCGGCCAGTTGCAGCGCCAGGTCCTGGAGCTGCGCCTGCGCATCCGCCAGCTCGGCGAAGACTTCCAGAAAGACCTGCGCGGCCAGTTGGCCGAGACCCGCACCCGCAGCGACGACCTGCGCAACCGCCTGGCCTCGGCCGAGTTCGAACTGGCCAACAGCCTGGTGCGGGCGCCGGCCTCGGGGGTGGTGGTGGGGTTGGAGGTGTACACCGAAGGCGGGGTGATCAAGCCCGGCCAGGCGCTGATGGACATCGTGCCCCAGGGCGAAGCGTTGTGGGTGGAAGCGCGGGTGCCGGTGCAAATGATCGACAAAGTGCATCCGGGCCTACCGGTGGAGTTGCTGTTCTCGGCCTTCAACCAGGGCACCACCCCACGGGTGGCCGGTGAGGTGACGCTGGTCTCCGCCGACCGCCAGGTCGATGAGCGCACCGACGAGCCTTATTACACCGTGCGCGCCCAGGTCAGTGCGGCGGGCATGCAACAACTGGACGGCGTGCGGATTCGTCCGGGCATGCCGGTGGAAACCTTCATCAAGACCGGTGAGCGTTCGATGCTCAACTACCTGTTCAAACCCTTGCTGGACCGTACCCACATGGCCCTGGTGGAAGAATGAAGGCACTGTTTTTTACCCTGTGCCTGAGCGTTACACCGGCGGCACATGCCTTGGGTTTGCTCGACGCCTACGACCTCGCCCTGCGCAATGACCCGACCTTCCAGGCCGCCATCCAGGAGCGCGAGGCCGGTGAAGAGAACCGCGTGATCGGCCGTGCAGCGTTATTGCCGAACCTGTCCTGGAGCTATAACAACTCGCGCAACGAATCCGAAGTTACCCAAAGCACCGCCGTCGGCGATGTCACCAGCGACCGTGATTACCGCAGCTATGCCTCGACCCTGACTTTGCAGCAACCGTTGCTGGACTACGAAGCCTATGCGCGCTTTCGTCAAGGCACGGCTCAGGCGCTGATGGCCGATGAGCGTTTTCGCGGCAAGAGCCAGGAACTGGCCGTGCGCGTGCTCAGCGCCTACAGCCAGGCGCTGCTGGCGCAGGAACGCATCGAGTTGAGCCGTGCGCAGAAACGTGCGTATGCCGAACGCCTGCAACTCAATGATCGTCTGCTCAAAGGCGGTGAAGGCACGCGCACCGATGTACTGGAAACCCAGGCGCGCTTGAGCCTGGCCCAGGCAGAGGAAATCGAGTCGCTGGACGCCCAGGACAGCGCCTTGCGCGAGCTGGAAGCGATTGTCGGCCAGCCGTTGCAGGTCGAAGAGTTGGCCCCCCTGACCCGTCAATTCGACATCCCGCCGCTGGAGCCCAATCGCTTCGAAACCTGGCGTGAACTGGCCATGGCCAACAACCCCGAACTCAAGTCCCAGCACCACGCGCTGGACGTGGCGTCCTACGAAGTGGAGCGCAAACGCGCCGGGCACATGCCCAAGGTCAGCCTGTACGCCAGCAGCCGCCAGACCAGCTCCGATTCGGAAAGCAGCTACAACCAGAAGTACGACACCAACAGCGTCGGTATCCAGGTCAGCCTGCCGTTGTTTGCCGGCGGGTCGGTATCGGCCTCTACGCGCCAGGCGGCCAATCAACTGTCCCAGGCCCAATACGAGCTGGACGCACATACCTCGGCGACGCTGGTGGAGCTGCGCAAGCAGTTCAACCTCAACACCAGTGGCGCGGCGAAAGTGCGTGCCTACGAGATGGCTGTCAGCTCCGCCACCGCGCTGGTCACTGCGACCAAAAAGAGCGTCAGCGGCGGTGAGCGGGTCAACCTCGACGTGCTCGACGCCGAGCAACAACTGTTCACCGCCCGCCGCGACCTGGCGAATGCGCGACATGCGTATCTGCTGGCCAGGATTCAGTTGAAGTATTACGCGGGGTTGCTGAGTGAGCAGGACTTGCGGGCGTTGGCGGGGTATTTCCAGCCTTCGGCATGAGTGGTTACAACCCGGCATTCGCCGGGTTTTTTGTGGTTACTAATCTGTGAAACAGCTTCGAGACGATGGAGCCGGTTGTCGGGTGGCAGGAGGGAAATTGTTACCTGGCGGAAAATAACCTAACGGATGGGTTACGATGAAAGTAGGGGCCTACAAGGGATATGTCATCTCGGTGTTTATCAGGGACGAGCATTGCCCGCCTCATGTACATGTCAGGGGCAAGGGGTGGGATGCGCGGTTTCGTTTCAGTTTTTTGGATGGGGACGTTGAGTTGTGGGATGTAGAGCCTGAACGGAGGCGGCCACCCACTGCGGTTCTGAAGGAAATACGCGAGGTAATCATGCAGCGACATTATCTGGCACGGGCACGCAGGATTTGGTGGGAAAAACTGCAAACGGTTTGCCTGGAGAACCATTCCTGGAACTGGGACACCAGTGAATTGGTTCCAGGGTTAGTCATTCGACGTGGTGTCTACGTTATCGCAAGCGCCTGGCACGACGCCTTAGCGCAACGGACCATTTTGAATCTGGTAAGAGCGCCAGATTGCGTAGGGATTAATTTATGAAAATCGTAAAAGCCAAAGTCATACCTTATGTACCTCTCACTGACGCCGACGTCGACAAGGCAATCGCCCGTGGCCGCAGGCTAAAGCGCCTGTACGCCAACGCCAGCAATGTGCGTTACGAAAACGATTGCATCTCCATCGGCTTCAGCGACGGCAGCCGCGTCATGTTGCCGGTGGCCGGCCTGCCGGAGTTCGAAGGGTTTTCAGAGGAAGATTTCCAGCAGTTGGAAGTCAGTTTCGGTGGCAAGGCCATTAGCTGTGAGGCCCAGGATCTGGATGTTTCGATCACGGGCCTGATCGCCACAAGCCAGCCGCTGATGGACCTGGCTACCAGCCTGGTAGCATCACGCAACGGTCGCAAGAGCAGCGCTGCCAAATCCGCCGCCGCCCGCGCCAATGGCAAGAAGGGCGGCCGGCCACGCAAGAAGGAACCTGAGGACGCTGAATTACCGCCGGGTCAATAACACCCCGGATTCCATATGGTGCGTCCACGGGAACTGGTCAAACATCGCACACTGGGTAATGCGGTGGGTGTCATGCAGTTGCGCAATATTCGCTGCCAGCGTCTCCGGGTTGCAGGAGATGTACAGGATGTTGTCGAAGCGCCGGGTCAGTTCGCAGGTGTCCGGGTCCATGCCGGCGCGGGGCGGGTCGACGAACACGCTACCGAATTCGTAGCTTTTGAGGTCGATGCCGTGCAGGCGGCGGAATGGGCGCACTTCGTTCAGCGCTTCGGTGAGCTCTTCGGCGGAGAGGCGCACCAGGGTGACGTTACCCACCGCGTTTTCATCGAGGTTGCTCAGGGCCGCATTCACCGAGGTCTTGCTGATCTCGGTAGCCAGCACTTTACGCACACGGGTGGCCAGGGGCAGGGTGAAGTTGCCGTTGCCGCAATACAGCTCCAGCAAGTCATCCGGGCGATCGCCCAAGGCTTCGTATGCCCAGTTGAGCATCTTCTGGTTCACCGTGCCGTTGGGCTGGGTGAACGCGCCTTCGGGTTGACGGTAGCTGAAGGTGCGGCCGCCGACGTCGAGTTTTTCCACCACGTAGTCGTGGCCGATCACATCGCGCTTGCCCTTGGAGCGGCCGATGATGCTCACATTCAAATCAGCCGCCAGCTTATTCGCCGCGGTGTGCCAGTGCTCGTCCAGCGGGCGGTGATAACACAGGGTGATCATCGCGTCGCCGGCCAGGGTGGTGAGGAACTCCACCTGGAACAGCTTGTGGCTCAGGGCGGCGCTGGCTTGCCAGGCGGCCTTGAGCTGCGGCATCAACTGGTTGATGCGCTGGCTGGCGATGGGGAATTCTTCGATCAGGATCGGCGTGCGCTTGTCGTCCTGGGAAAACATCGCGTAGTGGCGTTCACCGCCTTCGCGCCACAAGCGGAACTCCGCCCGCAGGCGGAAGTTCTGCAGAGGCGACTCGAAGACCTGCGGCTCGGGTGCGTCGAACGGTGCCAACAGGTCACGCAAGCGCGTGACCTTGTCTTGCAGTTGAGCGGTGTAGCGTGTGGCGTCAAAAGTCATGCGTTGAACCAGCCCAGCTTGATCACGAACAGAATCGACAGAATCACCAGTGCCGGGTTGAGCTCACGGTAGCGGCCCGAAAGCAGCTTGATGGCGGTCCAGGCGATGAAACCGAAGGCAATGCCGTTGGCGATGGAGTAAGTGAAGGGCATCGCCAGGGCGGTGATCACCACCGGCGCTGCAACAGTAATGTCATCCCAGTCGATTTCGGCCAGGCCTGAGGTCATCAATACGGCGACGAACAGCAGCGCCGGCGCGGTAGCAAAGGCCGGTACGCTGGCGGCCAGCGGCGAGAAGAACAGCGCCAGCAGGAACAGGATCGCCACCACGATGGCGGTCAAGCCAGTACGGCCACCGGCGCTTACGCCCGCAGCGGATTCGATGTAGCTGGTGGTGGTCGACGTACCCAGCAGGGAACCGGCCATGGCGGCGGTACTGTCGGCGATCAGCGCACGGCCCATTTTCGGCATGTGGCCGTCCTTGCCCATCAGCCCGGCGCGCTTGGCCACGCCGATCAGGGTGCCGGAGTTGTCGAACAGGTCGACGAACAGGAAGGCGAAGATCACGCTGACCAGGCCGATGTCCAGCGCGCCCTTGATATCCAGCTGCAGGAAAGTCGGGGCCAGGGACGGCGGCATGGACATCACGCCACCAAACGCGGTGACGCCCAGCAGAATGGAGACGATGGTCACCGCCAGGATGCCGATCAGCACCGCGCCGCGTACGGCCAGGGCTTCCAGCGCAACGATCAGCATGAAGCCGAGGATGGCCAGGATAGGCGCCGGCTTGGTCAGGTCGCCCATGCCCACCAGGGTGTTGGGGTTGCCGACCACGATCCCGGCGTTGTGCAGGGCGATCAGTGCCAGGAACAGGCCGATACCGGCGGCAATCGCCGAACGCAGGGGCAGGGGAATGCTGTTGATGATCCACTCACGGATACGGAAGATCGACAGCAGGAAGAACAGCACCGCCGAAATGAATACCGCACCCAGCGCAACCTGCCAGGTGTGGCCCATGTGCAACACCACGGTGTAGGTAAAGAAGGCGTTGAGGCCCATGCCCGGTGCCAGCGCGATCGGGTAGTTGGCGATCAGGCCCATCACGGTCGAACCGATGGCCGCCGCCAGGCAGGTCGCGACAAATACCGCGCCCTTGTCCATGCCGGTCTCGCCGAGGATGCTCGGGTTCACGAACAGGATGTAGGCCATGGCCAGGAATGTCGTGATGCCCGCGAGGATCTCGGTGCGCACGTTGGTGTTGTGTGCCTTGAGTTGAAACAGCTTTTCCAGCATGCCTGCTCCCTGTGACGCTATGTTGCGTCGTTATTTGTTGACCTCTAAGTCAAAGCACAAACTGCGCCAAGCGCCTGTGGTTCCAGAGAGGATCGGAAAAAGCGGCGCATCATACCAGCAGCCGAGGCTGTGTGGCGCATGGCCTTGAGGCATACTGCGGCGACGTTCAACAGCGGGTCATCGACAGCATGAAAAAAGCCAACGCGTGGAGTCTAGCCCTGATCCCTTGTCTCGGCCTGTGGTTGGGCGCGGCACCGGTGTGGGGCGCGACTGCACCGCCCTTGAGCGAGGTGCGCGTGTTCAAGGTCGAATCGGCGCACTGCACGGAAACCATCCCGGAACGCGCGCAAAGCACCCAGATGTGCACGCACCGTGGGCCCACCCAAGTGTCGGTGATGGAAGTCGGCCTGGGTAACAACCCGGTGGGTCGCTTCAATGGTGCCGAACTGAACGGGCAACGTACGCCCGTGTGCCAGGTCGGCAGCATCAGCGAAGCCTGCAGCGGGACGGGCACGCTGATGGGCTACATCTATGTATTTGACCTGAATGTCCAGGCCCAAGGCTGGTTCGAATACAGCAACTCGTCGATTAACGGCCCGCGGAATACCTTGAAGACCCTGCTCAATATCCGCTGATCAATCAGCTTGAACGCTCAAAAAACCGGGAAGTCGTACCCCTGAGACGGCGACTTTCCTGAACGCCGCGGACGTACACCAACCCGTGAGGTGTTTATGAGCGCGATCCCCAATGGCGCGGCGGCCCAACCGTTCGTCGCCCACTCCATACGCTTGACCCTCAATGGTCAGGACCGCCAACTCGATGTATTGCCCTGGACCACGTTGCTGGACCTGCTGCGCGAGCAACTGGACCTGGTCGGCAGCAAAAAAGGCTGCGACCACGGCCAATGCGGTGCGTGCACAGTATTACGCGACGGCAAACGCATCAACGCCTGCCTGACCCTGGCGGTGATGTGCGACGGTGCCGAGCTGACCACCATCGAAGGCCTGGCCGACGGCGACCAACTGCACCCGATGCAGCAAGCCTTCATCAAGCACGACGCCTTCCAGTGCGGCTACTGCACGCCCGGGCAGATTTGCTCCGCCGTCGGCCTGGTCAATGAAGGCCGTGCCCACGACAGTGCACAGATCCAGGAGCTGATGAGCGGCAACCTGTGCCGCTGCGGCGCCTACAGCAATATCCGCGATGCCATCGAAGAGGCTTTGCCGGCGTGCCGCGCCCAGGGAGGTGAGCAATGAATCCCTTCCAGTACAGCAAACCGGCGGATGTCCACGCAGCCGTGCACCTGAGCAGCGCCGCGTCGCGCTTTATTGCCGGCGGCACCAACCTGCTGGACTTGATGAAAGAAAACATCAGCCGCCCCGAGCACCTGATCGATATCACCGGCCTGCCGCTCAATGAGATTGAACAAACCGCCGAGGGTGGCCTGCGCATCGGCGCGCTGGTGAGCAATGCCGAACTGGCCTGGCACCCGCTGATCGAACAGCGTTACCCGTTGCTGTCCCAGGCGATCCTTGCCGGTGCTTCGCCGCAACTGCGCAATATGGCCAGTACCGGCGGCAACCTGTTGCAGCGCACCCGTTGCTACTACTTCTATGACGCTACCGTGCCCTGCAACAAGCGTGAGCCCGGCAGCGGCTGCCCGGCGCGCACTGGGTTGAACCGTATCCATGCGATCCTTGGTGCCAGCGAACAGTGCGTGGCCACTCACCCGTCGGACATGTGCGTGGCCCTGGCAGCGCTGGAGGCGCGGGTGCATGTCGAAGGCCGAGGCGGCGCGCGGATTATCGAGTTTGCCGACTTCCACCGCCTGCCCGGTGATGCGCCGCAACGCGACAACCAACTGGCCGACGATGAGCTGATCACCGCCATCGAATTGCCCGCCGACCACCTGGCCCGTCACAGCCATTACCTGAAAATCCGCGACCGCGCGTCTTACGCGTTTGCCTTGGTGTCGGTGGCCGCCGCTCTCGAGTTGGACGGCGATCGAATCGTCGACGCGCGCCTGGCCCTCGGCGGCGTGGCCCATAAACCCTGGCGCGACCGTGCGGTGGAAGCCTCGCTGATCGGCCAGGCGGTCAGCCGCGAGACCTTCAGCAATGCCGCCGACGCGGTGCTGCAAGATGCCGAGCCGCTGGAACACAACGGCTTCAAGATCAAGCTGGCGCGCCGCGCAATCATCCGTGCCCTGAGCGACGCCGCCGTCGCAGGAGATCGCCCATGACCGCTATTGGCAAACCCCTGGACCGTGTCGACGGTCTGCTCAAGGTCACCGGCCAGGCGCGTTATGCCGGTGAGTTTCCCGAGGACGGCCTGCTCCACGGCAGTGTGGTGTCCAGCACCATCGCCAAGGGCCGTGTGCTGGCGATCGATGCGTCCAGGGCACTGGCCCTGCCGGGCGTGATGGCGGTTATCCATCACCTCAACCGGCCGAAAATCGCCCGTTACGACGATGCCTTCCAGGATGACGATGCGGCGGACGGTTCACCGTTTCGCCCGCTGTATAACGACCGTGTGCTGTACAGCGGCCAGCCCCTGGCCCTGGTGATCGCCGACAACCTTGAACTGGCGCGACATGCCGGCTCGCTGGTAGCGATCGACTACGCACGGGAAGACTTCGAGACCGACCTGCTCGCCCAGCAGGAACAGGCCCATGCTTCACCGCAGGCGCCGCCCAAGCCGCGTGGCAATTTCCAGGCCGAGTGGGCCGCTGCCGCCGTCAGCCTCGACCTGCACTACAGCACCCCCATCGAACACCACAACCCCATGGAACCCCACGCCAGCACCGTGCTGTATCAGCCGGACGGCACCTTGCATATTCATGACAAGACCCAGGGCCCGCAGAACTGCCAGGCCTATGTGCAAGACGTGTTCGGCCTGGATAAAAGCCAGGTGCGGATCTTCGCCGCATTCGTCGGCGGCGCGTTCGGCTCGGGCTTGCGCCCGCAGTATCAATTGCCGCTGGCGGTGATGGCGTCCCTGGCGCTCAAGCGCTCGGTGCGCGTCACCCTGACCCGCCAGCAGATGTTCACCTTCGGCTACCGCCCGCGCACCTTGCAGCGTTTGCAGATGGGCGCCGCCGCCAATGGTCGCCTGCTGGCGCTGGGGCATACGGCGATTGGCCAGACCTCGCGCTTCGAAGACTTCAGCGAGCACGTGGTGGAGTGGAGCGGCATGCTCTATCACTGCGACAACGTGCAACTGACCTACAAACTGGTGCCGCTGGATGTATTCACGCCCCTGGACATGCGCGCGCCCGGCGCTGCCTTGGGCGTGATCGGCCTGGAGTGCGCCATGGACGAATTGGCCAGCGCCTTGGGCATGGACCCGGTGCAACTGCGGCTGGTCAACTACGCCGAGCGCAACCAGAACGAAGACAAACCCTGGTCGAGCAAGGCCCTGCGCGAGTGTTACAGCGACGGTGCCGAGCGCTTCGGCTGGAGCCAGCGCAACCCGGAACCGCGCAGCATGCGCGACGGCTGCCAGTTGATCGGCTGGGGCATGGCCGGTGGCGTGTGGGAGGCCATGCAGATGAAGGCCAGCGCCAAGGCGCGCATCGACGCCGAGGGCAAGCTGACCGTCAGCAGCGCCACCACGGACATCGGCACCGGCACCTACACGGTGATGACCCAGATCGCGGCGCAGGCCAGTGGCGTGGCGGTTGAGGACGTGGTGTTCCTGCTCGGCGACTCTTCATTGCCCACCGCGCCGCTGCAAGGCGGCTCGTTCACCGTGTCGTCCGTCGGCACCGCCGTGCAGCAAGCCTGCGAAGCGTTGAGCGCGAGGCTGCTGACCATTGCCCGGCAGACTTACCCGGTGTTCAAGGATGCCGAGTCCGTGCGTTTTGAAGACGGCCAACTGCACACCGGCGACGTGAGCGTGTCGTTGGCACAGCTGGTCAAGGACAGCGGTGAAGAGAGCGTGGAAGTCCAGGTCGACAGCGAGCCGGACAAGAAACGCGAGGGCTACGCCACCGCGACCCATTCGGCGGTGTTCGTCGAAGTGCGGGTGGATGAAGACTTGGGCACGATCAAGGTCAGCCGCGTGGTCAGCGCCATTGCGGCCGGGCGGGTGGTCAACCCGAAGATGGCCCGCAGCCAGATCCTCGGCGGGGTGGTGTGGGGCATCGGCATGGCCCTGCATGAAGAGACCCAGATCGACCATCAGTTGGGTCGCTACATGAACCACAGCCTGGCCGAGTACCACATCCCGGTAAATGCCGATATCGGCGAGATTGACGTAGTGTTTGTCGAGGAACATGACGAGATCGTCAACGCCCTTGGGTCCAAGGGCGTGGGAGAGATCGGCATTGTCGGGGTGGCGGCGGCGGTGGCGAATGCGGTCTACCATGCCACCGGCAAGCGGGTGCGAGAGTTTCCGATCACCCTGGATAAGGTGCTCTAGAGCACCTTATCCAACGGTTTACAGGTCAATGTAGAGTTCTGTCTTGTCTCGGGATTGAATAAGCGAGGGGCCCTTGCCGGGGATTGCATCGTCGACACTAACCCCGGTGGCGCCTGTCAACTGAGATATGCCTCGAATCGCAGGTTCGCCGTCATAGGTGAACACATGGTCGCTGCCGACTCTTGCAACCCATTTGGACTGCGGGTTCGCGGCTTGGTCGTGCTCGATCAGTTTGGTTGCGTAGTAGTTCATGTTTTTGAGACGTGTGGACTTCGGTTCTACTGAAGGCACATCAATCGCTTTGACTCGAACACCATGCGCTCGCATGGTCAACAGAAGCTCTCGATTGGTGTATGCCCCGTGTGTACTGTGGGCGCGGTCAATCAATCGCAAATTCGATCTTAGCGCGGCTGAAAATTCACCGGTTTCGAAAAACCTGTCCAGATCGGGCTGCAACGAATGCTCGAACCCTTCCGAGTACAGTGTGGAGACATTGTTTCTCTCAAACTCGGCTGCATTATCGATCAGCAGTCGCAGACCGGCAGATTGGGAATGGTCTTCGCCAATAATCATGCCGAGGGATTTCTGGTAGACGGTATTGATGACCTCTGACATTGACGCATTGCCCGGGATATCCGAGTGAGCGGGGCGCTCCTTGGTCTTGGCCTTTTTATGGAAGGTGTCAGCGTCCTGCTTCATTCGCTTGTCGATTTTCTCGTTTGTCCTCGACGTTGATGCTTCTCCCTGTGCAGGGTAGTCGTACGCGGCGGGGTCAAAACTTTGCTCCGCCGAACCTCTTGACCACCATGGCCACCTTATTCCTCCCGGTCCGTTGATCGGCTCCCAGGCGCCGTCCTGGGTGGAGTGCACCGTCATCACAGGCTTTCTCGTCTCGGGATCAATAATGCGGGCATACCCGTCACTGAGTTTGAACCTACCGTCGATCTCATAGATACGGCTGATGTCTTCAGCATCGGTCAAACGGATAAACCACCTGTCTGCACCATCACTTCCTTTTACTTGATACATGCCTTTGGCGTTGGCATGAGCCCCCGAGATCAGTTGTTCTCCCTCCACGACGGCGTGGTTGCTGATATCGAGCCACTGTGACGGGCGCAGACGATTGACTTCGTCGGCAGTGGGCCCCGGATCGGGTACGGCGCTGACGGGTTCTTTTATTGGCTGGGTCGCAGGCGTTGCTGACGTGGGGCTGTTCGACTTGAGTGACGGTTTAGACTCGGGCAGGTTTTTCCTCGCGGGGCTGTTCGGTTTCAACGCAAGCCCATCTGCCAGGTCCCTTGTCTCCTGAACAGACAGCGCCTCATTTCGAAGCGCTTTGGCCAGCAGCGAAGACAGCATTCTGGCTTGGCCATAGGCAGGGATGAATCCCTGTGCGAAATCACCGACGTTTTTGAGCTCTGCGTCCAGCGTCGACTTGTCGAGACCGAATACCTTGCCAAGCTGATTGTTTGTATTCAAGTCAACCAACAGAGCACTGAATGGGTTGTCCAGGTAGCGCTCTACGGTGTCTGCGGTGGTTTTATTCACACCGAATACTTGCAAGGCATCCGCGATACCTGCAGAGGGGTGCTCAAGGTGTTTGAGAAACTCCTCGTAGAATCCCCGGAGATCGTTTGCTCCGACATGTTCAGCCGCTTCGTTCTGGACTTTGTACTTGAACTCGCCGAATGTGATTGGCACCAGTGGCTTGTGACTGTTCAAGCCATCTTTCACAAAATAGAAGTTGTGCTGTTTGTCTTGGCCCAGAAGGTTTCCGTAGGCGTCATAGGTAAACAAGACTGTTTCTCCGTCGGGTCGCTGCCCGGAATAAAGCAGTCGTCCGCTCGGTGAAGAGCTTTCCTCTTTAATATTCGTCAAGCCATTGACCGCAGTGGGCGGCGCAGTGGGGCCTTTATCCAGACGCCCGAAGATATTGTCGCCTTCATTGGCATAGGGGCCGACGATGGCGTTGATATCATTGTTTCTGAACCGAATCAGTGTATCGATAACCCGTGTTTTTTTTTCGGATGACTCACCGCCCGCAAAATGCTGGCTGAAGGACTCCAGTCGCTTGGGCTCGTTGGCCTGGGTTTTCACCCATGCGTTCATTTCTTCGGTGGTCGTGAATGAGTGAAGTGAACGACCTTCCTTTTCTGGAACAAATAGCACGATATTCGGCTCGTCAGGCACAGCCGGAACACGCTGAATAAATATGATGTCCCTGGCTTGGATGCCATCCACGGCAAAGGTCTTGACTTGCACTTGAGGGCTGTTTTTTTTACCCGGCCACATCACGGCATCGGCTATTTGGCTGACCTCTGGACTCATGTATCCGCTGTTCAGATCCTTTGCGACGCTTGTCGTGAACCGATCCTTGGCGTTCATCAGGATGTAGTTGTCGTTGGGTGTGTTCCAGGAGGCAGTCGGGAATAGGTGGGGGGTCGTCATCCCGATGGGGACGCTGGCATTATTCACGTTGTTCATCAACTGAGGGCCCGTCGAAAGGTATTTGGTTAGCACCGGATTATTCCAGTAATGTTGTAACCCTTACGTGACCCCAACTTAAGAACGCGTTCCATCTTCGGCCTGCATCCGTGCCTAAGTGCTTTTCTCTTCCACCGGCACATGCATACGATCCCGATTCGCCAGGGTCGGGAACAGTTTGATCCACACCCCGGTCACCACCAGCGTACCGATCCCGCCCATGACCACGGCGGGCACGGTGCCGAACCAATGGGCGGTAATCCCCGATTCGAACTCGCCCAATTGGTTGGACGCGCCGATAAACAGACCATTGACCGCACTGACCCGCCCGCGCATTTCATCCGGCGTCTCCAACTGCACGAAGGACGCACGGATCACCATGCTGATCATGTCCGCCGCGCCCAGCACCACCAGCACCGCCAGGGAAAACCAGAACGAGGTGGACAGGCCGAAGGCGATGGTTGCCACGCCGAATACGCCGACGGCGGTGAACATCACCCGGCCCACCTGCCGATCTACCGAAAAGCGCGCCAGCCACAACGACATCAACAACGCGCCCACCGCCGGCGCCGAGCGCAACAGGCCCAGGCCCCAGGCGCCGGTCAGCAGGATGTCCTTGGCGAACACCGGCAGCAACGCGGTGGCGCCGCCCAGCAGCACGGCGAACAGGTCGAGGGAAATCGCCCCGAGGATGTCCGGGCGACTGCGGATAAAGCGGATGCCGGCCAGCAGTGAATCGAGGGTGGCCTTGCCTTTGTTGAGCGGGGTCTGGCGGGCGGGCAGGTTGAGGGTCAGCACACAGGCAATGAGGTACAGCGCCACCGTGGGCCCATACACCCAGACGCTGCCGAAGGCGTATAGCAAACCACCGAGGGCCGGGGCGACAATGGTTGCCAGTTGCTGGGCCGACTGTGACGAGGCCACCGCACGCGGGAACAGCGCACTGGGCACGATGCTTGGCAGCAGGGCCTGCGTGGTGGGCATTTCAAACGAGCGCGCGGCGCCGAGCAGGAAGGCGAGGATAAAGATCATCTCGCGGGTCACGTTGCCGGTGAGGCCGCCGATGGCCAGGGAAAGGGCAATCAGCGCCTGCACGGTCTGGCAGATGGCCGCGACTTTGCGTCGCTCATAGCGGTCGGCCACATGCCCGGTGTGCAGCATGAACAGCACGCGCGGCACGAACTCCACCAGACCGACCAGCCCCAGGTCGAGCACGTTGCCGGTGAGTTGGTAGAGGTTCCAGCCAATGGCCACGGTAAGCATCTGGAAGCCGCTGGCGGTGAAGATCCGTGCCAGCCAGAACGCGATGAAAGGGCGGTGGTGACGTAACAGCAACGTGGGTTCACTGGGCATCGGAAATTCAGGTCAAGGCCGGAGGGAAGGGGCAGATTAGCATCAAGCTGTAACAATTAGTTGCGAGAAGAAGGCTGAGGCAAGCTGTCACGCGGCAAAAGACCACACAGGCCAGCCGCGAAAATGGGACTACTCTTTTCACTGTGATTGACCCAGATCAAAGTCATTTCAGAATTTGTTCTGGTGGCCGCAAGGCCCGATTCCCTGCGTGGCTGGTTAAAAAAAGAAACGAATTGAAATTCGCCAGACTCCATATCCGTGGGGGCAGTGGGTGCAGGCTCCCGCCAGCAGCCGGTATTACCTGACAGAGGAAGACTTATGTTCGGTTTGGAGGCGCTAGATCTCGCCCGAATTCAGTTCGCGTTCACCATCTCATTCCACATCCTGTTCCCGGCGATCACCATCGGCCTGGCCAGTTACCTCGCGGTGCTGGAAGGCTTGTGGCTCAAGACCCACAACGATACCTACCGTGACCTCTACCATTTCTGGTCGAAGATCTTTGCCGTCAACTTCGGCATGGGCGTGGTCTCCGGTTTGGTCATGGCCTACCAGTTCGGCACCAACTGGAGCCGCTTCTCGGACTTCGCCGGCGCCGTGACCGGGCCGCTCCTGACGTACGAAGTGCTTACGGCCTTCTTCCTGGAAGCCGGTTTCCTCGGCGTGATGCTGTTCGGCTGGAACAAGGTGGGGCGCAAGCTGCACTTCTTCTCCACCGTGATGGTGGCCGTCGGTACGTTGATCTCGACCTTCTGGATCCTGGCGTCTAACAGCTGGATGCAGACGCCGCAAGGCTTTGAAATCATCGACGGCCGCGTGATTCCTACCGATTGGCTGGCGGTGATCTTCAACCCGTCGTTCCCTTACCGCCTGATGCACATGGCGACGGCGGCGTTCGTGGCCACCGCGTTCTTCGTCGGCTCCTCGGCGGCCTGGCACTTGCTGCGCGGCAAGGACAATCCGGCGATCCGCAAGATGTTGTCGATGGCGATGTGGATGGCCCTGATCGTGGCGCCTATCCAGGCGGTGATCGGCGACTTCCATGGCCTCAACACCCTCGAGCACCAGCCGGCGAAAATTGCCGCGATTGAAGGCCACTGGGAAAACAAAGGCAATGAGCCAACGCCGCTGATCCTGTTTGGCTGGCCGGACATGAAGGCCGAAAAAACCAAGTATGCGGTGGAGATTCCGTACCTGGGCAGCCTGATCCTGACCCACTCCCTGGACAAACAGGTGCCAGCGCTCAAGGAATTCCCGCCGGAAGACCGGCCGAATTCGACCATCGTATTCTGGTCGTTCCGGGTCATGGTCGGCCTGGGGTTCCTGATGATCTTCACCGGCCTGTTCAGCCTCTGGCTGCGCCGGGGCGACAAGATGTACACGTCCAGGCCGTTCCTGTACCTGGCGCTGTGGATGGGGCCGTCTGGCCTGATCGCGATTCTCGCCGGTTGGTTCACCACTGAAATCGGCCGCCAGCCGTGGGTGGTCTACGGGTTGATGCGCACGGCGGATGCTTCTTCCGGGCATAGCCTGGCGCAGATGACGATCACCCTGGTGTTGTTCGTGGTGGTGTACTTCGCGCTGTTCGGCGCCGGCCTGGGCTACATGATGCGCCTGGTGCGCAAAGGCCCGGTGACCCACGAAGGCACGGAACCGACCCACGGTGGCCCTGGCCAGAAACGCACACCGGCCCGTCCGTTGTCCGCCGCCGATGATGGCAGCGATGACGACCACGCCCACATCCAGCACAAGGGGAATTGAGATGGGTATTGATCTTCCGCTGATCTGGGCCGTGATCATCATCTTCGGCATCATGATGTACGTGGTCATGGACGGCTTCGACCTGGGCATCGGCATCCTCTTCCCGTTTATCCCGGGCAAGACCGACCGTGACGTGATGATGAACACCGTGGCCCCGGTCTGGGACGGTAACGAAACCTGGCTGGTGCTGGGCGGCGCGGCGTTGTTCGGCGCGTTCCCGCTGGCCTATTCGGTGGTGTTGTCGGCGCTGTACCTGCCGCTGATCCTGATGCTGGTGGGGCTGATCTTTCGTGGCGTGGCCTTCGAGTTCCGCTTCAAGGCCAAGGACCACAAGCGTCACCTGTGGGACAAGGCGTTTATCGGTGGTTCGCTGGCGGCCACGTTCTTTCAGGGCGTGGCGCTGGGGGCGTTTATCGACGGGATCCCGGTGGTCAATCGCCAGTTTGCCGGCGGCTCGCTGGACTGGCTCACGCCGTTCACGATGTTCTGCGGCGTGGCGCTGATCGTGGCCTATGCCTTGCTGGGTTGCACCTGGCTGATCATGAAAACCGAAGGCCCGTTGCAGGAGAAGATGCACAACCTGGCGCGGCCATTGGCCTTCGTGGTGTTGGCCGTGATCGGCATCGTGAGTCTCTGGACGCCGCTGTCGCACCCGGAAATCGCCTCGCGCTGGTTCACCCTGCCGAACCTGTTCTGGTTCCTGCCGGTACCGATCCTGGTGCTGGTGACCATGTACGGGTTGATCCGCGCCGTGGCGCGGAATGCCCACTACACGCCGTTCCTGCTGACGCTGGTGCTGATCTTCCTCGGCTACAGCGGCCTGGGGATCAGCCTGTGGCCGAACATCATCCCGCCATCCGTGTCGATCTGGGATGCCGCTGCGCCGCCGCAGAGCCAAGGCTTCATGCTGGTGGGCACCTTGTTCATCATTCCGTTCATCCTGGGCTACACCTTCTGGAGCTACTACGTGTTCCGCGGCAAGGTCACCCACGAAGACGGCTATCACTAGGAGGGTCGTTGCATGTCCGGCAAACCTACGTTGCACGAGATCGAACAGGCCGAGAAACAGCCGCTGTGGCGGCGCCTCGGCTGGTTGGCGATGATCTGGACCGGCAGTGTGCTGGCCCTGTTCGTGGTGGCCAGCCTGATGCGCATGTTCATGAATGCGGCCGGCCTGACCACCCACTGACATCCCGATCCGGGCTTCGCGGCCCGCTGCCTGTTAACTTGAGGGCAAGCCCTGCTCTTCTTTTGGAAGGGCAGGGCTTTTTTTATTTGCGCGCTTTGAGAATCACGAACTTGGGCGTGGCAGCGACCTGCTCTACGCCACGGAACAAGCGCGCCAACTTGCTGTGATAACCCAGGTGACGGTTGCCGACGATATACAGGGCGCCGCCGACCACCAATGCCTCCCGCGCCTGCTGGAACATACGCCAGGCGAGGAAGTCGCCGACCACCTGCTGCTGGTGGAACGGCGGGTTGCACAGCACAACGTCGAGGGAGTCCGGCTCCTGGCCGGCCAGGCCGTCCCCGGCGCGTACTGTCACCTCCCGATCGCCGAGGGCGGCGTGCCAGTTCTCAAGGGCCGATTGCACGGCCATATAGGACTCGTCCACCAAGGTGTACTGGGCGTCGGGGTTTTGCAGGGCGCTGGCAATCGCCAATACCCCGTTGCCGCAACCCAGGTCCGCCACGCGGGCACTGCCCAGGTTGTCGGGCAGGTGCGGCAGGAAGGCGCGGGTGCCGATGTCCAGGCCTTCACGGCAGAACACGTTGGCATGGTTGAGCAGTTCGATAGCCGGCGCGTCCAGGGTGTAGCGCGTCGGGTAGGGCGAGACCGCCGTGGGGCGGTCGGCCAGCGTCGCGATCAGCAACCGCGCCTTCTTCACCGCCAGGGAGGCGTGCATCGGCCCGATATAGCGCTCCAGCAACTCACCGGCCGCCCGGGGCAGGTGCTTGACCATCGCTGCGGCGATCACTTCGGCACCCGGCGCCAGTTGGCCTTGCAGGCGGATCAGTTGTTCTTCCAGCAATGCCAGGGTCTTGGGGACGCGGATCAGCACCCGGTCGAACGGCCCGCTGGGCACCTCGCTGGCGGGGATGAACGGCACGGCGTCAAAGGCCTTGCCATTGCGCACCAGGTTTTTATCCAGGCCCAGGGCGGCCAGGAACGAGTCGCCGCTGGAGGTCACCTGCACCCGGCCTTCCAGGCTCGCAGCCAGGGCGCCGAAGCTGTCATTGAGCACCAGCACGCGGGTCGCAGCGCTCGGTTGCTGTTCAGCCAGGTAGCTGAGCAGGTACTCGTCGGCGGCGTCGAAGGCTTGCAGCGGATCGTTATGTTGCTCTGGCTGGCGGATCAGATCGAGCTGGGCGAAGGGGCTGTCGAGCAGGGGCATGGCGAGGGAGGCTCTGGGTCATCGATGGGTGTTCGGCAGTCGGCTGCGGAACCGTCTGAGTGAACAGCGGGCGGCACCCCGTGGGGACAGCCCAGCACTCAGAATGGGTCGTAAATGTTACTTTTTTTCCTGAGGGATTACATGCGGTGTTTCAACGCTGATTAAAACAACCCCGCTTTCGAAGCGCAGAGCACGGCGGCGATCTTGTTGTTGACTCCCAGCTTTTTGAAGCAACTGCAGATATGAAAGCCCACCGTACGTTCGGACAGGCACAGGATGGCGGCAATGTCCGCGGCGGTCTTGCCCATGGCTGACCACTTGAGGATTTCGGTTTCGCGCGGGGTTAATTTGCTTGCAGGGTTAATGCTGGGCTTGTGTGCGTAAGTCTTCGCGACGACCGCATGCATCGCATGGCACAGCCACAGCACCTGGCCGGCTTTTTCATAAAGCTCCTGCGGGGTCACTTCACCTGCACTACGACCAAGGGTCAGCATGCTGAACACACCCTGGAAATCATGCACGGCTTGGGTCCATCCCAAATGCACACCAAAGGATTGGGCTAAAGACCATAAACTTGGTGAGTCTTTAAAGGTTTTTTCCTCCCAGACAAGGGGCAGTACACAACGTTTGCAATGTTCCACCACGGGATCAGCTTCAAAGAAGTGGGCCTGGTTATACAGTTTGTTCCACTCATCGGGATAGTTGTTGAGGTGAATAGGCTTCGTTTGGTTGTTAGGTAGTTGAGAACTCATCGTAAAAGAACAGTATTGGAAGCCAAGTGCGTAGGTGTGGTTGACAGCCATCTCGAAAAGAGTCGTAACCTCGCTCTCGCCTTCCAGTTTGGGAAGTCGGGTATTGCGCCAGTTGACCATTGGTAACTCTCCATGGGTTTCCGCATGACATGGGATACGTCCTGAACTCCCACTGCACGGAAATTAGTGTAGGACATGAGCTACATCGCGAAACAAAATTTTCGCTCTTGCAGGGCAGCGTTTAAGAAATTTTCTCTAAGGTCGCGGCGGGCTTAGCTAAGAGGCTTAGTGGTTTTTTTCGATTTTTTAGTCAGTTGAAGCACCTGTAGCGGATCAACTTAGAGCGTGCTTGTAGCGCGGATAAAGGAGCTAATAGCAAATTGATCAGAGTTGATATTAGGTTGCCATTATTTTGTGCCTATATAATGCCACTACCAACCAGAGGTGTTTCCGGGCTCGAGTTTGAGGGACACTAGGGCACCTGTAGAACGGAGTCCCCCATGACGGCCAGTGCTGAGAAATTTACCCGCCAGACCTTGCTCGATGTGCAATCCCTGACCCCCAGCCTGTTTACCCTGCGAACCACCCGTGACCCAGGGTTCCGGTTTACCGCCGGCCAGTTCGTGCGCCTTGGGGTCAGCAAGGCGGATGGCAGCACGGTGTGGCGCGCGTATTCCGTGGTGTCCTCGCCGTTTGATGAATACTTGGACTTCTTCTCGATTGTTGTCCCAGGCGGCGAATTCACCAGTGAGCTCAGCCGATTGCGGGTGGGCGATACCTTGATGGTGGAGCGCCAGGCTACCGGGTTCCTGACCCTGAACCGTTTCGTCGATGGCCGTGACTTGTGGATGTTAGGCACCGGCACCGGGGTGGCACCGTTTTTGTCGATCCTGCAGGACTTCGAAGTCTGGGAGAAATTCGAGCGCATCCTCCTGGTGTACAGCGCGCGGGAAGCCCGGGAGCTGGCGTACCAGTCGCTGATCAAGGGGTTGGGCGAGCGGGAGCACCTGGCAGAATATGCGCACAAACTGACCTACATCCCCATCGTGACCCGAGAGGATTATCCGGGGGCGTTGAGTGGGCGTATTACCACTTCGATCGAAAATGGAGAATTGGAGCGCGCTGCCGGCGTCGAGCTGACCCCGGAACATTCCCGCGTGCTGATTTGCGGCAACCCGCAGATGGTGGATGACACTCGCCAGTTGCTCAAGCAGCGCGACATGCAACTGAGCCTTAGCCGCCGGCCAGGGCAGGTGGCAGTGGAAAACTACTGGTAATGAAAAGGCGCCTCAAGGAGGCGCCTTTTTTCCAAGCCGGTCCGGGTTAAAGCGGCTTGTCGTTCTGCGCCTTGAGCAGGTCGCGAATCTCGCCCAGCAGCACTTCTTCCTTGCTCGGTGTCGGTGGCAGGCTAGGCGCCACGGCTTCTTCGCGCTTGAGGCGGTTGATGGCCTTGACGCCCATGAAGATCGCGAACGCGACGATCACAAAGTCGATCACGCTCTGGATGAACTTGCCGTACGCCAGCACCACGGCAGGCACATCGCCCTGTGCCGCCTTGAGCGTAATCGCCAGGTCACCAAAGTCCACGCCACCGATCAACAGACCAATGGGCGGCATCACCACATCGCCTACAAACGAGGAAACAATTTTGCCGAAGGCGGCGCCGATGATGATACCGACGGCCATGTCGACCACATTACCTTTGACCGCGAAGGCCTTGAACTCACTGATCACGCCCATAGGTTATTCCTTGTTACAGATGAGAAGGGTGCCGCTCAGTGTAAGTCAGTCGTAACCGGCTTGCCTGATACAGCTGCTAACACTGTCAGTTTTTATCGACACATTAAATCGCAAATAGTTTGCAAAGTGCCACCAATCGCGCGCGAAATACCCGCTATTTCAGCGGCTTACCACATTATTTTCTCAATCGACCTGGTGGTGTTTTTCTATTTATCTTCTGACTCGCGGGTCACTAGCCTCTGGCAAGCACAACTGAATGTGCATTAAAAAAACCAGAGGAAACCTTGATGAAGAATCCAATCAATCGCGGCCCGGTATTGGCGCGTCATGTGCTGGTACTGGCGACCGCCAGCCTGCTTTCCCTCTCCGTACAAGCCGCCAACCTGACCCGTGACAACGGTGCCGCCGTCGGCGACAACCAGAACTCGCAAACCGCCGGCGCCAACGGCCCGGTGCTGCTGCAGGACGTGCAACTGATCCAGAAGCTGCAGCGCTTCGACCGTGAGCGCATCCCCGAGCGCGTGGTGCATGCCCGCGGTACCGGCGCCCATGGCACCTTCACCGTCACCGATAACCTCAGTGACCTGACCAAGGCCAAGGTCTTCGCTGCTGGCGAAACCACCCCGGTGTTCGTGCGCTTCTCGGCCGTGGTGCACGGCAATCATTCCCCGGAAACCCTGCGTGACCCGCGCGGCTTCGCCACCAAGTTCTATACCGCCGATGGCAACTGGGACTTGGTGGGTAATAACTTCCCGACGTTCTTTATCCGCGATGCCATCAAGTTCCCCGATATGGTCCACGCCTTCAAGCCGGACCCGCGCACTAACCTGGATGATGACTCCCGTCGCTTCGACTTCTTCTCCCATGTTCCCGAGGCCACTCGCACACTTACCGAGTTGTATTCCGACTCCGGTACTCCGGCCAGTTATCGGGAAATGGACGGCAATGGCGTACATGCCTACAAGTTGATCAACGCCAAGGGTGAAGTGCACTACGTCAAGTTCCACTGGAAGAGCCTGCAAGGCATCAAGAACCTCGATCCCAAGCAAGTTAGCGAAGTGCAGGGGCGTGACTACAGCCATATGACCAACGACTTGGTCACCCATATCAACAAGGGCGACTTCCCCAAGTGGGACTTGTATGTGCAGGTACTCAAGCCGGAAGACTTGGCCAAGTTTGATTTCGACCCGCTGGACGCCACCAAGATCTGGCCGAATGTGCCCGAGCGCAAAGTCGGGCAGATGGTGCTGAACCGCAACCCGGCGAATGTCTTCCAGGAAACCGAGCAAGTGGCCATGGCCCCGGCCAACCTGGTACCGGGCATCGAGCCGTCGGAAGACCGCCTGCTGCAAGGCCGGGTGTTCTCGTATGCCGACACGCAGATGTATCGCCTGGGCGCCAATGCCCTGCAACTGCCGATCAACGCCCCTCGGGTGACCGTCAACAACGGGAACCAGGACGGCGCGCTGAACTTCGGCAAGACCACCAGCGGCGTGAACTACCAGCCAAGCCGCCTGGAAAACCGTGAAGAGCCGCAAACCGCGCGCTACAGCCAGACGGCACTGTCGGGCAGCACCCAGCAGGCGAAGATCCAGCGTGAGCAGAACTTCAAGCAGGCCGGCGATCTGTATCGCTCCTACAACAAGAAAGAGCGTCAGGACTTGATCGACAACTTCGGCGGCTCCCTGGCCACGACCGATGACGAGAGCAAGCACATCATCCTGTCGTTCCTCTACAAGGCTGATCCGGAGTACGGCACCGGCGTGGCCAAGGTCGCCAAGGGTGATCTGGCGCGCGTGAAGGCGCTGGCCGAAAAACTCACTGACTGATGTTGGTTTTGGTCGATGCCCATGCGGGCGTCGACCTCTGGCAGGAGAGAACCCATGCGTATTTCTATCGGCTTACTGATGGCCATGCTGGCTTTTGTCGCCCATGCCGAGTCGCCCGACCCGGTCGCACTCAAGGCGCAGCTCCAGGATTATTACTTCGACGCCGCCCGCCGTGGCGACCTCGACATGCTCAACACCTTTATCGACGCCGGCTTCCCCCTCAACACCCAGGACGACAAGGGCTACACCGCGCTGATCCTCGCTGCTTACCATGGCGAAAGTACCTACGTGGAGCGTTTGCTCGCCGCCGGCGCCGACGCCTGTGTGCAGGACAAGCGCGGCAACACCGCGTTGATGGGCGCGATCTTCAAGGGCGAATTGAAAATCGCCCAGCGCCTGCTGGCCACCGACTGCAACCCCGACCAGCGTAACGGTGCCGGTCAGACGGCGGCCATGTATGCCGGGCTGTTCAAGCGCATCGAGTTGCTCGACGAACTCAAGGCCAAGGGCGCCGATCTCAACGCCGAAGACCCGGTCGGCAATAGTGCTTCACGATTGGCCAGCGGTGAAATCCGGACCCCGGCGTCGCGCTGAGCTATCATCGCGGTTTTTCGGTTGGAGGTTCTCAAATGGCAAAGGCCAAGCGCATGTACGGCTGCACGGAGTGCGGCGCGACCTTTCCCAAGTGGGCCGGCCAATGCACCGAGTGTGGTGCGTGGAATACCCTGACTGAAACCATGATCGAAAGCGGCGGCGCCGCTGCCCCTACCGGGCGTGCCGGTTGGACCGGGCAGCAGGCGCAGATCAAGACCCTGGCGGAAGTCAGCGTCGAAGAGATCCCGCGTTTCTCGACGGCCTCCGGTGAGCTGGATCGGGTTCTGGGTGGCGGCCTGGTGGACGGCTCGGTGGTGTTGATCGGCGGCGACCCCGGCATCGGCAAATCGACGATTCTGCTGCAAACCCTGTGCAGCATCGCCAGCCGCATGCCGGCGCTGTACGTCACCGGCGAAGAATCCCAGCAACAGGTGGCCATGCGCGCGCGCCGCCTCGGCTTGCCCCAGGACCAACTGCGGGTCATGACCGAAACCTGCATCGAAAGCATCATCGCCACAGCCCGGATCGAAAAACCCAAGGTCATGGTGATCGACTCGATCCAGACGATTTTCACCGAGCAATTGCAGTCGGCGCCGGGCGGCGTGTCCCAGGTGCGCGAAAGTGCGGCGTTGCTGGTGCGCTACGCCAAGCAGAGCGGCACGGCGATCTTCCTGGTCGGCCACGTCACCAAAGAGGGCGCGCTGGCCGGGCCACGGGTGTTGGAGCATATGGTCGACACCGTGCTGTATTTCGAAGGCGAGTCCGATGGCCGCTTGCGCTTGCTGCGGGCGGTGAAGAACCGCTTCGGCGCGGTGAACGAACTGGGTGTGTTCGCCATGACTGACCGGGGGCTGAAGGAAGTCTCCAACCCATCGGCGATTTTCCTGACCCGTGCCCAGGAAGAAGTCCCAGGCAGTGTGGTCATGGCGACGTGGGAAGGCACCCGGCCGATGCTGGTGGAAGTCCAGGCGCTGGTGGATGACAGCCATCTGGCCAACCCGCGCCGCGTTACGCTGGGCCTGGATCAGAACCGCCTGGCGATGCTGCTGGCGGTGCTGCACCGTCACGGCGGCATCCCGACCCACGACCAGGACGTGTTCCTCAACGTGGTCGGCGGGGTCAAGGTGCTGGAAACCGCGTCCGACCTGGCGTTGATGGCGGCAGTGATGTCCAGCCTGCGCAACCGGCCATTGCCCCACGACCTGCTGGTGTTCGGTGAGGTGGGCCTGTCGGGCGAAGTGCGCCCGGTGCCCAGCGGCCAGGAACGCTTGAAGGAAGCGGCCAAGCATGGCTTCAAACGCGCGATCGTGCCCAAGGGCAATGCGCCGAAGGAAATGCCGCCAGGATTGCAGGTAATTGGAGTCACGCGCCTGGAACAGGCGTTGGATGCACTTTTCGAATAATTCAGGGATGGACGCCATGCAACGATCGAATCGCTGGGGTGTAGTCGCCCTGTTTGTCGCCTTGGCCGGCTTGCCCGCCATGGCCTGGGCTGAGCTGCCAACGGGCTATCGCCTGGCGCAAACGCTGGTGACGCCAGATGGCAGTGTGCTGCAGGTGCTCGAAGACCAGCGCATCAGCCCCCAACTGCACAAGGACAGTTGGGGCAGCGGGCTGGATGAAGACTCGTTCGACGAGCCCGGCGACTTGGTCGACAACCCGCTGCTCGAAGCCCAGGTGCGCTGGGTGTCGGCCTCTGGCGAGGTGATAGCTCACGAAGACCTCGGCTACCCGTTGGCCGAGGTCGAGAAAGCCCCGATCAAAGGGCTGCCCGAACCTGTGTATTTTTTGACCATCGACCAGACCGCCCCCATGGGCAGCTACAGCGGGCCTGCCACGCAGCTGTTGCTGCCTGGCAAGCAGCAACTCAACCCGCTGGGTTACCAGGGCGCCGACGGCAAAGTCCAGGCGCTGACCCTGGCGCATACGGGCAAGGCGGCGTGGACGATCGCGACGCCAACCAGTGGCGGCGCGGATGAACTGCTGCAGGTGTCGTCATTTATGGACGGCGACGGTGAGGATGACTTTGCCACCCGTTATCAGACTTATCGGTTTGTCGACGGGCAGTGGCACGGCGCCTCAAGTCAGAAGAAGGGCTACTGGGACATGGAAAGCGAGTTTCCCGCACGTACGGCGTTTCCCTGAGCCGTTACACCTCCAGCAACGCGCCCAACTCCCGCTCCAGCTCTTCCTGGTCGCCCAGGTTCAACTCGATCAGCCGCCGCAAGTGGCTGATCGAGTCCAGGTCGATGTCTGTGCACACAAATCCCAGTTGGCCATCAGCTTCGTGGGTCAGCCGTACTTGCATCTTTATATGCGCCTTGGGATCCAGGCGTATGTCGACCGCAAACGGCAGCGCCTTATTTCCCTTCCACCCTTCAGGCCGTTGCGCCAACAGGCCCTTGAGCGACAAATCCACCAATTGCACCGGCCATTCGTTGCCGTTTTGCCGAAGTTCGGTCTTGGCATCAAAGGCGATCCGGCGAAAACGACGGCGATCAGACGCTTGCTCGGTCATGGTGAAACCCTCTGTGGATAAAAGGATTGTAGCCCTGCGCCATCATCGGGTGGTTTTTTCTGCTTTTTTTGCCTCTGCAAGGCTCTAGACCAACGTAGGGGGGTGGCCTTTAAGGCCAGTAGCGCTAAACTCCGGATGGCTGTCCTTTCTGTCCACCCTGGCTGGAATATAAAAATGAAAAATAATAATAGCCTGCTACGCCACCTACCCTGGCTGGTGCTGGCAATCGTAGGAGCGTGCGCCCTGGGCGTAGTGGCCTTGCGCCGAGGCGAGGCGATCAACGCCTTGTGGATCGTGGTCGCTGCCGTGGCCATCTATCTGGTCGCTTATCGCTACTACAGCTTGTTCATCGCTAATAATGTGATGCAACTCGATCCACGGCGGGCCACCCCCGCAGTGGTCAACAATGACGGTCTGGACTATGTGCCGACCAACAAACACATCCTTTTCGGTCACCACTTTGCGGCGATTGCCGGTGCAGGCCCCCTGGTCGGCCCGGTACTGGCGGCGCAAATGGGCTACCTGCCCGGCACGCTCTGGCTGATTGCCGGCGTGGTGCTGGCCGGTGCGGTGCAGGACTTCATGGTCCTGTTCCTGTCCACCCGTCGTAATGGCCGTTCCCTGGGCGACATGGTGCGCGAAGAGATGGGGCGTATCCCGGGGACCATCGCGCTCTTCGGCTGCTTCCTGATCATGATCATCATCCTCGCGGTGCTGGCGCTGATCGTGGTCAAGGCCCTGGCCGAGAGCCCATGGGGCATCTTCACGGTGATGGCGACCATCCCGATTGCGATGTTCATGGGCATCTACATGCGCTACATCCGCCCGGGCCGCATTGGTGAAATCTCCATCATCGGCGTGCTGTTGCTGCTCGGTTCGATCTGGCTGGGCGGGCAGATCGCCGCTGATCCGGTCTGGGCCAAGGCCTTCACCTTCACCGGGATCCAGATCACCTGGATGCTGATCGGCTACGGTTTCGTAGCGGCGGTACTGCCGGTGTGGCTGATCCTCGCGCCACGTGACTACCTCTCTACCTTCTTGAAAATCGGCACCATCATCGCCCTGGCGATCGGCATCCTGGTGACCATGCCCGACCTGAAAATGCCGGCGCTGACCCAGTTCATCGACGGTACCGGCCCGGTATGGAAGGGCGGCCTGTTCCCGTTCCTGTTCATCACCATTGCCTGTGGCGCGGTCTCGGGCTTCCACGCGCTGATTTCCTCGGGCACCACGCCCAAGCTGCTGGCCAGTGAAAGCCACGCCCGTTACATCGGTTACGGCGGCATGCTGATGGAGTCCTTCGTGGCGATCATGGCGATGGTTGCCGCTTCGGTGATTGAGCCAGGCGTGTACTTCGCCATGAACAGCCCGGCGGCAATCGTCGGCACTGACGTGGTGACCGTGGCACAAACCGTCAGCAGCTGGGGTTTTGCAATTACCCCCGAGGCGCTGTCGGCCGTGGCCCATGACATCGGTGAAACCACCATCCTCGCGCGTGCCGGTGGTGCGCCGACGTTGGCGGTGGGTATCGCGCAGATCCTGCACAGTGTGCTGCCGGGTGAAAACACCATGGCGTTCTGGTACCACTTTGCGATCCTGTTCGAAGCGCTGTTTATCCTGACTGCCGTCGACGCGGGCACCCGTGCCGGTCGCTTCATGCTTCAGGACTTGCTCGGCTCCTTCGTACCGGCGCTCAAGCGCACCGAGTCCTGGACCGCCAACCTGATCGCGACCGCCGGTTGCGTGGCCATGTGGGGTTACCTGCTGTACCAGGGCGTGATCGATCCACTGGGCGGTATCAATACCTTGTGGCCGCTGTTCGGTATCTCCAACCAGATGCTCGCCGGTATCGCGCTGATGCTCGCTACGGTTGTGCTGATCAAAATGAAGCGCCAGCGCTACATCTGGGTGACCATGCTGCCGGCGGTCTGGCTGCTGATCTGCACCACCACCGCAGGCTTCATCAAGCTGTTCGACGCCAACCCGGCGATCGGCTTCCTGTCCCTGGCGAAGAAGTACAGCGATGCCCTGGCGAACGGCCAGATCCTGGCCCCGGCCAAGAGCGTGGACCAGATGCAACATGTGATCTGGAACGCCTACACCAACGCAACGTTGACGGTGCTGTTCCTGTTCGTGGTGTTCAGCATCCTGTTCTATGCGCTCAAGGTCGGCGTCGCCGCCTGGGGCAACAAAGAGCGTACGGATAAAGAAGCCCCGTTCCAGGCCGTACCGGACGCATAACCGAGGATTGCAAACATGTTCAATGACATCAGTCGCCTCGGTAAATACCTCGGTCAGGCCGCGCGCCTGATGGTCGGCATGCCCGACTACGACACGTACGTCGAGCATATGCAAACCAAGCACCCGGACAAGCCGATGATGGACTACAAGGCGTTCTTCCGGGAACGCCAGGAGGCCCGTTACGGCGGCAAGGGTGGGCCCAAGTGCTGTTGATTTAACGCAACTCCCTGTGGGAGGGGGCTTGCCCCGATAGCGGCGTGTCAGTGACAGATAAGTGCCTGACACACTGCTATCGGGGCAAGCCCCCTCCCACATCTGTTTCTGTGTTCCTTTAAGGAGAATTTCTTTTGTCCTCTCCCATTCCAGTCACCGTTCTCAGCGGCTTTCTCGGTGCGGGCAAGACCACCTTGCTGCGCCATCTGCTCAAGGCCGAGCACGGGCTGAAAATTGCCGTGATCGAAAACGAATTCAGCGACGCCGGTATCGACACCCAATTGCTGGGCGAAGAACCGGTGCAAGTCATGACCCTGTCCAACGGCTGCGTGTGCTGCACCATCCACACCGACCTGACCAAGGCCCTGTATCTGCTGCTCGAGCGCCTGGACAGCGGTGAGATCGCCTTTGACCGCCTGGTGATCGAGTGCACCGGCCTGGCCGACCCGGCGCCGGTGGCCCAGACCTTTTTCATCGATGAGGAGCTGCGCGAACGCTACATCCTTGACGGCATCATTACCCTGGTGGACGCCGCCCACGCCGAGCATCACCTGACCCAGACCATCGCCCAGGCACAGATCGGTTTCGCCGACCGGCTGCTGGTGAGCAAGCGTGACCTGGTGGATGACGCTACCTTCGAAGCACTCAGTGAACGCCTCACACGCATCAACCGCCGCGCGCCGATTCGCGTGGTTGAGCACGGCAAGATTGACCTGGCCGAACTGCTCGATGTGCGCGGCTTCAACCTCAACGCCGGCATGAGCCTGCGCCCGGTGAGCAAGGCGCCGTCCATCGACCGTATATCCAGCCTGGTGCTGCGCACCGACCAGCCACTGGATATCGACCGGCTCAGTGAGTTCATGAACGAACTGCTGGAAGACCATGGCAAGCAGCTGCTGCGCTACAAGGGCGTGCTCAATATTGCCGGCGAAGACCGCCGCATGGTGTTCCAGGGCGTGCTCAAGCTCTATGGTTTCGACTGGGATACCGAGTGGGCCGAGGGTGAGGCGCGGGAGAGTGTGATCGTGTTTATTGCCGATGAGTTGCCGGAGGACAAGATCCGAGAAGGCTTTGAGCGGGTCTATCAGGCATAAAAAAGCCCACCTGTAGGAGCGAGCTTGCTCGCGAAGAACTCACAGGCAACGCGTGCACCCAAGATGCACGCGTTATCGTTGACGTTTTTCGCGAGCAAGCTCGCTCCTACAGTGGGCTTCTTTGTATTACGCGCCGTATACCGGCAGTTTTTTGCAGATGGCCTTGACCTTCTCACGCACCGCGTCGATCACGGCTTCGTTGTTCAGGTCCGCCAGGATGTCGCAGATCCAGCCGGCCAGTTCCTTGCACTCTGCTTCCTTGAAGCCACGAGTGGTCACAGCCGGGGTGCCGAAGCGCAGGCCGGAAGTCACGAACGGCGAACGTGGGTCGTTCGGCACGGAGTTTTTGTTCACGGTGATGAAAGCTTTGCCCAGGGCAGCGTCAGCATCTTTACCGGAAATGTCCTGCTTGATCAGGGACAGCAGGAACAGGTGGTTTTCAGTACCGCCGGACACTACGTCAAAACCGCGCTCGATGAACACGCCGGCCATGGCCTTGGCGTTTTTCACCACTTGTTGCTGGTAGGTCTTGAACTCAGGCTGCAGGGCTTCCTTGAAGCAGATCGCCTTGGCAGCGATCACGTGCTCCAGTGGGCCGCCCTGGGCGCCCGGGAATACGGCGGAGTTCAGCTTTTTCTCGATCTCGGCGTTGGCGCGCGCCAGGATCAGGCCGCCACGTGGACCGCGCAGGGTCTTGTGGGTGGTGGTGGTCACCACGTCAGCGAAAGGCACAGGGTTCGGGTAGACGCCAGCGGCGACCAGACCGGCTACGTGAGCCATGTCGACGAACAGGTAGGCGCCCACCTTGTCGGCGATGGCGCGGAAGCGTGGGAAGTCGAGGATCTGCGAGTAGGCAGAGAAACCGGCCACGATCATTTTTGGCTTGTGCTCGACCGCCAGGCGCTCGACTTCGTCGTAGTCGATCAGGCCGTTGGCATCGATACCGTACTGAACGGCGTTGTACAGCTTGCCGGAGGAGGAAACGCTGGCGCCGTGGGTCAGGTGACCACCGTGGGCCAGGCTCATGCCCAGGATGGTGTCGCCGCCTTGCAGCAGGGCCAGGTACACGGCGCTGTTGGCTTGGGAGCCGGCGTGTGGCTGGACGTTGGCGTAATCGGCGCCGAACAGTTCTTTTGCACGGTCGATGGCCAGTTGCTCAACCACGTCGACGTACTCGCAGCCACCGTAGTAGCGCTTGCCTGGGTAGCCTTCGGCGTACTTGTTGGTCAGAACCGAACCTTGAGCCTCCATCACCGCAGGGCTGGTGTAGTTTTCCGAAGCGATCAGCTCAATGTGCTCTTCCTGGCGCACGGCTTCTTGCTCCATGGCGGCGAAGAGATCGGCGTCGTACTTGGCAATAGTCAAATCACGGCTGAACATGGCGGTCCTCAAGGATCGGGGGCAGAAAAGGAGGGCATTCTAACCCAATGGGTTTTAGATGGCATATGAAAGGACATCATGTCGCGGACAAGCGGGGCTCATCTCGGGATGGGTGGTGACTGTGCCGGCCTCATCACACCGCTCAATCGAACATGAACAGCGCATCATTGCTGAACTGCGCCTCGAACCGATGTGCCGGCATCGGCCGCCCGAACAGATACCCCTGCACCTCGTCGCAACCATGCTCGCGCAGGAAGTCCAGCTGCTCATGGGTTTCCACACCTTCGGCAATCACCGCCAGGTTGAGGCTGTGGGCCATGGCGATAATGGCGCGGGCGATTTGTGCATCCTGCTCGCCGGAGGGCAGGCCATCAACGAAGGTGCGGTCGATTTTCAGCACGTCGATGGGAAATTGCTTGAGGTAGTTGAGGGACGAATAACCGGTGCCGAAGTCGTCCACCGCGATGCTCAGGCCCAGGTTTTTCAGGCTGTCGAGGATGTGCATGGCTTCGTTGACTTCGCGCATCAGGATACTTTCGGTCAGCTCCAGCTCCAGGCACGCCGGCGGCAGGCCGGTGTCCTTGAGGATGGTGGCGATGCGCGTGCCCAGTTGGCCGTCGGAGAACTGCCGCGCAGAGATGTTCACCGAGACTTTCGGCACCCGCACCTTGTTCTGGTGCCAGGTCTTGAGCTGGCGACAGGCTTCGCTGATCACCCAGTCGCCCACGTCCACCACCAGGCCCAGCTCTTCAAGCACCGGAATGAAGTCCCCCGGCGGCACTAGGCCACGGCGTGGGTGGCGCCAGCGCAGCAGGGCTTCGGCGCCGGTCAGGCGTTTGCCGTCGCCGCTGAACTGCGGCTGGTAATAGAGCACGAATTCGTCCTGCTCCAGGGCGTGGCGCAGGTCGCTCTCCAGTTCCAGGCGTTCCAGGGCGCTGGCGTTCATATCGGCCTGGTAGAACTGGAAGTTGTTCTTGCCGCGTTCCTTGGCGTGATACATCGCGGTGTCGGCGTTTTTCATCAACTGGCTCAGCTCGTTGCCGTCCTGGGGGCTGAGTGCGATGCCGATACTGGCGGTTACAAAGAACTCGCGACCCTCCAGCACGAAGGGCTTCACCAGGCTGGCGAGGATCTGCTCGGCCACATGGATCGCGCGGTTCAGCGCCATTTCGCGGTTGACCCGCGGTTGCAGCAGCAACGTGAACTCGTCGCCGCCCATGCGTGCCACGGTGTCGTCTTCGGCCACGCAGCCGAGCAGGCGGGTCGCCATTTCCTTGAGCATGCGGTCGCCGGCCGCGTGGCCCAGGGAGTCGTTGATCGGCTTGAAACGGTCAAGGTCAAGGAACATCAGCACCACCCACGACTTCTGCCGTTCGGCTGATTGCAGCGCGGTGTGCAGGCGGTCCTGGAACAGCGTGCGGTTGGGCAGGTGGGTCAGGGCGTCGTAGTAGGCCAGGCGGTGGATGCGCTGTTCGCTGGCCTTGCGTTCGCTGATATCACTGAAGAAACACACATAACTGGCCAGGTCGCCTTCGTCGTCGAACACCGCCGTAATGCCGACCCAGGCCGGGTAGTGCTCGCCGTTACGGCGCTTGAGCCACACTTCGCCTTCCCAGGTGCTGTGCTGGTGCAATTGCTTGAGCACATAGCGCAGGTGGGCTTCCTGTTGTTCGTCGACGGTGAGCATGTTCGGCAACTGGTCGAGTACATCGCTTACCGCATAACCGCTGACCCGGCTGAACGCCTCGTTGGCCTGCACGATATAACCGGCCGGGTCGGTGATCAGGATCGCCGACGTGGAGTGTTCGAATACGGTGGCGGCCATGCGCAGGTCTTTTTCCGCGCGGCGTTGCTGGCTGATATCGCGGCCCACGCCGAGGACACCTTCGAAGGCGCCGTGCTCATCCCATACCAGCACCAGGCGCAGCTCGATCGGCACCTTGCGGCCGTCGGCGCGCAGGCAGTCGAACAGGAACAACTGGGTCTGCACTTGATCGCGGAGTCTGTTCAGCGCGTCGGGATCGCCCAGCGCCCGGCTGACCTGTTCCAGCAAGCTATAGATGCCGGTCAGTTGCTGGGGGTTGGCGATGATCGACTGCCAGCCGTTCTTGAATACCCAGTCCACGTCGTAACCCAGCACGGCGTTGACCGACGGGCTGATGTAGTTGAGGGCCAGTTGGCTGTCGGTGGAGCAGATCACGTCGCTGATGCTTTCGGCGAGCATGCGGTAGCGCTTTTCGCTGTCGCGCAGGGACTCGCTGGCTTCGATCTGGTCGGTGATGTCCTTGGCCACACCGATGATGCGCGTGACTTGCGCCGATTTGTCCCGCGCCAGGGCCTGTTCGCGGATATCAAAGCGCCGCCATTGGTTGTTGCGATGGCGAAAGCGCAACTGGCAGTGCAACTGCGTCGCGTAGCCGGCCTGGCGTTGCTGCTGGCGCAAATCGTGGTAATGCTCGGCGTCTTCTGGGTGCAGCAGGATTTCCCAGAAATACTCGCCCATTTGCTGCAGTTCGGCCTTGGTATAGCCGAGGGTGTGGCCCAGATGGTGGTTGCTGAAGATCATGCGCTGGCTGATCACGTCCTGCACATACAAGTGGTCGGGCACGGTACGCACCACATCCGACCAGAAGCTTTCACGTTCCACCAATGACAGTTCGATCAGCTTGCGGCTGGTGATGTCGCTGATGCTGAGGATCACCGCCTTGAAGTCGTCCTGCTGTTCCGGCAGGCGCATCACCATCCAAAGGTATTGTTCGTTGCCGGCTACATCCTTGAGCTGGATTTCCAACTCAAGCTGATTCTGTTGGGTCAGGACCGCTTCGAGTATCTGATGTCCGATGGACGTGGTGTTGCGCGGGCAATCATCGATCAGCCGCTCCCACGCTTCCTCGCAGGAGCCCACTCTGAGCAGGCTCACCGCCACCTGGTTGATCTCGGTGATGCGCAGTTCGGTGAGCAACTGCCGGCATTCCTCGGGGGAGCTTTGCAGCCAGGCGTGCAGTTGCTCGCGGGTCTGCAAGTTCACCTTGCCAAAGAATGCATTCAGGCCCGACAGGTCAAGTACGCACAGGGCGACGCCGGTGCCTTCGAAAATATCCTGATACCGACGCCGGCCTTCATGCACCTGGCGCTGGCGGCGACGCATATTCAGCAACACGATCACGGGGATCAGCGAGAAGGCCAGGCCCAGCAGGCATTTACCGATAAACGCCGGCAACAGTTGTTCCAGCACGGCTGCGCGGTCGAACATCCCGCGCAACTGCCAGTCGCTTTTGCTCAGGGGCGTGACCAGCACGCTTTTATTCAGGTCATCCGGGGTCAGGGCGTCGCCCCATTGCGCCGGCATGCCGCTGTCGCGGCTGACCACACGGTGGTTCAGGCGGTTCTCGATGGCCCACATCGGCCGTTGGCCCTGGCTGTCCTGGCGGGTCAGGTTGACCAGGTACTCGGGTGCCAGGCGCAGCGCCCAGTACATCCTTGAGCCGCCGCTGGGCTGGTGCAGCAGCAGATAGATGAGGGTGCCGTCGTTGTTATTGCTCAGGTAGTAGGGTTGGCCGTGGCTGCGCTGCACCAGCTCTTCCAGCCAGGCGCTGTCCTGGCTGTCATTGGCGCTGTCGCTGATCATCGCGCCGCTGGGCGCCAGCAGGGCGATACTGCGAAGTTCCGGCAGCGAGCGCTGCAACGTGCGCGTCAAGGCCTGTTGCTGTTCGATGTCGCGCGGCGGCTCGACCATCGGTAGCAGGTTCAGGGCAATTTTTGCGCTCAGGGCCATGCTCAGGCTGATCTGTTCAGCCAGGTCGGCGCTGTAGTCGATGGTGTATTGCTGTTGGTTTTTCTGGTTTTGCTGCAACTGGTCCAGCAGTTGCCAGAACAATAACGCGAGCAGCAGGAGGACAAGCGTCGCCAATGCGCCTTTGAGGGTGCCGTGCAGGGGCGTTCCCGGCGCTACATGAGCGGCGCGCAAGGGCGTTGGCGGCGTGACTTTGGACAAGCTGTGATCCTGCGGTTTGGCTGGACTGGCGCGCGACGTGCACTATAAGCCGGACGCCCGAAGGGCGGCTAGCATGCCTTGACTTGTGGCAAAGTGCCAGCCCCGCTTGGCTGGACTGACCAAGCGCATTCAGGTAGCTTTGCCGGTTACGCGGGGGCGTTCCAGCCCCAGACATTCAGGCTTTTTCCGTTCGCTGGCATTGATGATAGTCAACGGCCCGCGCGGCGCATGGCCTGGCACGGGCTTCGCCCGCTTAATTCATCAGTCACTGACGCTAGGTTCACCATGGCTCAATACGTCTTCACCATGCATCGGCTGGGAAAAGTTGTCCCTCCGAAGCGGGAAATCCTGAAAAACATTTCGCTGTCCTTCTTCCCCGGCGCCAAGATCGGCGTGCTCGGCCTCAACGGTTCGGGTAAGTCCACGCTGCTGAAAATCATGGCCGGCGTCGACACCGAGTTCGAAGGCGAAGCCCGCCCGATGCCGGAACTGAACATCGGTTACCTGCCCCAGGAGCCGATCCTGGACCCGACCAAGACCGTGCGTGAAGTGGTCGAAGAAGCCGTCAGCGTGATCAAGGACGCCCAGGCCCGCCTGGACGAGGTCTACGCCGCCTACGCTGAACCGGACGCCGACTTCGACAAGCTGGCCGCTGAACAAGCCAAGCTCGAAGCCATCCTGCAGGCCGGCGACGGTCACAACCTGGAGCGCCAGCTGGAAGTCGCCGCCGATGCGCTGCGCCTGCCGGCGTGGGACGCCAAGGTCGAGTTCCTGTCCGGTGGTGAAAAACGCCGCGTGGCCCTGTGCCGCCTGCTGCTGTCCGCTCCCGACATGCTGCTGCTCGACGAACCGACCAACCACCTGGACGCCGACTCCGTCGCCTGGCTGGAGCACTTCCTGCACGATTTCCCGGGCACCGTGGTTGCGATCACGCACGACCGCTACTTCCTCGACAACGTTGCCGGCTGGATCCTCGAGCTCGACCGTGGCGCCGGTATCCCTTACGAGGGCAACTACTCCGGTTGGCTCGAAGCCAAGTCCGACCGTCTGGCCGCCGAATCCAAGCAGCAATCGGCCCACGAAAAAGCCATGAAGGAAGAACTGGAGTGGGTGCGCAAAGGCGCCAAGGCCCGCCAGTCCAAATCCAAGGCCCGTCTGCAACGCTTCGAAGAAATGCAGTCGCAGGAATTCCAGAAGCGCAGCGAAACCAACGAGATCTACATCCCGGCCGGCCCGCGCCTGGGTGACAAGGTCATCGAGTTCAAGAACGTGTGCAAAGGCTATGGCGACCGCGTGCTGATCGACAACCTGTCGTTCTCCATGCCAAAAGGCGCGATCGTCGGCGTAATTGGTGGTAACGGTGCGGGTAAATCCACCCTGTTCCGCATGCTGATGGGCAAGGAAACGCCGGATTCGGGCAGCATCGAAATCGGCGAAACCGTGCAACTGGCCTGTGTGGACCAGAGCCGCGAAGACCTGGATGGCAGCAAGACTGTGTTCCAGCAAATTTCCGACGGTTCCGACCAGATCCGCATCGGCAACTATGAAATCCCGTCGCGCACCTACGTCGGCCGTTTCAACTTCAAGGGCGGCGACCAGCAGAAGTTCGTCAAGGACCTGTCCGGTGGTGAGCGCGGTCGCTTGCACCTGGCCCTGACCCTGAAAGAGGGCGGCAACGTCCTGCTGCTCGACGAACCGTCCAACGACCTCGACGTTGAAACCCTGCGTTCCCTGGAAGAAGCCCTGCTGGACTTCCCGGGCGCCGCCATTGTGATCTCTCACGATCGGTGGTTCCTTGACCGGGTCGCGACCCACATCCTGGCGTACGAAGACGACTCGCAAGCGGTGTTCTTCGAAGGCAACTACACCGAGTACGAAGCGGACCGTAAAAAGCGCCTGGGCGAAGCGGCTGCCCAGCCGCACCGTGTACGGCACAAAAAACTGGCCTGATCCGGCTGGTGTGAAAAAAGCGGAGTCCTCGGACTCCGTTTTTTTTGGGGCTGGGGTTTTGCAGTGTTTTTGACGGCCCTATCGGGAGCAAGCCCCCTCCCACATTTTTGAATGTGTTCACAACTCAAATGTGGGAGGGGGCTTGCTCCCGATAGCTGTTTCATTGTTGGTGCATGCCGTGGGTGGGTAATCACTTTTTAAGTGCGATAAATCCCTATTTCCTGGGTTTATTTATATCTAATGCACCATTTAAATTCACAAAAGCGACATTTTGCCCTGTCGCGGTGCGACATGAATTGATAAAGTCCGGCTCATACTCATTTAAAAACAATCAATTTGCCGAGACTTTTCATGATCGAATCCGTCGAATCCTTCCTCGCCCGCCTGAAAAAACGCGACCCCGACCAGCCGGAATTCCACCAGGCCGTAGAAGAAGTCCTACGCAGCCTGTGGCCGTTTCTTGAAGCCAATCCCCATTACCTGGCCTCGGGCATCCTGGAGCGCATCTGCGAGCCGGAGCGTGCGATTACCTTTCGGGTGTCGTGGGTGGATGATCACGGCAAGGTCCAGGTCAACCGCGGCTTTCGTATCCAGATGAACAGCGCCATCGGCCCCTACAAGGGCGGCCTGCGTTTCCACCCGTCGGTAAACCTGGGGGTGCTGAAATTCCTCGCCTTCGAGCAGACCTTCAAGAATTCCCTGACTTCGCTGCCCATGGGCGGCGGCAAGGGCGGCTCGGATTTTGATCCCAAAGGCAAGAGCGATGCCGAAGTCATGCGCTTCTGCCAGGCGTTCATGAGCGAGCTGTACCGCCATATCGGCGCAGACGTGGACGTGCCGGCCGGCGACATCGGCGTGGGCGCCCGTGAGATTGGCTTCCTGTTCGGCCAGTACAAGCGCCTGAGCAACCAATTCACCTCGGTGCTGACCGGCAAGGGCATGACCTACGGCGGCAGCCTGATCCGCCCGGAAGCCACCGGGTTCGGGTGTGTGTACTTCGCCGAAGAAATGCTCAAGCGCGACGGCCTGCGAGTGGAAGGCAAGCGTGTCGCGGTCTCCGGCTCCGGCAACGTCGCCCAATACGCGGCGCGCAAGGTCATGGACCTGGGCGGCAAGGTGATTTCCCTGTCTGACTCCGAAGGCACGCTCTACGCCGAAAGCGGCTTGACCGAGGAACAATGGTCGGCGCTGCTGGAGCTGAAAAACGTGCAGCGCGGGCGCATCAGCGAACTGGCCGGCCGTTACGGCCTGGAGTTCCGCGCCGGCAAAACCCCTTGGGAGCTGGCCTGCGACATTGCCCTGCCATGCGCTACCCAGAACGAACTCGACGCCGAAGCGGCCCGCACGCTGCTGCGCAACGGCTGCATCTGCGTGGCCGAAGGCGCCAACATGCCGACCACCCTTGAGGCTGTGGATATCTTTATCGAGGCGGGCATCCTGTTTGCGCCGGGCAAGGCATCGAATGCCGGCGGCGTCGCCGTAAGCGGCCTGGAGATGTCGCAGAACGCCATGCGCCTGTTGTGGACCGCCGGTGAAGTGGACAGCAAGCTGCACAACATCATGCAGTCGATCCACCATGCCTGTGTGCACTACGGTGAAGAGAACGGTCGGATCAACTACGTGAAGGGCGCGAACATTGCGGGCTTCGTCAAGGTTGCCGACGCGATGCTGGCCCAAGGCATCGTCTAGGCCTCGGCCTCGATGCGCAGCACTTCGATCAACTGGTCGCCGACGGGGCGCTTCCACAGTACCTCGTCCCCCACCTGGGCGCCCAGCAAGGCACGGCCCAGGGGCGAGCCCCAGTTGATCAGGCCGGCGCCGGCATCGGCCTGGTCTTCCCCGACCAATTGAATGCGCTGCTGCTCGTCATGCTCATTGGCGAACGTCACCCAGTTGCCGATCTGCACCTTGTCGGTAGACGTAGCGGGCGCCACCACCTGGGCGCTTTGCACGCGCTGGTTGAAGTAGCGCAAATCCCGCTCAAGGTCGGCCTGGCGCTGCTTATCGGCCTGTTCGCCCTTGGCGGACTCGGCGCTGTGCGCGGCTTGTAGCTGCGTAACCTTGGCCTGCAATTGCGCCAACCCTTGCGCGGTCAGGCGATTGGGCTGCTCACTGACCTGGCGCTCCACCGGCTGATCTGCCTGGGCGGCGGCGTTGTCCTCATTTACAAAAGCTCGGCTCATGACGTTCTCCCTCTATGGAGCTTGGGCCATGTTCGCCGCGCTTTAGTTTCGATGAATGTCTGAAAGCGACCTATTGCGAGCGATAGGCCCGCGCAGCATCCCGGTTCTTCTCCTGTTGCCAGGCGCGTTCACGGTCATCCCAGTGATTGTCCTTGTAGTCGCGCAGCTCCTCGTTCTCGCGCATGGCCTTGCACTGGCGAAAACCATCCTCCCAGCCTTCGGCGTAGACCCGGTCTTTCAGGTAACGCGGCACGTTTTTGCGAAACACCCCGGTGATCACCCCCGCCGCCTGGCGGCCGCTGCTGCACCCATCGTCAAAACCATCGGCAAAGGCGGGCGGATAGCCCCGAGCCAGCAATTCCTGATGGGTTGACTGGCAACCCGATAGCCACACCACCGCACACAGCATTACTGCATACCGCCACATTGCTTGCTCCCTGGCCGTTTCACGGCTGATAGGGGAAGTCTAGATAGGGATTTGTCGGGGAGGCGTGAAAGGGGTGTGAGAAAGGTGTGGAGCACGATGAGATCAAGCGGTCGGCACCGAAGCCGTTGGCGTCCTCACCACAAGGGCCTATGTTGCCTGGTTGGTCGCCAGAGCCGCATGTTCCGCCAATTCCTGCTGGATAAACGCTGCGATCATTGCGCGATAGACCTGCTCGGTCACCTCGGGGTTGGCACCCACGGTCTGCGCCAGATCCCGCACCTTGGCGATCACCTGCTCGACCCGCTGCGGGGCCTTGACGCCATCGGTATCTTTTTTGAAGCGTGCCGCCTGGGAGACGTAGCGGCCGCGTTCGGCCAGCAGGGTGACGATTTGCTGGTCGAGGCGGTCGATGTTGTTTCGAACTTCTTCAAGGGTGGTGCAGGTAACGGCCATGTCGAGTGAACTCCTGATTGTGCAGGCAATGCTGACAAAAGGTGTTAGTCAGTAGTGATACCACTTCACCTCAAGCATCACTTCATTCACCGGCGTCGACAAGTGGCTGTACTCGCGCTGTGCACTCAGGCGCAGGCCGAGGTTGCGGGACAGTTCCCACTGCTGGTTCAGGCTGAGGCTGCGACGTACCTCGCCATTGGTGAAGAAGTCTCCTTTAGCCTCCAGGCTCAAGTTGCCCAGGGGGTTTTTCCACAGCACGCCGGTATTGAACCCGGCAGCGGGGGAGATGGCTTCGTTGAAGTCGTTGTTGTGTTCCACACGCACGGTGCCGAGGGCGAAGCCGAGCATGTCGTCGCGCAGTTGCCAGGTGCCGCCGGCGCCGCCGTTGACGTGGGCGACCAGGGTGTCGTCGTCGTGTTTACCGGGCACCCGCTCAAGGCCACCGGTGACTTGCCAGGACCACGGCTGCAGCAAGGCGTTGCGCGGGGTCAGGGAGCGGATGGTGGCCAGGTCCAGTTGCTGCAGTTGCCAGTGGTTGCCTTCGTACTGGCGCAGTTTCATCTGCAGGATTTCGATCTGGGCGCCGAGGGGGAAGCCTTCGGCGTTGTCGTTGAGGTCGTGGTAGGCCATGCGCAGGCCGTATTCGCCGAAGGCCTTGTCGCCACGGGTGCCGATGCCGGCTTGCCAGGTGCGCGATTCATGGCCGTTTTCGGGCAGGCCGGGAGGCGTGATCGTCAGGTCGGGCGCCGGGTTCTGGTTGATCGCGCGCAGCAGTTCGAAGCTGCGTTGGGAGCGCGCGGTGTCGCGCTCGAGGCCATTGGCACGGTAGCGGCCCAGGCGGTAGGCGGCGTCGATGATCAGGGCCTGGCGGTCGCGAGGCAACGCTTTAAAGGCCGGTTCCTGCAGTTGCTGCTGGTCGTCGCTGACCTTCAGTACCCATTGTTGCTCGTCGCTGTTCAGCGGCTTGGCGCGCTCCAGCAACTCGCGCTCGCGGGAGGGACGGTAGTCGATCTTTTCCACCAGTCCCGCATCCTTCACGGCCTTGACCGTGTCGGTGGGGATGGCGGTGAGCGGGAATTGCTCGGTCAGGCGCAGGCCGGGGCGCGCCACTTGCAGCAGTTCCAACAGGCGATAGGAGCAGTTTTCATCGAAGAAGAAGTAGTCGAACTGGATCTGCTTGAGCTCCCACACGTGTTCGACCATGCGCTCGGTCTCGACCTGGGTGAGGTTGAGGCGGTATTCCCACAGGTCGCGGTTTTCGAGGCTACGGTATTCGGAGAGTTTTTCCTGGTAGGGTACCAGGGCGAACAGGCCGGGGTAGCCGCCCATCAGGCCTTTCCAGGCGTAGAGGATGCTGTTGTCCGAGCCTTCGATATAGGCGCCGAAGTTGATCGCGTAGCTGAGCAGCGCAGTCTTGTTGCTCTGCACGTCGGCCTGGTCGATACGCAACAGGGTATGGCCGAACATCGACGACGGACTGTTGAGGTAGGCCGCCGGGAAGATCATCACCGCGCTATGGGGCGCGACGTCCTTGAACCATTGCTTGAATTCCTTGCAGTCCACGGCGGGCAGGTCAGTGAGGTGCAACTGATCCTTGAGCCAGCGGGTACGTGCGGGGTAAACGCATTGAGCGTGTTTTTCACCCAGGCTGGCCGGAGCGTAAAGCGCTTCAACGGTGGCCTTGAGTTCTGCATCCGGGTGGTGGGCGCCATCGGCGGCGAGGAAGAATTTCTTTTCACTGACATAGCTGCGCCAGCCACTGATTTTGCCGGCTTCGTAATGGCCCAGAGAAAGCCAGAACGGATCATTGGCCAATTGCTGCAAACGTTGATCATCAAGATGCGGTGCCGCGTACAGCGGGGCGCAGGCAAAGAGTGCCATCCAGGCAAAGCGTTTGAGCATAGGGGCAACTTAAGTCGGAAATTAGAGAGACCCAAGGAGAGGCGGGTCCAAAAATAAAACCCGCGCCTGGGTAGGCGCGGGCAGGACGAGCTTAAGCCTGGGTAGCGTATTTCGCCAGACGGGCATCGCCTTTCAGTACAGCCAGGGTGTTGTTGTGCACGTCTTCAGCGGTCACATCGGCCTTGCTGAAGATTTGCTGGAAGTGTTCGTGAGCCACGGCAGCGAAGTGCTCGCGATCTTCCGGAGCAACGCCCAGTACCACGGCGTAGGTGGTCAGTGCTTCGCCATTACCCTTGGCCATGTCTTCGGACAGCTCGTTCATCATGCCATTCATGGCAATCCAGGACTTGCCGCCGTAGGTCAGCGCGCTGTTGGTGCTGCAACCGTTGGTGCCCGAGGTCATGCCGAAGGTGGCGTTACCCGAAGTACCGTTGGTGGTGGAAGCCAGGAAGTGAGCTGGAGTACCGCGCTGGCCTTCGAACAACATGTTGCCCCAACCGCAGTTCGGGCCACCTGGTGCTTCAGCCATTGCATTGAGGGAGACGACGGTGAAGAGAGTACCGAGAAGGATCCGTTTCATAGCTTTGTTCTCTTTGTGTGCAAACCAATGGACAAGGGTTCAGGCACTTCATAGCGCCCTCGGGATCGGTTATTAGTCCAACCCGCGCAGTTTGGAGTTTAGGCACGTTCCAAGGGTTCCGTGTGTTTTTATAAAACAATCAGCAATGTCGCGATTTTTTTTGCAGGGCGCCTCCCGTGTCCAGGGTTTCCCAACGGCGCGCCTTGCCAGAGCGCGCAACAGGGAGCCAGAATGCCGTCATCTGCCCCGCCTGATGTAAGGAAGCCCGATGCCTGATCCTGTTGCTGCCAGCTTGCGTCTAGCGCCCGAAGCGCTGACTCGCCCTTTCTCCGCTGAACAGTTCAGCTTCTCGACCACCAATGATTTGGAGCCCTTTCGCGGTGTGCTTGGCCAGGAACGTGCGGTTGAAGCGTTGCAGTTCGGCGTGGCCATGCCGCGCCCCGGCTACAACGTATTTGTCATGGGCGAGCCGGGTACCGGCCGCTTTTCGTTCGTCAAACGCTACCTGAAAGCCGAGGGCAAGCGCCTGCAGACCCCGGCGGATTGGGTCTATGTGAACAATTTTGACGAGCCTCGCGAACCCCGCGCCCTGGAATTGCCAGGCGGCGGTGCGGCGGCGTTCATTGCCGATATCAATGGCCTGGTCGACAACCTCGTCGCGACCTTCCCGGCGGTGTTCGAACACCCGACTTATCAACAGCGCAAGAGTGCCATCGACCGCGCTTTCAACCAGCGCTATGACAAGGCCCTGGACGTGATCGAGCGCCTGGCCCTGGAAAAGGACGTGGCGCTGTACCGCGACAGTTCCAACATCGCCTTCACCCCGATGCTCGACGGCAAGGCCCTGGATGAGGCCGAGTTCTCCCAGCTGCCGGAAGTGGATCGCGAGCGTTTCCACACGGATATTTCCGAGCTGGAAGAACGCCTCAACGAGGAGTTGGCCAGCCTGCCCCAGTGGAAGCGCGAGTCCAATAACCAACTGCGTCAGTTCAACGAAGAAACCATCACCCTGGCCTTGCAGCCTTTGCTCGCACCGCTGTCGGAAAAGTACGCGGAGAACGCCGGTGTCTGCGGTTACCTGCAGGCCATGCAGGTGTACCTGCTGAAAACCGTGGTCGAGCAACTGGTGGACGACGCCAAGACCGACGCCCAGGCCCGCAAGCTGCTCGAAGAGCAATACTGCCCGAGCCTGGTGGTGGGCCATCCGGTCAACGGTGGCGCGCCGGTGGTGTTTGAACCGCACCCGACCTACGACAACCTGTTCGGCCGTATCGAATACAGCACCGACCAGGGCGCGCTGTACACCACCTATCGCCAGTTGCGCCCGGGCGCTTTGCACCGTGCCAACGGCGGGTTCCTGATTCTTGAAGCCGAGAAGATGCTCAGCGAGCCGTTTGTGTGGGACGCCCTCAAGCGTTCCTTGCAGTCGCGCAAGCTGAAGATGGAATCGCCCCTGGGCGAACTGGGCCGCCTGGCCACCGTGACCCTTAACCCGCAGATGATCCCATTGCAGGTCAAGGTCATCATCATCGGTTCGCGCCAGTTGTATTACGCGCTGCAGGACGCCGATCCGGACTTCCAGGAGATGTTCCGGGTGCTGGTGGATTTCGACGAAGATATTCCGATGGTGGACGAGAGCCTGGAGCAGTTCGCCCAGTTGCTCAAGACCCGCACTTCGGAAGAAGGCATGGCGCCGCTGACTTCGGACGCGGTGGCGCGGCTGGCCACCTACAGCGCACGGCTGGCGGAGCACCAGGGCCGTTTGTCGGCGCGTATTGGGGATTTGTTCCAGCTGGTCAGCGAAGCGGACTTTATCCGGCACCTGGCGGGCGATGAGATGACCGATGCCGGCCATATCGAGCGCGCGCTGAAGGCCAAGGCCACGCGCACCGGGCGTGTGTCGGCGCGGATTCTCGACGATATGCTCGCCGGGGTGATCCTGATCGACACCGCCGGCGCGGCGGTCGGCAAGTGCAACGGGCTGACGGTGCTGGAGGTCGGCGACTCGGCGTTCGGTGTGCCGGCGCGGATTTCCGCCACGGTGTACCCGGGCGGCAGCGGAATCGTCGACATCGAGCGTGAAGTTAACCTCGGGCAGCCGATTCACTCCAAAGGCGTGATGATTCTCACCGGTTACCTGGGCAGCCGCTATGCCCAGGAATTTCCGCTGGCGATCTCGGCGAGTATCGCGCTGGAACAGTCCTACGGTTACGTGGACGGTGACAGCGCGTCCCTGGGCGAGGCCTGCACGTTGATCTCGGCCTTGTCGAAGACGCCGCTCAAGCAGTGCTTTGCGATCACCGGTTCGATCAACCAGTTTGGTGAAGTGCAGGCCGTGGGCGGGGTCAACGAGAAGATCGAAGGCTTCTTCCGCCTGTGCGAAGCCCGCGGTCTGACCGGCGAGCAAGGGGCGATCATTCCCCAGGCCAACGTGGCCACGTTGATGCTGGATGAAAAGGTGCTGCAGGCCGTGCGCGCCGGGCAATTCCACATCTATGCGGTGCGGCAGGCCGACGAGGCATTGAGCCTTCTGGTGGGCGAGGATGCCGGTGAGCCGGACGCCGAGGGGCAGTTCCCGGAAGGCACGGTCAATGCCCGCGTGGTCGAGCGCTTGCGCGCGATTGCCGAGATGATCAGCGAGGAAGACCTGAAGGAAGCGGAGAAGGAGCTGGCGCAGCAGGCGCTGGCCGAAGCCAAGCCCACCTGAGTTCTGAGGCCAGGCCGGATCAAACATGTGGGAGGGGGCTTGCTCCCGATTGCGATAGGTCAGTCATGTAGATGTCGACTGGCACACTGCATCGGGAGCAAGCCCCCTCCCACATTTGGATCTGGTTGCGTCACTAAATTGACGTCCTTCCGAGGGGCCAACGCCCGTTGGTCCCTACAGCCTTGGTTTGTCGTGTTTTTATTCTATTCTGAGCCTTAGGGATATCCACAGGAGTCGCTGGATAGAAACAGTCTCGCCATAGGTTGAGGCTGAACACCGATCTACCGAGGGTCGCCGCCATGCCGCGCAACCTTTGCCTTACCCGCCAGTGCTTCGGCCTGGTTACCCGAATCGAATGTTCCGTTCGCCCGCTCGCGGGGGATAACGGAATGTGGACCTTGTTGTTTGCCGCCGGAATGACGGGTGAGCAGCCTTCCACAATCAAGTCCCAGGGCCCGTTTCATGGGCCCTTCGTGGCAGAAAGCATGCTGCAATCGATCGTCGACAGCCTGACCCTGCACGGCTATGAGCTGGCGGGTGACCCGCAGATCTGGTGCCTGCACATGCAGGCCCATCTGCGGCAGCTCAATGGCAGCCATGAGCAACTGGCGCTGTAGGCGCGGTTATTTGCTCTCGGGTTTGTCCAGCTTGACCTCAAAGCCGTATTGCACGGTACTCAGGTCGGTGCGCTGGTAGCTTTCCAGTGCCGTCGGCTGGCCGTAGAAGTAATGCACGTCAAACAAGGCCGTGCCGTATTCCTCGGCGCGATGGCTGACGCCGAGGATTTCCTTGAGGTAGTTGCCGCTGGCGTCCTTGGCATAGAAGCGCCAGCTGTCGGCCGGGAACTCCTTTTGGTCGACGATCAGTGCGTTGTCTTTGAGCGACAACCCCTTGGGCAGCTTGGCCGCATCGATGTCGCCTTTCTCGATAGTCGCCAGGAACAGTGGGATTGAACCCACCACAAACGCCGGGTTTTCCGGGAACAGGTTGAGGTCGTAGGTGAGGGTGCCGCGGGCCGGGTTCAATTCATACGCCTCGGTCGGCAATTCGATGGGCTCGCCGCGTTCACCTTTCTCATCGGCAGTGAAGAACGTCACCGGTGATTCGCTGCTGTTGCGCTCGCTGCCCACCAAGTCGTCATTGAAGGTGAATGGGTGGTCGAACACGATATGGGCGGCGCTGGCGTCTTCGACGGACTGGCTGATGGTGACGCTGTTCTTCAGTTGTTCCTCGGTCAACGAGGCGTCCTTGAGCCAGCTGGCGGCGCCGTCGTCGTACACGGTGACCGGCATGGGCAAGGCTTGTACGGTTTTTTCCAGGCTGTTCTTGTCGAAGCGCAGGACCGGCAGGTCCAGGTCCTTGCGGGTGACCGTGGCCGTGGAGAAATCCAGCACATTGATCTGCAGGGTGTCGATCAGGCCATTGAAATAGACCTTGGCGTAATGGCTGCTCTGCTTGTGTTCGAAGGCTTTCTGCTCATCAACCAGTTGCTTTTCAAACCCATCGGACCAGGCCTTCTGTTTTTGCATCTCGGCCAACTGCTTCTGGTAGAACTCGACTTGTGCGCTGCTTTCGTTGATCGAACCCGAGCGTGTGAGGAATTGCCCGGTGCTGTCCCGCGCCTGTACCAGCAAGGGGTTAGGCGATTCGTCACCCACCTCAGGTGCCAGTGGTTGGCTGTTGGTCAGTTCGATTTCGGCGTAGTTCTTTTCCAGGAGCAGCAGGTTGACGGTGATATTGCCTTCGGTGCGTTTGTGGCCCACGTCCTTTTTCGACAAGTCGAAGGTCAGCACTTTGCCCGGTGCGATCACTTCCACTGCGCCTTTGAGGCGAACGGGTTGCGGCTGGCTTTTGTTTTCCGTCTCGATGCCATCGATAAACGGGTAGGTGACCGTCAGGTCATCCGGGTTGGTCAGGTTGGAGCTGCTGGGGCTCAACTGGATACCGGGATCGGTTTCGGACCATTCCGGCTGGAACGGCACGACCTTGTTGTTGCTCAAGGTGACGGACTGCCATTCCAGGCCGTGGGGGAAGGGGAACTGGTCCGGCACATTGAAGTTGAATGGGAAGACCGGCTGCAGATCGGTCAGGTAGTCGGAATGTGAGGCTTTGCGCAGTACGAACAAGCCATTGATGTAGGTGTCCACCAGCCCTTGCGGCGTGGGGTAGTGCTTGAGCAGCGCGAGGGTGTCCTCGCCGTATTCGGCCTCGATGGGCTTGGTGGCGAGTTTGACCCGCGCCCGTTCCAGCAGCAGCAGCGAGCCGCCGAGGTCGGCAATGGCGTCGCGCAGTTTCGGATCCTGGATGCTGTCGAGGGACTGCTCGAACTTCGCGGTTTTCTCTTCGAGGGTGGCCTGTTTCTGCTCATCGCTTGGGGAACAGCCGCCGGCCAGCAACAAGGCGGCGCACAGGCCAACGCTGGCCAAAGGGGATCGCACATCCATCATCTGAGTTTTTTCCTGTCCGACGTCATCGAGCCGAGTTATTGGGCTCGACACTAGCAGAAAAATTCTCTTACAGATGCCGCCCAGGTCAGTTTTCTCGTGGTTACAGGTGTCTTATAGCGGCTGGTATACTCGCCGCCATTTCTAGCCATGCTGTGTGAGATCCAATGGAACGCTTTATCGAAAATGCTATGTACGCCTCGCGCTGGCTGCTGGCGCCTATCTATTTCGGCCTGTCCCTCGGGTTGCTGGCGCTGGCGTTGAAATTCTTCCAGGAAGTGATTCACCTGCTGCCGAGCGTGTTCTCGATGGCCGAGTCCGAGCTGATCCTGGTGCTGCTGTCGTTGATCGACATGGCCCTGGTCGGCGGCTTGCTGGTGATGGTGATGATTTCCGGCTACGAGAACTTTGTCTCGCAGCTGGACATCGATGAAAACAAGGAAAAGCTCAACTGGCTGGGCACCATGGACTCTTCGTCGCTGAAGATGAAAGTGGCGGCCTCCATCGTGGCGATTTCCTCCATTCACTTGTTGCGCATCTTCATGGACGCCAAGAACGTCGATCCGCAACACCTGATGTGGTACGTGATCATTCACATGACCTTCGTGATCTCGGCGTTCGCCATGGGTTACCTGGACAAGGTCACTAAGCACTGATGCCCCGCGCTGGCCTTACTGCTCGATGAAGTAGTAGGGCTGGCGGTTGATGGCCATCTCCTTGATTACCGTGACCTTGGTGGTCAAGTCGTTGGTATGGTCCAGCAGCGCAACGTTGCCGGGCTGGGCCGCAAGGTAGCTGTGCAGTTCGGGTTCCGTCTGCAGGATCCTCAGGTAACTCTTCATATAGAACACGCCGGCCCCCGCGATCCGCTCGTTGGGCTGGAACAGCGCGACTTCCTTGCCTTGCGCCTGCAGTGCCTGGACCTGACTGATCACCGGTACGAATGACTGGCGCGCGTCAGCTTTTGGCGCGAACCAGAATGCGGTCACCAGATAGCAGGCGATGAGCAGGCTGAAGACGCCGCCGATCACATGCCGGTGGTAGCGGTACAGCGCCGGCTTGTGGTCCTTGAGCCATTCCAGCAACACCCGGGCGTATTCGGCGGCCAGTACGGCGGCGGCCGGTGTCAGGGCCATCAAGTAAACCGTGCGCTTGCTTGAGGCCAGCGTCAGCAGGGTGAACTGCGCCACCAGCCATACGCTGAAAAACAGGCGGTAGCGGTTACGCACCAGGCTTTTCCGGAAGTGCCACAGGCCCAGGTACACCAAGATGTTCCACGGCAGGAAGGCCTCGGGCAGCTTGGCGATGTAGTAGTAGAACGGCTCGTAATGCCCGGCCTCTACGAACGAGCCGCTGAAGCGCCCGACGCTGTTGGTCCACAGTACTTCGCCCACGGCCTGCATCCCGCCGCGCTGGAACAGGAAGCACAACCAGATCATCAGCGGCACCAATGCCAACAGGGTGAACAGCGCCGGCTTGAGCCAGTCGGCGAGGCGCAGGCGCTTGTCCATCAGGCTGGTGCTGGCCAGGTACACGAAAATCACGATGCCCGGCATCGCCAGGCCCAGTACGCCTTTGCTCAAGGTGGCGATCACCATGCCGGCGGTAAACAGCGCCCAGGCCCAGGTCGTCGAGCCTTGGCGCTCGGACTCAGGCCGCATCGCCTGGTAGAACGCCAGCAGCGCGGTGGTCACGCCGAGGCTGAGCAGTGAGTCTTCCCCCACGCCACGCACATTGCTCCAGTAGCTGGCCATGGTCGCCAGGATCAGCGCCGCACTGAGGGCCAATGTTTTCGGGCGCCCGAACCTGCGCAGCATTCCATAGAACAGCATCACGCTGAACAGACCGGCAAATGCCGAGGCCAGGCGGACCGCCCCAGGCGTGCCGCCGAACAGGCGAATCGCTCCGGCGTCCAGCCACAGGCTCAGGGGCGGTTTTTCCAGGAAGGGTTCACGAAACAGTTGCGGCACGACCCAGTCATTGTCCAGGTGCATGGCCATGGCGATCCCCGCGACACGGGCCTCGGTGGAGCCTTGCAGTTCGTGGTTACCCAGGGCAAAGAAGAACAACAGAGCAGCAAGCAGGAGCAGCAGGGGAGCGGGGCGCGTCATGGAGTCTGGCTACCGAGGCAGAAGGCCGTTCGGGGGAACGGCTCGCAATCGGTGAGTATAGGGAGGCGATTCTTAATATTTCATGAATGGGAGTGGGTTTATATCGCTGGGCCAGGAGGTTGATGTTCCCCCTGGCTTCGCGTGAGGCATTACGAGGCTTTGACTTTGAAGCGGCTCAGGCCCTGTTGCATGGAACTGGCCCGTTCCGACAGGTTCTTGGCCGCCACCGCGCATTGTTGGGAGTTGACCTGATTCTGCTGGGTGACTTCGTCGATCTGCTCCAGGCCGATGCTCGCCTGCTGCAGGCCGGAAGCCTGTTCACTGGAGGCTTGGTAGATCAACGACACCAGGCTGGACACCGTGCTGGTGCCGGTAACGATATTTCTCAACGAGTCGGCTGTGCGGCCGGCGATGATCATGCCGCGCTGGGTCTTGGTCGAGGAATCTGCAATCAGCGCGGCGGTTTGCTGGGCGGCTTCGGCGCTGCGGGCGGCGAGGCTCCTGACCTCATCGGCGACCACCGCAAAGCCACGGCCCAGTTCGCCGGCACGGGCGGCCTCGATGGCCGCGTTCAGCGCCAGCAGATTGGTTTGAGCGGCGATGTTGTCGATGGTGGTGATAATGGCCGTGATGTCTTTGCCCGAGTTGTCGATCTCCGCCATGGCGGCGATCAATTCACTCATCAACTTGTCACTTTCCCCGGCGTCGGCGCGGGAAGCCTGGGATTGCTCGTCGGCCTTTTTCGCATTGGCGGCGTTGTCGGTGGTTTGCGCTGCCATCTGGGTCATCACCGCACTGATTTCAGTGATGGACGAGGCAGAATTGGACGCGCCGTCGGACAGCGACTGGCTCAACTCGGTGACCTGCGCGGAACTGCCGGTGATTTGCGTGGCGCTGGCCTGCACCTGGGAAATCAAGGTGTTCAGGTTGCCGACCATTTTTTCCAACGACTTGCCTAGGGTGTCATTGGGCGAGGACAGGCGCACTTCCAGATCCAGGTCCCCTTCGGAAATTCGCTCGGCCACGCGCACCTGGCGTTGCAGGCTTTCCGACATATCGTTCAAGGCAAAGGACAACTGGCCCACTTCATCTTCAGATTTTTGCACCAGCCGACGCGAGAAATCACCCAGGCTGATGTTGGCGGCCAGGGCGGCGGCTTCACGAATCGGACCGACGATTTTCGCCGTGGCGAACCACAGCGCCAGCAATGCCAGCAAGGAGATACCCACGCCGACCGAGACCTGCCAGATGCTGCTCTTGACGCCGCGTGACTGCAGTTCCTGCTCCAGGGCAATGGCCTGGCTCATGACCACCGCCTTGGGCAGATGGATCACGATCGCCCAGGGCTTGCCGGTGCGGCCCAGGTTGATCGGCATCTGCACTTCGATTTCCTGGGAATCCGGGTTGAACCGGCTGTCTCCCTGACCCTTCTGTACATTGCTCAACACGTTCTCCCAAGAGCCGGGCAACAACGCTTTCAATGACTGGCCAATGAGTTCCGGGCGTTTACTGTCGGCCACCACCAACCCTTGATTGCTCAGGATCGACACGGAGCCTTTGCCGCCATACAGGTCGGCGGACATTTGCTCGCTGAGTTTCTGGATAAACGAAATGTCGAAGTCTGCACCGACCACGCCGTAGAACTTGCCATTGGCGGTGATAGGTACCGACAGCGTGGTCAACCACACATTTTTGCCTTGCACCACGTAGGGAAGTGGGTCCAGCACGCTTTCTTTCTGGGTGTCCCGCGGGCCGGAATACCAGCCGCCCTTCAGCACACCATTGGGGTGGCGGGCATCGGAATCGTACTCAACCAGCGGTTGCACGGCGATATGGCCGTCTGAACTGCGTGTCCAGTAAGGCGTGAAGCGGCCCGTCAACGGGTTGTTACCGCCTTCATTGATACGAAAGGCTTGGTCCTGGCCGTCCAGCGCGTCCGGCTCCCAGCATGAATACGTGCCGTTGAAGTCGGGGTTGTCCTTGAGCACGCTGAGCAGCATCGTATTGATCTGCTCGCGGCCCAGGCTCAGCGGGCTCTGGGCACTTTTACTCGCTCCCAGGGTATTGGCCATTGTGCGTGCCGAGTCCAAGGCGTTCTGCAGTTTTGCCTGGATGGCATTGGCACGCGACTCAGCCAGGTTTTGCACTTCGCGGATGGTGGCGCTTTCAATCAGGGTTGAAACTTCAGCACCCACAAAAGCCTGGTTGGCATTCGAGGAATACAGGCCATATAACACCAGGCTCGCGCAAGAGATAAACAGGCAGAGCCCGGCGGTGAAACAGATTCGAGTCTGCAATGAGTTGAATTTCATGATGTTTCCTGCCCATGCTAATAGTTGCCAACATCATCGAATGTCGACATTCCGGTACTTTCTTGGCGCAAGGCATAGTGTTCTATCATTGGCTGCTTAGGCATATGCATGCGGTACAGCGCTGAGTTTGCTTAATGCTCTTTTGGCATCTCTTCATCGAGCCATAAATGCTCGGTGTTTTTAAAACCGTAACGCTGGGGCGGTACTCTCGCGACAATTCGATCGGATTGTGCGGGATCACTCAGGTCTATTATTTTCGGCGTTACATAGATATTTAGAACGGGCAGGAAAAACACTTTGATTTTTGGCATCAATAAAGAGTCGGGATGTTGCTCTATGACGACACCGATACTGCCACTTTTCAATTGAACAATAGAACCGACCGGGTAAATACCCACGGACTTCAAAAATGCACGAAATACTTCGTCATCAAAGTGTCCGTCCCATGTGGACATTTGCTGGATGGCGACGGCGGGGTCCCAGCCCTGGTTGTAGGAACGGTCCGAGGTGATTGCATCGTAGACATCGCATACCGCAGCCATCCGGGCCATCAGGCTTATCTGGTCACCCGCCAATTGATGGGGGTAGCCGGTACCGTCGAACTTTTCGTGGTGATGCAGGCACACATCCACGACCATTTCGCACATCTGCGAGGCCGCCAGCAGGGTTTTCTCCCCCTCCAGTGGATGGGTGCGCACCAACTGCAATTCGTCACTGCTCAACCGGCCAGGCTTGTTGAGGATGGCACCTGGTATGGCCATTTTGCCGATGTCGTGCAGCAACCCGGCCATCCCGACCCGACGAATCAGTGCGGAGGACAGGCCCAATTGATTGCCCAGGGCAATCATCAACGCACACACGGCGACCGAATGCATGTAGGTGTAGTCGTCGATGCTTTTAAGGCGTGCCAGGCTGATAAAGGCGTTGGGATGGCGGGCGATCGAGCTCGAAATGTCGTCCACCAGTGCACTGACGTCTTCAAGCTCCAGGGCCCGGCCCATGCGGGCATGGCCGAACATTTCGACAACGGCGGTCTTGGCGCGGCTACAGATTTCCTGTGCGGCGACCAACTCGTCCTGCATGGAGGTGGGGACGACGGCGATGACCGGAGCAACTGTTGGGGGCTGGGTGGCTGGCGGAGCGCCGCAGCCCAGGGCGCACGGCCCCTCTGAGGGTGCGCCGTCCCGCCAGAAGGGCTTTGCCTCGCCGTCAGGCGCCTGCAGATTGAGTTCATTGCACTTCAACATGGTATGCCCTCTGTTGATGTTCTTCTTATACGTGTCTCATCAGCCTCCCTGGCTTGAGCAGTGTTGTCTTGCCTTTCAGATCGGGCTCGCGGCCTTGATACGCGCGACTACGCGGCCTGCCAGGTCATCCGGGCGAAACTTCGCCAGGAAGTCATCGGCCCCGACTTTCTTGACCATGGCCTGGTTGAAACCGCCCGACAGGGAGGTGTGCAGCACGATATGCAACTTGGCCATGCGCGGGTCGCCGCGGATTTCGGCGGTCAGGGTATAACCGTCCATTTCCGGCATTTCGATGTCTGAAATCATCATCAGGAACTCCTCGTGCGGGTTGCGCCCCTCGTCGAGCATGGCCCGAAGGTAATCCAGCGCCTGGCGCCCATCGTTCAAGGCGACCACCTCGACGCCTACCGTCTCCAGGCAGCGGGTCACCTGTTTACGCGCCACCATCGAGTCGTCCACGGTCAGCACACGCAGATGCCTGGCCTGTTGGGTGACGGCTTCATCCACCACGCCGACGGATATTTCCTCGGACGAGGGCGAGATTTCCGTCAGCACCTTTTCCACGTCGATGATTTCGACCAGACGATCATCGGCACGGGTAACGGCCGTCAGGTAATTGTTGTCACCGCTGCCCTTGGGGGGCGGATGAATGTCTTCCCAGTTCAAATTGACGATGTGCTCAACCGCATAGACCAGGAAACCTTGAACGCGGTTGTTGTACTCCGTAAGTATAATAAAGGCGCTTTCTTTATCCGTGATCCCGGGCAGTCCTGTTGCCATCGCGAGGTCTAGAATGGGAATGCAAGCGCCGCGTATATTGGCAACGCCACAAATGTTGTTATTAGACTTTGGTAGTAGAGATAGCTTGGGGCAGCGGATAACTTCCCGAACTTTAAAGACGTTGATCCCGTACAGCTGTTGGTCGTTGAAGCGGAATAGCAGTAATTCCAGCCTGTTCTGGCCGACCAGTTGTGTACGGCTGTTAACGGATGCCATTACACCTGCCATACACACCCCTTGATTCTGGTTGGAACAGCGTTGATGTCTTAATGACATTAGCATATGTGGGGGAATGTAAAATATATGTGAAATAAAAATAATCGACGGGTTTATCGTTAAAGCAATATCGGCGCGGATGATTAGCTATTCAGGCGGATGTTTTAAAATAGTTAGTTGGCTAACTTGCTGGTTTGGGAGTTGATAATGATTAAGATTGGAAAATAGCAGGGTGGATGTATGACAACAAAAGGCCGAGACGCTGAATGCGACTCGGCCTTTCTTGTTACTGGAATGCGCGCGCGTCTTGGGTGAGTACCAGCACTCGTTCGACCATCAGTTCACCTGGCACGATCAATTGTTAGGTGGCCAGTAGCTTGTGACGGTTGGCACCTTCGAGCTCGAAGGCCAGGTCGGTGGTCATGGCGTTGAGTGAGGCGAGGGTTTCGCTTGCTTGAATCAGCAGGAGCTCGGGGGCGGTGCGTAATACATGCTTCACCGCGGGATAGTCGAGCCGGAACAGATGGATCATCGTCGGGTGCTGGAAATTGCTCTACCCTTCCTCGAAAGTCTCTAAGGCATCCAGGCCGACTGGACGCCTCTGGACACCATCAGTGCGCTGTTCCACAAGCCCGAAGGTGAGCTCTGCCCGTGGTTGTTCGAACACTTTAGCGCTGTCTAGCCAAGGTCGGTCACGAATGGAAAATACCGGTATTGAGTACACCGACAAACAACGCTGGTTTGCGCTCACCAAGATAAACACGCTCTCGGCCCTGTCACAGATCGTGCAGATAGGTACCGTCACTCCGCTGCTGTCGCTTTCGCTGGATCAGCATGGGGTCGAGCCGGCAAAGATCGGGGTGATTGTCAGTGCCTCGTGGTTGGCGATCCTGCTGCTCTACAAATGGGTTCCGCGCTTGCTGGCCCATTTGGGGCTCGTCAAGACGAATATCCTCAGCGCAGCGCTGACGATTGCCGCGCTGATCGGTATGACCTTGACTACCCATTTGGTACTGATTTTTTCGCTGAACTTCGTACTCGGTATTGGCTTGATCCTGCGCTGGATTGCCTGCGATACGTGGATCCTCGCGGTCGCCTCGAAAGACGAGCGCGGCCGGGCGATCGGCATACATGAGACCTTGATGGGCCTGGGTATTGCTGTTGGCCCGCTGCTGTTGGTGGTATTCGGAGTCGGGAGTACCGCGCCTTACTACGCCTGTGCCGTGATCGTGTTGTTATCCGGCGCGCTGGCCTTAACCCTCAAGGGCTACGATACGCGACCGCAAACACCGGCGGAAAAACGCCATGGCAAGTTATTCAGCGTCATCCCCACGGCGCTGTGTGGCGCGTTTATCGCAGGCTTTTCGGAAACCTCATCCGTATCGTTCCTTGCAGGCTACAGCCTCTCGGCTGGTTATCTGTTGACCGCCGCCACCCTGCTGATATCGGTGTTCGGCATTGGAGGCACCGTCCTGCAACTGCCGATCGGCTGGATGGCCGACCGCAGTTCCTACAAGGTCGGTCAATTAGTCTGCGGCTTGATACTGTTGCTGGGCACCCTGGCTATTCCGTTCAGCCAGCCGCTCCCTTGGTTGGCGACGATTACCGTGTTCCTCTGGGGCGGCGCCATTGGCGGCATGAACACCCTGGCAGTGATCGAGGCGGGAGACCGAGTGGGCGAACATCAAATGTCCACCTCCATGACGGCGATTGCGATGTTCTACACCTTGGGTAGCGTATTGGGTCCCATTGCCACGGGCGCCACAGTGTCCTATGTCAGCGAGCATGGGCTGATGATCTCGGTGGGGGTAGTCGGTGCGGTTTTTATTGCAATGTTGATGTTGCGCAGAGCTCCTGCATCAGAGTGAATTGCGTCTGTACCTTGTTTAGCGCTGTATCCCGGTTGCGCCTCTGCTGGAGATAAATTCGGAGAACGTCGTCTTCACAAGGGCAGGGGGGCTTTCCCAAGACTGGTGCTGTTCAGCCTGGAATGCCATTGGGAATACCAAAGCGTCTGGAACTCAAAAAGCTCTAGAAAGCGCAAAGCGGTCATCAAAACTTTGTGTTTGCTGGATTTCAGGCACAAAAAAAGACGTCCGTGGACGTCTTTAGAGCCGGGGTAATCTGAACTAAATGCATAAGCTGTTGTTTTTTATGGATTTATTTCGGTTTAATTTTTTACTGGAATACTCTTTGGAATACAAAGTCCATTTGCAAGGCTCTGAAGTGTGATCAGGCGGGCCTATGAGATTCCACCTGATCCGAGGGGGCCCGATCAAAGCCGCTATCCTTTTAAGCGCCAGTGGTGCGTCTGTATTCCATCCTGCTCTCGCCATTTAAACCTTACGTTCGCTCGGCTTGTGGCCGGCGTTATTGGTAGGTTTATGCCATATTTTACTGGTCGTTAGCGGGGTTCGTTATAGCTGTCCCCGCATTTATCCCCCCCATTCGACTTCCGCGAGACATGCGACCTTACTACTGATTGCCCTTGTGGTCGGGCTTGTTCTTGGTCCTAAGCCTGGCGCTATGTGCTTTCAGGCATCGGGGGACGCTTACTCAAGACGCAGTCGAAAGCATATGGGGTGGGAGTAGATTGTCCAGCCATGGCTTTACATATTCGGGCCTCTCAATTCCTTTTAATCTGCCGAACCGTGGCGCAACGTGGATCATCTCAAAGCTCCCGCCGCCGCTCCAAGAGGTCGTGTCAGTTACCCCTCCTGGATCTGTCCCGTTAACTACGTGCGTTAGTCGAGGAACCATGAAGTCTAAGACCGTTTGGGCATTGCGCTCCGCGACTACCCATCGCCGCCCCATTTTGTGAGCAACAGCTGCCGTCGTCCCGCTGCCTCCGAAAATGTCCACCACCAGCTCCCCTGGGTTAGAGGCAATATGAATGATGCGTTCGAGCAGCAGTTCAGGCTTGGGCGTGTCGAATACCTCTTTGTCAGGGAACATTGATAGAAGATGGCGCTTAGCATCGTCATTTGTGCCGGTATCTGATGTCCCCCAAACTGTGAATGGGACAAGGCCGCGCAACTGACTTGCAAAAAGCTTGAGCCGTGGTGATCCGTCACCGCCTTTAGGGAACCAAATCCGATCGTCTGCTATCAGGTCTCGGTAAGTGGGCTCTGTGGCGTACCATGAGCGGCCTCGTGGCGGACGTAGGGCTCGTCCAGATGGCGCAATGATTTCGTATTGCTGGGCGCTCCTAAAACCGGGAGCTGTAAACGGAGCATCTCCCCATGGACCTCGCGGGTCGTCATCCTTATTAAGGAGATGGGCGTTGTCCTTTACGAGCAGATTTCTAGTGGTTTTCCATTTCTTCGGCCCGCTCGGGGCGTACACAAGAATGGTGTCGTGATTGGAGGAAAACGCTGCCCGCGAGTCCCGCGTAGTCTTCTTCTGCCATATAACAGATGTCACGAATGCAGTCTCGCCAAAGACTTCGTCCATCACTGCTCGGGCACGATGCACTTCGCTGTCATCCAGATGCACCCAAATACTCGCGTCGTTGGCAAGCAGTGGGCGAATTGCAATGAGTCGGTCGCGCATCATGCTAAGCCACATCGACCTATTCATGGTGTCGCGGTACTGTCGAAAATCCACCTGCGTGTTGAAAGGAGGGTCTATGTAGACGAGCCGGATGCCTCCGTCGAGGACTGATGTCCGTTGGCGCAGTGCCTCCAGAACATCGAGGCCGTCGCCAATGGCTAGTACGTTCGTCTGAGAGTCTATCGGATGGTTCGTGAGGGCCTGAACGTCAAAAGGTTCACTGAGTCGAGGATCTGTGGGCTGCACCCACTCGTAGCTACTCCCGCCTGAGGCGCGCAGTGCCAAGTCTTTGTTCGGCCAAACAAGCTGAATTTCAGACATAAAAGCTCCAGAGTTGAGACGTATCAGACGGTGATGCGTTACCTACGTCATACATCCTGTTAAAATACCTCTAGCCGATTTAACGGCGAAAAGAAAGAGATCAAATGGACAACTGTGCTTCAAAACTGGATCAGGTAGAACTACCTTTTGTCAGCTCCACCCACCCACCCATCAAGCCTTTCGTCAGGTGGGTAGGTGGCAAATCGCGATTGCTTTCTCGCATTCTTCCGCACGTGCCTGACACTATTCAAAATTACTACGAGCCATTTCTCGGTGGAGGAGCGGTCTTCCTGGCTTGTGCTGGGCGCGTTTCCGGTCGCTCATATCTAGCAGACCTCAATGAACACCTCGTAGCGGCTTGGGTTGCAATGCGAGACCATCAGCCTGCGTTGCGTCCGCTCCTCGATTGGTATATGGAGAATGACTCCAAGGAATTCTACTACGAGGTTCGCTCGGCTGCTCCAACTTCCCTCATCGAAAGGGCTGCAAGGTTCTTTTACCTAAACGGTGTGTCTTGGAACCACCTATGGCGTGAGAATTCTCGTACAGGGGCGATGAATGCACCTTGGGGCGACCGTCGCTTCAAAGGCTTTGACGACGCTACTATGGCGACGATAGGGAAGGTGTTGTCTCGGGCAGATATCGTTGCTGCCGACTTCCGAGAGGTGCTGAAGACAGCCTCAGATGGTGATTTTGTCTATCTTGACCCCCCATATTTGCCCATTTTTTCTCAGCCGGACACTGAAAAAGAGCCGACTGCAAAATTTAACAAATACACTGCAAAAACCTTTGAGGCGGTTGACCTTATTGAGCTTGCAGATATTTGCGCCGACCTCTCTCGGAGAGGGGTGAAATGGATTATGTCTAATCGCGATACTGAATCAGTACACGAGCTATTCCCCGACACTGAAATTATAAAATTCACAACCCACCGCTCGCTGGCAGCACAGAGTCGGCGTGAGGTTGAGGCACATCGGTCGCCGGAGGCGATCATCATCGGGAGAGGTTGAATGTCTGCTTTGCCAGTGGAATGGGTGCTTGTGATTTATTACGGGCCCTCGGCGCATCGCGCAACGTATGGGCGCCTTGGCCGCAGTGATGCGGCGAACAAGACATATACGAAAGACTATATTCAGCTGTCGAGAAGGGATGAGTTTATTGCTGCCGTAAAGCGATTCTTTCCAGAGACAAACGAGAACGGTTCGGCGTCGCTGACGTACAAGTGGCCAACAGGGACTGCTACAGGTGCGCTCGTCCTGCGTTCTGCGGATCGTCCACACCTCAAGTGGGAAACAAGTATTGGCGCTCCCCAGGTTTGGAAGATGGCCGTCGCGACAAGCGATGCTACTGCCGAGACGATACCTGGCGATCCGTCCCACGTTGATATAGCCGATGCCGAGAATGAGTTTGCATTACTCGCGAGTCGTGGAGCGGGTCAGCCGTACTTAATAGCAGTTAAATTGCAGGATGATCCAGGCACGTTGCAATTACGTGCTTATCTGGATAATCCGAGCACAAGTTATGCTTGGGCTGACATGCAGCTTGTTCCGCAGAGTATTCAGAGGTTAGCTGCAAAAACGTCGCAAAGCTCAGCGCTTCAGTGGTCGACAATCACAAGCGGTGGCGTGGCACCGAATGCAGAAGTTAGCGATATTTTTGCGCGGCTCATTGCAATGGAAAGCCCGCTTTCTTTGATCGAAACGCTTGATGCTGCGACTGCTAGTGCATTGGCTGCGTACCTCAGAAATCCTGGCTATGGATTGTTTTTCGATCCTGATCTTAATCATGACGCATGGTTACAGCTATCGCCGCTTGATGAAACGCTGGCGGCGTCCGCTAGTGCTTTTCTAGAGATGCTAGAGACACGATTCCCGATGGTCCCGCAAGGCGACGCGGCGGCTGAGACTCTAGAGGTTTCTGCTGAAGAGGTTGAAGAGTTTAGAGGTCAGATAAAACAAGAAAATTATGAAGTTGCTGACTCTCACGCCACTGTTAAAACCAGGGGTAGTGCTCAGCGAGCGTTTGCAGAAGCAGTAAAAACTAACTATGGATTTAAATGCGCTGTAACTGGAATCGAGAATAAGGATTTTCTTGTGGCTTCGCATATTGTTCCATGGAGTGTCGATCAAAGTATTCGATTGGATCCGTCTAATGGTATCTGTCTTTCGCTTCTCGTGGACCGAGCTTTCGAGAAAGGATACTTAATGGTTCTGGACGACTTTACTATTTCTATCGATTGGGAAAAAGTTGGAAGCGACGGCGCGCTACGTGATCAGCTTCTGCCCTATGATAAATGCACGCTGGCAGTGCCTAAAGGGCATTTGCCTAAATTAGATTATCTTCAGCGTAGGCGAGCATTGGCTACTCTTACTGAATAGTTGGTGTCTGGTTTCTGTGTGAGTTGATGCTGTATGCCGGATTTAATATATGTTCCGGCCTTTAAGTCCGACTTAAGTAAAAAACCAAGGCACGGAACTTCCGTGCCGTGGTGTCAGTTGATTCCGACTGGCTTATCATTTTTATCATAACAAATCGGATATTCGCAGTGCCCACCGGCATTGAGTACTTCCAGTTCATAGACCGTTGGTAGGTACTGCTTGAGCTCCGCCTTGGGAACTTTCTTACCATTAATGGTGCAGTCATCGTCCGCCCGTGGGTTGCACCAGGCTGCCTTTACTTCGATTGTTTTGGTGGGTTTTGTCATGGGGGTCTTTTCGACCTGTGGTTCGCTATCGACTGAGCCACTCGTTTCATTCGCATCCAGCGAGTAGGCAGCAATAGAGTCTTTTACGCTCGCATTGCTAACACCGTGGTCAAGCAAAAAGTCCTGGAGTGTTGCGCGAGCTTGAGAGTAAGTAACCTCTTTCCCCTTTTTATTTGGTCCGCCGTCCATGCGGTACGCTATCGGATAACCATCTTCGCTTTCATACATGTAATAGTAAATTGAAAGGCTAAAGCTTAGGTCCTGACCGTACATGCCATAGATGCCTGAGCCATTGGATGCACGGCAAGTGCCTCGCACACATTTACCGCTGACATGGTTGCTGAAGGTAACGTTACGCTGTTGTTGTGCATTCCACTGAGTAATATTTCTTGGAATGCTATACCACGTGCAGCGATAAAATTTTGCCCCGTACTGATTTTTGGCCTCCGCACAGGGTATGGCATACGGTAAGTCGTTCATGGTTTGTTCATTTGGTAACATGGGCGGATACATGTACCCATAGTCGACCTCGGCTTGAGCGTTTATGGAGAGTGCAAGGGCAAGACAGCTGGATGCTTTAAGTATGACTGACTTTATATTCATTTATTAAACTCTCAAATATGCGCTGTGGCGCTAATTAATGCTGTCATCTGTTATTTTTTATAGATGACTTTTAGTTTTTTATTGATGTAGTCTTTTATTATTTCGTAGTCGGGGTTGTAGGTAGCTAGAGTATGACCAGTGCTGACCACGGTAGCAGCGGCGGCTAGAGCGACGCCGATGGGGAGAGATGCTGCTCCAATGACTGTGCCCAATATACCGCCTTGAGCTATAGCGCCTTTCAGGTCGACTTTTACTCGGCACTTTAGATCTAGGCTTTCTATCTTTTTTTCGATAATTGCTACGCTTTTAGTGAATTGGCCTCTTAAGCCTACAACCTCAAAAGACTTTTTGGCTTTTAGAAAAGTTTCTATTTGAGATTCGTTTAATCCATTTACTGTTGAAAGAGACATATTTTCAGATTCTCTGTATTGGGAGTAGGAAGGCCCTCTGCTAGCTCTGCTCTACGTCACAGAAATGTCAAAAAGGGTCGTAAATGCCGTGGTCGTGAAAGCATCATAGCGCGACGATTTTCGCCATGGCAAGAATCTCTGCGACTCACGATAAAGACGGCGACCTAGTGCAGCTTGGTGCGGCGGTACGCGCACGAAGACTAGGGCATACGCTGTCGCAAGAAGCCTTGGCGGATGCTGCCGGGATCGACCGTTCTCACATGGGAAAAATAGAGCGAGGGGAGAGGAACGTTACCTTTTTGAATATCCTCCGGATCGCGACTGCATTGCACTGTAAACCGTCAGATTTGCTCATCGACGCAGGACTATGACCGTTCATTAATCAGCGGCTTGTTTGCGTAAGCCGTTCTTAATTCCTGAATCTGCCCATTCTTTGCGTAGTTCAGTTGGGTAGGTAGGGCCGGATCTAAATGGTTCCCATAGGGCATAAAGCGCCCAGCCATGAGGCACTGGCTGGGCTGTTTTGGTGTGCGAAACGGTTCAGGCCGCGAGGCGTAGAGCCGCATCCAGTGCCCTCTGCTTAATGACTGCGCCTTGTCCAAACCATGCCGAGTCCATCCGGTACTCAGAGCTCCTTGCCCGCCGCTCGTGGTCGACATATTCGGTCACGGCGTTGAGCAGTCCCCATGCGGTACCTTTAGCAGACTGCAAGGTTGAGCCTCGACCTTGTCCTTCATACAGGCTTTGTACTTTGCGTAGTGCTCGTTCGTTCGGTAGTACCTCAGGAATTGGGCTGTTAGCAGGGGTATCGCACAGCACGCTGAGGAAGAAGCTCATCGCTTCCGGCCACGGCACTCTGCGCTCTGCAAGCATGTGCATTCGATGCATGAATTCTTCCCACTGTGATACCGCGATACCCAGCTGCTTCTTTACCGCCTGTGGATCAAACCGAGTACTGTGCGGAACCTTGATAGCGCGGCTTTCCCCATCCAGGGCAATAGTCAGTGTGTTGTTGCAGACGACTCGAACGGTGGTGGGTGTGGCGGTGGTAGCTAACGTTCCGTCGCACGAGGTTGCCAGTAGCAAATAACCATTAACTTCATCATTACCCGGCAACGCTGCGGTTTGCCCTGTCCGCGCCAACGCCCAGAACTTACGACCTCCTTTCAACACTCCCGCAGTTTCCAGCTCATACCCGGAGACCTCAGTGAGGTCTCGGTAAAATTCCAGCACATCGCGAGGCTGCACTATTTGGTAGCGCTGTGAGACTACTGAAAGTGCTGCTTTGGTGTCAGAGCGGTAAAGAACCTTCTGTTCTGGGAATGTATAAATTGATCCCAGGTTACCTACCGTGTTGGCCTTGAAATGGACGGGACTGTCTTCTATGCGCCAGTTCATACCGGCTTCTTTCTGCCAGACCTCAATAGGTTGCTTGGGTGAAAGTACGGAGCCGAGCCCATGCCATGGCTTTTCACCGACATAAGCCATTTGTTCGATTAAATGTGCCATTAGGTTTTTCCTTGTTTGACAGGCGAGCGCCAACGCTGCTGGGATATCAGCGGTGCGTAATATGCAAGCGAGATGAATATCAGTTGTCTTGAATTGCTTCGACTGTGTGTGAAGCCTTCACGGATGTTGCAGGCAAGTACATATTGAAAGAACAGTTACAGTGACTGCATCGGTAGGAGTCGAAGACGTTGCGATCAATTAATGCTCCGATCCTCGCTCCCGCGATACATCCGGCTGCGCCGCTTGCGAATGCCGCCATAATGGATGAGGCCAATCGGCCTACTGCTTTGGTTAGCCCGCCTGTTGGGCTGCCAGCGATCAAAATAATATTGGCGCCGATTGTGGTAGCGGATAATCCTTTGAGCACACCGCTCACGCCACCGATGGCGGCACCTGCTTTCTTGGCTGTAGCTTGTTGTGCGACGGCTGATGACCCGCAGCTTGGGCATTCAATCATTTTTCAGACCTCTAAATAATTATCGGTGTCAAGGATGTTGTCGTTGCTCGAGTGTTATGTATGGTTAAAATTGTTTCGAATTGATTCCTGGTGTCGGCGGAGATGACCGAAGTTAGTTCTCTCTGACAAAAGAACTAACATTTCAAACGAGGGAACTAACATTTCATAGCTGGGAACCAACTTTCTGTACTGGAAGGTAGGCTAGTGCATGCCTCAGTCCGGTAGTGGCTCGTTCGTCAATTGAAATCTGGTTTAGCACCTGGGAATTTTTTACTGGGTGCTAAGTCGAGTGAACGCGGGAAGAACATCTTTTACCGTTGGGGCTCATTGAAACCCGAGGGTACCTACCATGCAGCGAGATTCGGCAGTACATCCTAGTGTTATCAGACTCAAGCAGCTCTCAGTTAGGGTGGGGCTGTCACGGTCAACTATTTATGATCGGATCAACCCGCGATCTTCGCGTTATGACGCAACGTTCCCTAAGCCTTTTAAATTGGGCAGCTTTGCTGTGGGGTGGCTGGAGGAAGATGTAAGCGCTTGGCTACAGCGATGCGTCAGCGTTTCTTATAATGGTTCTAATTCGAGCAGCCACAAGCACTAACTTTCATTTTTCTATGGGGTCATATCTCCAGCGTTATGTGCTGTTGTTTATCTAATTCGCTGGGTTGGCCGGGGCAAGCAGAGAGCTTGAATATTGGTATCTATGTTATATCTAGAATAGTAATATCTAGAATAGTATCTCTAGTATCATATTCAATGCCGATACCTAATACCCATCTTCAATGCACACCGTGATAGAGCATGGGCGTGCATGGGCAGTATGGGTTGATGGGTGCAGTAGTGGCTTATCGTTAGTTGAGTGCTCTATGTGAGGAATGGTTAGAGTGCCTGTCCATATAAGGTGAGTGCATGAGGTTTGATGAAGGGTTAGAGTTATATTTTGAACATGAATCGTACATGTATGCGGACATCAACGGTGAGACGGTTGAGCAATATACCGATCAAGCTTTATTGGCGAGTGATATCCGTTCAATTGTGCGCGTGATGTTGCGTCTGAAGGCCTTTGAGAAGGGGTTGTTTCTGCCTCGTACGACTGCAATGTCTAAGCAGAAGAAGGTCAGAGTGTTGGAGCAGGACTGTCTAAGCTTACTAAAGGTGGATTTTGGGATGATCAAAGAGGTTTATCCCTGTCATGAGTTTAATCCGCTGTTGAGAGTCTTTATGAAGTACTTTTTTGGAGTGGAGATGAAAACAGATGTATATAAGGTTGAGTTTCTTCAGTCTGATGAATTATCCCTGCTCCATGACTTAATAGAAAAGGTTAAGCGGGAAATTCGTGGGGTGGAATTTCAAGCTAATCTGAAAGGGTTTAGCCGGTCTGCCAATAAAAATTATAAAAGCCTAGTTGGATATATTGAGTCGCTGTTTGTGCGTTACGCTAGGATGCTAGTGATTCGTGTCGATTTCACCTATCGCAGCCAGTACTGCGTTCCTCGAGGAGAAACCGCTATCACCCATGCCGAAGCCAGGAGGCATCGGGAAGCCTTAATGAAGTATCTCAGGAGCCCTAAGTCACCGGGTGTTGTAGGGTATGCTTGGAAACTGGAATATGGTCTTGATAAGTCCTACCATTATCACTGTTTGTTGTTTTTGAATGGAACTGATCATCGAGAGGATATCGTCATTGCCAAGCTTCTGGGGGAATACTGGGTAGAGACGGTGACTGAAGGGAAAGGAATTTATTATAACTGCAACAAGAACAAAGCGGCGTTTGAAAAGAAAGGGATCTTAGGGGTTGGCATGATTAGCCACCATCAGGCCGGTCTAAGGGCTGGGCTAAACCTTGTGGCGGCGTATCTGACCAAGCCGGATTACTTTATCCGGATGATCGCACCTGACGGCGGTAGGTGCTTCGGGAAAGGAGGGCGGGTAACTCCCAAGGAAACAAAACGAGGTAGGCCCAGAAAGCAGCCTGAGGCGTTACCAAGTGAATAACCTATTCACTAGTGCCCAGAAAGGCCGCTCGGCATACGGAGCCTTCTTCCTTCATCCATTTCGTCATCAGGTTAGTAAGTTGGGAGGGAGTGAGATTCATGCTTGAATTTTTATTTAGTTTTACAGCTTCGTCATAAATACAGTTTGCAGCGTCTCGCTCTTTTCTCCAGCCTTCCGTCGGCCGAAGCGAGCTAATTAACACTGCTATCTTGTTCTGATTTTTTTGGCTGTTCTTTGAGCGTCCTCGGGCCCCTCCATTAATTCGAGGAAGTGTCACTCCACTGGCATATCCCTCGAAGTGACTAGCATGACAGATAAGTTTCGAAGCGCTAGCGATGGATCCATTTTGACATTCAAAGTCAAATAGGAGAAGGTAGGTGAGTGCGATTAGGGTGTATTCTCGCGCTGGGTGGGTTTGCGAGTCGAACTCACTCATCACCCATTGAGACGTCTTCTGGTCTTTGCACGTCTCTCCCGTTTTGACTTGAGCTTCTATGCTATTTTTTATGTGGTTATAATCTTCGCAAATGACGTGTGTTATCAGGTAGCACAGTGACTCTTCTATCCTGAGCCTTTCGTCCTTCCAGTTAGTCTGTAGCTCTTCTTTTAGTTGCTCTAGCTCATGCAAGGCTTGAGCTAGATTTTGCGACGAATTGGTCATGTCGACTCCCTGACGGTGCGGCTTGATATAATTGGTGTTCAGTCTTCGAGATTACTGCTGAGCGTTGGATTGAGGAAAGCTGCCCAATCATTCATGAGCAGTCGGCGGTTATCAAGAAAGTCTGACGAGAGTATGCCCCTTCAGTCTGATCGCGTTCATCATGCGCCAGTGCCATCTCGCAAACCTCGCGAGGATGCTGGGGGCATTCACCCGCCAGTCACGAAAGGAAGACCGGAAATCGTGCCTAGTGATTTGCACGTAATTTATGTCATGCAAAATTGTGCGTATTGCGTTAGCGGACTACACCCCCGCTGGCATTGATCGCGGACATAGAAAGGCTCCCGGTAGCAGCTTCCTGTATATGCTCGCTCCACCATTTCATCATTGGCCTGCGGCGCTCTATGTAATCTGCCCGATTATAGGCGCTACGCACCTCGTCCTTGTCCACGTGAGCCAGAGCAACCTCGATTAGCTCAGGATCCCAGCCGTGTTCGTTGAGGATGATACTGGCCATTGAGCGCATGCCGTGGCTAACCAAGCGGCCTTCGAAACCCATGCGCTTCAGAGCCATATTGGCTGTTTGGCTGTTGCAATGAGTACGGGGATTGCGATCCGCCGGGAAGACATGCTCACGGTGCCCGCTAAGGGGCTTTATAGCCTCTAGGAGCCCCAAAGCTTGTTCTGTGAGTGGGATGATGTGGGTCCGGCGCTTTTTCATCCGTTCAGGCGGTATCGTCCAGATTTTCTTGCCGATGTCGATATCTGCCCATCGTGCGGTGGCTGCTTCTGAAGGGCGAGTCATGGTGTGAAGTTGCCACTCAATCAAGCAGCGTGTGGTCCTTTTGATACTGGCGTTGGCCACCGTCACCATTAGCTCATTGAGTTCGTTTGGCGCAAGTGCTGCCATGTTCGTCTTCTTGGGTTTCTTGAAGACAGAGCGAATTCCGCTCAGTGGATTCGAGTGAATCAAGCCGGAATTCACGCCATAAGTCATGATCTCGTTAAGACGTTGGCTCAGTCGCTTCACGGTCTCAAGACTGCCTTTGGTTTCAAGCGGTCTGAGAAGTTTGATAACCGCCGGAGCAGTGATCGCTGAGATTGGGGTAGCGGCCAAGTCGGGAAAAACGTGCAGCGTGAGCGAGCGCCAGATGTCTTCAGCATACGCAGTAGTAACCGAGTCTTTCTTGAGTTCGAACCAAGCGGTGGCTACGTTTTTAAAGGTATGTTCCGTAGTCGCTCTTAATGTTTGCCGATCTTCGTCACGCTTCGCTTTCGGATCAAGCCCTTGCGCCACCAGCTCCCTGGCTTCTACCGTCCGTTTCCTGGCTTGAGCCAAACTCACCTCCGGAAACGTACCAAGGCCCATATTGATCCGTTTCTTGGTGGCTGGGTGAATGTAGTTAAAATTCCAGAGCTTTGAGCCATTAGCCCTCACTCTCATCTGGAGGCCGTCGCCATCAGTGAGGATGTAGTCTTTTTCCTTTGGTTTCGCTGCTTTGACTTTGACGTCTGAAAGTCGAGTGGCTTGGGCACCCATGAGAATCTCCGATACTGCATGTATTCCAAAAAATAGCAGTCGTGGGCTTGGAATACCACGTGGAATACACGAATTGTAGGATGTGCTCAGATACCATCGGACCCCGTTGGACCTGAATCCCCTGTATTTGCTGGATTTCAGGCACAAAAAAAGACGCCCTTGGACGTCTTTAGATGATTAAGTGGTGGAGCCGGGGGGATTTGAACCCCCGTCCGCCAGTACTCCGCTGTCGGTACTACATGCGTAGCCGTTTCTATTAAGTTAACCCTCAGCGACCCGAAGGGCAGGGTGCTTTGGGCGAGTTGTGTAAGTTTTAGCCGCTTCGTCCACAACGTACTGCACGGCGATTCTGTTCTATATGACAATCACTTTGGGTTTACAGACATCCCCTGGTGATTGCTGGACCCGAAGGTACCAGAAGCTCAGGTCTAAGGCTGCTTACGCAGCGATAGCGAATTCCTGGCCGTAGTTTTCGTCATTGGCAACTATAAGTAGTTGCAACAGTGGATTTACGAGTTCTGTTACCAACTCGGCATGCACCTAAAGTTTCGCGACCGGCGTCGAATCCTAAACGGCCCCGTGCTTGTAACTCGTTGTTTCATAGTGAGTGACAAGCCTGTGCAGTGTACGCCAAACGGTCACGGAAGGCCAACCCGAAGGTTGGCCCTGCGCTTATTGACCGCCTTTGTCCAGGTTCTGCAGGTCTTGCAGGGCCTTGGAGGTGATTTCGATGCACTTCTTGTCGTCACCGGCGGCGTGGGCAGCCTTGGCCTGGGAGACGGCTGTGTCGATTTCGCCGCTTTTGCCACTGGTGTCGGTGGCGAGCAGCGCTTTACCGTTGTTGATTTTGTCCAGGTTGATCTTGCACAGGTCGGGCTCGCCAGCAGCGAAAGCAGGGGAGGCCAACATCGCAGCGGTAATGAACAAGCCAGCAAGAGCGGAACGCTTCATAGGGTATCTCCTTGCGCAAAAAAGGCTCGACGCTGCTGGCGTTCATGGGCTGCCAGCGACATCACTGATGGGCCTCGTGCGTCGAGGCCTATGCAGATGACTACGCCAGCGCGCAGGGGTTCTGTTTTTTTGCGGGATTAATGGGCGCGGGCCTGGGTCACGCGATCCACGAGGTACACCAATCCGTGATAGTCGATGCCGCCATGCTGGCTCAGGCCGATCTCGCAGGTGCGGCTGGTGGAGATGCCTTCACTGCAATACTGCACTGCATCCTTGAGGGAGCGCAGCGAGTGGGCGTTGAGTTCCGGCGTGGTGAAACCTTTGTCGCCGGCAAACCCGCAGCAGTGAATGCCTTCCGGGATCACCACGGTTTTGGCACAGCGACGGGCCAGGTCGATCAGGGCCTGGCTTTCTCCCAGGTGTTGGGTGCTGCAGGTGACGTGTACGGCGATCGGTGCCTCCTGCGGTGTGAAGTCGAGACGGTCCATCAGGTGCGTGCGGATGAAACGTACGGGGTCGTAAAGGTCCAGGCGCGTTTCGCCGAGGTCTTGCACCAGGCGCAGGGTGCAGGGGCTGGTGTCGCAATAGATCGGGTCCAGGCCGCCGCGGCTGGCATGGAGCAGGGCGCCGATCAGTTCCTGGCGTTTGTGTTCTGCCTGTTCGGCGTAGCCTTTGGAAGCGAAAGGCTGGCCGCAGCACAGGTTGTCCTGGTTGTCGGGAAACACGACCTGGTAACCGGCTTTTTCCAGCAGGCCCTGGGTTTTTTCGTACAAAGACATCTGCTCTTTATCACCGGCCGCCGGGCCCATGGCGCGTGAGACGCAGGCCGCCAGGTAGACCACCCGTGGCCGCTCATCCGTCACCGCCGGGCTGAAACGAATGGCTTTTTCCGGTTGTGGCATGGCGTTGGTCCACTGCGGAATCTGTCCCTTGGACAACTTGGTCATGGTGGCCGACAGCTTCGCCAGGCGAGGCGCTCCCAGCAGCATGCGTGCACCATTGGCTACATGCAGGGTAAAGCGCGCACCTTGCAGTGCCGTGGCGAAATGGGTGGCCAGCCATTCGGCGGTTTTCGTACGGTCGGCGTCACGGCTTCGCAGTTTTTTCACCAGGTCGCCGGTATTGATTCCTACCGGACAGCGTTGGGCGCATAGGCCGGTGGCGGCGCACGTTTCGATGCCCTGGTAGTGGTAGGCCGCTTCCAATTCGGTGGTGTCGGCGCCGGCGCGTTTTTTCGCCTGTATATCTCGCCAGATCACGATGCGCTGGCGCGGGCTCAACGTCAGGCCTTTCGATGGGCACACCGGTTCACAGAAACCGCACTCAATGCACTTATCCACAAGCTCGTCGGCCGCAGGCAGCGGCTTGAGGTGCTTGAGGTGAATCTGCGGGTCTTGGCTGAGCACCACGTCCGGGTTGAGAATGCCGTTGGGGTCGAGCAGGCGTTTGAGTTGCCACATCAGTTGATAGGCGTCGCTGCCCCATTCCAGTTCCACGAACGGTGCCATATTGCGGCCGGTGCCGTGTTCGGCTTTCAGCGAACCGCCGAACTCCACGGCCACCAATTGCGCGACGTCATCCATGAACGCTTGATAGCGTGTGACTTCATCCGCGCTGTTGAAGCCTTGGGTGAACACAAAGTGCAGATTGCCTTCCAGGGCATGTCCGAAAAGGATGGCTTCGTCGTAGTGATGCTTGTCGAACAGTTCGATCAAACGGTTCACGCCAATGGCCAGTTGCTCGACCGGGAAGGTGACGTCTTCGATGATCACCGTGGTGCCGGTTTTGCGTACGGCTCCTACGGCGGGGAAGGTGTCCTTGCGGATGGCCCACAGGCGGGCGTTTTCCACAGGGTCTTCGGTGAAGTCGACCTGTTTCTCCACCGGGAAACCGGCCAGCGACGCCATGATCAGCGCCAATTGTTCGTGCAGCAATGACGGCGATGCGGCGCGGGATTCAATCAGCAGGGCGCAGGCACTTTCTGACAAGTGCTGTACGAATGCGGGCATGCCCGGTTTGTTCTGCACCGAGCGCATGCTGCGTCGGTCCAGCAACTCGACAGCCGACACCGGTTGGGTTTTCAGGATGGTGACTGCGTTGCAGCAGGTCTCCACATCCGGAAATACGATCAACGCCGACGCCTTGTTCGGGTGGTCGATCACGGTGTCGTAGGTGACTGCGCTGATAAACCCTAGGGTTCCCTCGGAGCCCACCAACAAATGGCTGAGGATATCCAGCGGTTCATCAAAATCCACCAGGGCGTTGAGTGACAGGCCGGTGGTATTTTTCAGACGGTATTTGTGGCGGATTTTTGCTGCCAATTCCGCGTTTGCCCGCGTTTCACGGCCGAGTGTGGCCAGGCGCTCGAGCAGTGCGCCGTGCTGTTCACGAAACGCCGTAACGCTGCTTGCGTCTTCTGTATCGAGGCGGCTGCCATCGGCCAGGACCAGACGAATTCCGGCCAGGGTGTGGTAGGTGTTCTGCGCCGTACCGCAGCACATGCCACTGGCGTTGTTGGCGACGATTCCGCCGATCTTGCAGGCATTGATCGACGCCGGGTCTGGGCCGATCTTGCGCCCGAATGGCGCCAGCCAGGCGTTGGCCTGTGCGCCGATCACGCCGGGTTGCAGGCGGATCTGAGTGCCTTGCCCGCGAATCTCACGGCCGTTCCAATTGTCCCCCAGCACGATCAGTACCGAGTCGCTTATCGCTTGCCCGGACAGGCTGGTGCCGGCTGCGCGGAAGGTTACCGGCACACGTTCACGCTGGGCCAGTTGCAGCAGCGCCACCACTTCGTCTTCCGATTCGACGCGGATCACCAGTTGTGGGACCAATCGGTAAAAGCTGGCGTCGGTGCCGAATGCGAGGGTGGAAAGTGGATCGTCGAAACGTCGGTCTTGTGGGATCAGCTGTGCGACGTCAGCAAGGAAAGCGGCAGGCAGACTCATTGGTCCTCCAGGATCAGCACCCCCTGGGCGCCGTATTGACACGATTGCGCAAAGCCGACGCCGAAGTTATAGCCCGGCGTCGGTTATGACCCTATTGCTACGGCTTTAGTGCACCAGCATGCCGGTAAACCAGTAAGCCTGGGCCAGGGTGATCAGCCCGACGATCGTGGCGAAGAACAGGCTGTGCTTGAGGGTGAAGCGGAACAGGTCGGATTCTTTACCCACCAGTCCGGTAGCGGCGCAAGCCACGGCGATCGATTGCGGCGAAATCATTTTGCCGGTCACGCCGCCGCTGGTGTTTGCAGCGACCAGAAGCGTGTCGTTGACGCCGATCTGGTGCGCCGTGGTGGCTTGCAACGAGCTGAACAGGGCGTTGGACGATGTGTCGGAGCCTGTCAGGAAAACCCCCAGCCAGCCTAGGAACGGCGAGAAGAACGGGAAGGCTGCACCAGTGCCAGCCAATACCAGCGCCATGGTCGAAGACATGCCGGAGTAATTGGTGACAAAGGCGAATGCCAGCACCATGCCGATAGACAGGATCGGCCACCGCAACTCGTAGAAGGTCTCTTTTAAAGTGGTAAGACCAATCTTGATATTGATCTTCAGGACCAGCATCGAGATCAGTGCCGAGAAGAAAATAGCGGTACCGGTCGCTGAAATCGGGTCCAGCTTGAATATCGCTGGGATCGCAGTCGGGTTGGTCACGATGGGTGCAACCTTGATCACCATTTGATCCAGGTGCGGGATCGCGAAGTTGAATACCCAGCTGTACATCGAGCCGCCTGCGGCGAACATCGCCTTGAACGGTTTGAGGGTCCAGATGGTGACCAGCACGGTGAGGATCAGGAACGGTGACCACGCCTTGAAGATCTGCCCCAGGCTGTAAGGTGAGGCGACGGTGCTGCGCGGCAGGCCGAAGCCGCCGGCGCTGGCGGTAATCGCTGCGTCGGAAGTGGCACCGGCAATCTGCGCGCCCGCAGTGCGTTTGGGTTGCCATACTTTCAGGAACAGGGTCAGAGAGATCAGGCTGGCCAGGGCCGAGGTGATATCCGGCAGTTCCGGGCCGATGAAGTTGGACGTGAAGTATTGGGTGATGGCAAAGCTCAGGCCCGCGACCAGCGCAGCTGGCCAGGTTTCGCGAACGCCGCGCAGGCCGTCCATCATGAAGACCAGCCAGAACGGCACGAACAGCGACAGCAGCGGCAGTTGGCGGCCAGTCATGGCGCCGATCTTGAATGCATCGATTCCGGTCACTTGCCCGGCAACGATGATCGGAATTCCCAAGGCGCCAAAGGCGACGGGTGCGGTGTTGGCAATCAGGCACAGGCCGGCCGCGTACAGCGGGTTGAAGCCCAGGCCTACCAGCAGTGCGGCGGTAATCGCCACGGGGGCGCCGAAACCGGCAGCACCTTCCAGGAATGCGCCGAAGCAGAAGCCGATCAACAGCACCTGCAGGCGCTGGTCATCGGTGATCGACAGGACAGAGCTGCGGATGATCTCGAACTGGCCGCTCTTGACGGTGAGTTTGTAGAGAAACACCGCCGCGACAATGATCCAGGCAATAGGCCACAGGCCATAGGCAAAACCGTAGCCAGCGGCGGCCAGCGCCATGTCCACTGGCATGTGGAAGGCAAAGATCGCTACCAGTATCGACAACGCCAGCGTGATGCTGCCGGCCACGTGGCCTTTGAGGCGAAACACGGCCAGAGCCAGGAAGAAAAACACGATCGGAATAACGGCGGCCAGTGCGGACAGGCCGAGGCTGCCGAGCGGGCTGTAGAGCTGTTGCCAGGTTTGCATATGGGGTGGCCCCTAATTGTTGTTGGTCAGGCACTTCATAGTCGATTTGGATAATTGGTAATACCAATTTACAATCGCCGGAGGCTAGGTTAAAAGTCTTCGGGGTATGTGTCAATTTGCCGCTTGCGAAACTTTGGTCGTAGCCCGGCAGGCGAGGTGGTTTGATCGGGTGAATCGAAGCGGTTCTGATAGGTGCTGGAAGGGCGGCGATAGGCCAGAATAGAGGGCCCGGCGAGTGGTCGGGATGGTGGAGAGTGAGTTATGGGGTTTGATCAGGTGCGTCAGCGCCGTTTGTCTGACGATATTGTCGAGCAGCTTGAGGGGATGATCCTTGAGGGCACGTTGAAGTCGGGTGAACGCTTGCCGGCCGAGCGCGCTTTGGCTGAACAGTTTGGTGTGTCGCGTCCGTCGTTGCGGGAGGCGATTCAGAAGCTGGCGGCCAAGGGCTTGTTGGTGAGCCGTCAGGGAGGGGGCAATTATGTTGCCGAGTCACTGGGCTCGACGTTCAGCGATCCGCTGCTGCATCTGCTGGAAAACAATCCTGAGGCCCAGCGTGACCTGCTGGAGTTTCGCCAGACCCTTGAAGCGTCCTGTGCTTATTACGCAGCATTGCGAGCGACTGAGGTCGACCGTGAGCGGCTGACCGCTGCATTCGAGACGTTGCAGGATTGCTATGCCCGCGTTGATGACGTGAGCCGGGTCGAGGAGGGGGCTGCGGATGCACAGTTTCACCTGGCCATTGCGGAGGCCAGCCATAACGCGGTGTTGCTGCACACCATTCGCGGCTTGTTCGACCTGCTCAAGCGTAACGTGGTGACCAATATTGGCGGCATGTATCAGCAACGTACGGAGACGCGCGACATGCTGATCAGTCAGCACCGGGAGCTGTACATGGCGATTATCGAGGGCCGGGCAGAACAGGCGCGAGAAGTCTCGACACGTCACCTGGAGTACGTGCAGGAAGTGTTGGAGGAAGTACGTCAGGAGGTTCAGCGCGTGGCGCGTGCGGAGCGGCGTAAGGGGATGTAGCCGGGGGGAAGTCCCGAGGCTACATCGTTACAAGGGTTACTCTTCCTTGCCCTTGTTGCGCACGGCGCGATGCAGTTCGCGGTTGGAATCGCGTTCGCGCTCAGTATCACGCTTATCGTATTCCTTCTTGCCCTTGCCCAGTGCGATCTCGCACTTGACCAGGTGCTTGCTCCAATACCAGGACAGGCAGATACAGGCATAGCCTTTCTGCTGTACGGCTGCGGCGAGCTTTTCCAGTTCGCGGGCATTGAGCAATAGTTTGCGCGTGCGCACCGGGTCGGCAATCACGTGGGTGCTCGCGGTTGTCAGCGGGGTGATATGACTGCCGAGCAGCCATGCCTCGCCATCCTTGAGCAATACGTAGCTGTCGACCAGTTGCAACTTGCTGGCACGCAGACTCTTTACTTCCCAGCCGGCCAGGACCAGACCAGCCTCGAACCGATGTTCGATGAAGTAATCGTGTCGCGCTTTTTTATTTTGCGCGATGGTCCCTGTGGGGTGTTTCTTTTGTTTAGCCATAGGGGCGGCATTATAGGGAGTTGCGAGCGTGTCGGCTACGGTCAACCTGCGTGCTTGAGCGTGTTGGTCGAATCCCGGACAATACCGGCAGTTCTTTGGTTTTTTTCTTTCGCGGATCGGACTGTTGTTTCGCGATGTTTGCCGCTCAGCTGTGGAAATCACGCACACATGACGACGCATATTCAACGTTCGGCCCTGCTGCCCTATCCGGCGCAGGCGCTCTATGACCTGGTCAACGACGTGGCGCGTTACCCGGAATTCCTGCCTTGGTGCTCAACTGCCGAGGTGCTGGAAAGCAGTGATGAACATATGGTTGCCAGTGTTGGGGTGGCGAAAGGCGGGCTCAGTCAGCACTTTGTTACGCGGAATGCGCTGGTGCCGGGCAAGTCCATTGAAATGAATTTGCAGGAAGGGCCGTTTACCCAGCTACATGGTGTATGGGTTTTCAAGGCGCTTACCGACAAGGCCTGCAAGATCAGCCTGGATTTGTCGTTTGATTACGCTGGGCCGATTGTGCGGGCGACATTGGGGCCGTTGTTCAATCAGGCGGCCAATACCCTGGTGGATGCATTCTGCCAGCGAGCCAAGCAATTGCATGGTTGAGATCGAGGTGGTTTATGCCGCCGAGGATCGCCAGGTTCTGCTGGCGCTGACGGTGGCTTCGGGAACCAGTCTGCGTGCAGCAGTGCAGTTGTCAGGGATGGCTATGCAGTTTCCTGAACTGGATCTGGCTGCTTGCCCCTTGGGGGTATTCGGTAAGGTCGTCACGGATGCTGAGGTGCGTCCCGTGCAATCGGGCGATCGCATTGAAATCTATCGGCCCTTGCTTGTGGACCCTAAAGAAGTGCGCAGGCTGCGTGCCGCCAGGGCGGCGTTGGCGAAGCGGCAGCATCCATAAGCTGGTTGAATGACAGGCAACAAAAAGCCCGGCATGCCGGGCTTTTTATATGCGCCGCAATGTTACTGCGGGCTGGTGTCCAGAGGCTGAGGCGTCGGGACAGGGACCGTTTCGACCCCGTCGACGTCTTTCTGGATCTTGTCGAGCAAGGAGCCTGGCTTGGCTGGTACTTCGGACTTCGGCTTCTCGCTTTCCTGCACAGGTGCAGTCACGTTGGTGCCGTTATCGTTGCCGAGCAGCGCTTGATCACGGCTTACGCCTGGCATGAAGTCACCCGACAGGCTGACAAGCTGGTCATTGCCATTGAAAATGACGCTGACACGCTCCTGTTGGCGTTCACCGCCACCAGGCTGCAGGCTATAGAGATAATCCCAGCGATCGGCGTGGAAAGTGTCGGTCAGCAGGGGGTTGCCCATAATAAACCGTACTTGCCGTCGGGTCATTCCCGGGCGTAACTGGTCTATCATGTCCTGCGTGACGACATTGCCCTGCTGGATGTCGATTTTGTAAACCCCGGGGAATGAACAACCGGCGAGTGCGAGCAGTCCCACAAAGGTGAAACTGGTTAGCAAGAGCTTGGTGTTTTGCATCGGTGGGCGACTTCCACTATCTTGGCTGGGACAACGTAAACGCCGATCATACCCGTATTAAGAGAAGCTGCGAAGCAGCATCCGCGAGAAAGCTAACCATGGTTGAAAATAGCGAACTACGCAAAGCCGGTCTTAAAGTGACTCTGCCACGAGTCAAGATTCTACAAATGCTCGATTCTGCTGAGCAGCGCCACATGAGTGCCGAGGATGTTTACAAGGCGCTGATGGAGTCTAACGAGGACGTCGGCCTGGCCACGGTTTACCGTGTACTGACCCAGTTTGAAGCCGCAGGGCTGGTGGTTCGTCATAATTTCGACGGCGGTCATGCAGTGTTCGAATTGGCTGACGGTGGTCATCACGACCACATGGTTGACCTGGATACCAATGAGGTTATCGAGTTCACCAGCCCGGCAATCGAAAAGCTCCAGCACGAAATTGCTGAGGAGCATGGTTTCGATTTGGTCGACCACAATCTTGTGTTGTACATCCGTAAGAAAAAGTAAAAAGCGACGCAGAATTGCTCTGCGAAACGATCGAAGGCGACCCTGGGGTCGCCTTCGTGCTTTCTATAAGAAGGAAAAGCTCGGCTCAGGCCTTGGCGGCTACGACCATTTTCTTCGCGTGTGCCAAAGATTCTTTGGTCAGGTCGATCCCTCCGAGCATCCGCGCCACTTCTTCCACGCGCTCCGACTTGTTCAGCTTGGATACCGCTGTGTGTGTCGCTTCGCTGTCTCTCACCTTGTGCACAAACAAGTGCTGATGTCCTTGAGCCGCCACTTGTGGCAAGTGAGTAACGGTCAGCACCTGGCCGCGATCCCCCAGGCGGCGCAGTAACTGACCCACAATTTCCGCCGTGGGGCCACCGATACCTACGTCTACTTCATCGAACACCAGTGTCGGTACCCGTGAGGTTTGCGCGGTAATCACTTGGATCGCCAGGCTGATTCGCGACAGCTCACCACCAGACGCCACCTTTGCCAGTGCCTTGAGCGGTTGCCCGGGGTTGGCGCTGACCAGTAGTTCTACCTGCTCCAGGCCGTAGGGCTGCAGTTCATTGCTGGCGTTGGTGCGCAACTCGATGGTAAAGCGCCCGCCCGGCATGCCCAGGCGCTGAATTTCCTGCTCGACGGCGCCAGCCAGGCTGGTGGCGGCCTGTTGGCGCAGATCGCTCAGCTCGCGGGCCTTCTCCTGATAGTGGCGGGCAAAAGAGCCGAGCTCTTGGCCCAGTCGCTCAATGGATTCGCCATTCGCGTTCAGGGTCTCGATTTCATCCAGCAGCTTCTGCTGCATGGTTGCCACTTCGGTGGGCTGGATTCGATGTTTGCGCGCCAGCGTATAGATGGTGTCCAGGCGCTCTTCTATTTCCTGCAGCCGCGCCGGGTCGGCGTCGAAATGGTCAAGAAAGCGATTGAGTTCGCCGACGGCTTCTTCTACCTGGATTTGAGCACTGGTCAGCAGGGTGGTGGCTTCATTCAGTGAGCTTGAGGCGCTGTTAACACTGGACAGTCGGTTGAGGCTGGCGGTGAGTGCATTGAGCACATTGCCGGAATCGCTCTCGCTGCATTGCTCCACTACCTGGCGGCAGATAGACAGCAGGGTTTCGGCGTTGGTGAGGTTCTTGTGTTCCTGTTCCAGTTGTTCCAGCTCGGTTTCGCCAAGACCCAGGCTTTCCAGCTCTTCAAGCTGATAGCTGAGCAATTGATGGCGAGCGCGTTGCTCGTCACCGGAATTGGACAGTCGCTCCAGCTCCTGTCGGGTCTGGCGCCAGCGCTGGGCGGCCAGTTGTACCTGTCGGGCAAGGTCGGTGGCGCCAGCGTACTCGTCAAGCAGGCGGCGGTGGGTGTCGGTTTTGAGCAGGGATTGGTGTTCATGCTGGCTATGGATGTCAATCAGCAGTTCACCCAGGGCCTTCAGGTCGCCAAGGGGGCAGGGGGTTCCATTGATATAGCCGCGCGAGCGGCCCTCGGCGGTGATGACTCGGCGCAGGATGCACGGACCGTCGTTATTAAGGTCGCGCTCGACCAGCCAGGCTTCGGCTTCGGGGATGTCCGCGAGGTCGAAGGTGGCCAGAATGTCGGCCTTATCCGCGCCGGGGCGCACCACGCCACTGTCGGCGCGGTCGCCCAGGGTCAGGCCCAGGGCGTCGAGCATGATTGACTTGCCGGCGCCGGTTTCGCCTGTGATTACGCTCATCCCGCGATCCAGTTCGAGATCCAGATGTTCAACGATGGCGTAGTTGTGTACAGACAGGTGCACGAGCATGACGGCCGCTCCCAGGCTTTAGGTCTGGTTATTTATACAGTGTTTTGTTCTGGGCTGACAATCCTGATGCTTAGCTCAATTTGCTCGGTCGCCCGGGTTTTTTAGTGCAAAGGAGAATGATCGGGTCGAAGTTGATCTGGGGCAGGCGAAAGACTTTTGGTAGAGCCTGCACCCTTGAACCTGGAAATTGTGGCCCCATATACCGGAACAGAAGCGCGAGTTGAGTTCGCGCATGATTTTGAAAGGAGAAATCTATGGCTGACGAACAGACGCAGGATACGCAAACTCCGGACGCCAATTCGGCTGTCGGTGATGAACTGGCAACTCGTGTGCAAGTGCTCGAAGAGCAGTTGGCCGCTGCGCAGGATCAGTCTTTGCGTGTTGCCGCCGATCTGCAGAACGTCCGCCGCCGTGCCGAGCAGGACGTAGAAAAAGCTCACAAGTTCGGGCTGGAGAAGTTCGCGGGCGACCTGCTGCCAATTATTGACAGCCTGGAGCGTGGCCTAGAGTTGTCCAACCCGGATGACGAAAACATCCGCCCGATGCGCGAAGGGATCGAACTGACCCTGAAAATGTTTCAGGACACCCTGAAGCGTTATCAGCTGGAAGCCATTGATCCGCAAGGCGGCGAACCGTTCAGCGCTGAGCTTCACCAGGCCATGGCCATGCAAGAAAGCCACGACCTCGAACCCAACAGTGTGTTGAAAGTGTTCCAGAAGGGCTATCAGCTCAACGGTCGCCTGTTGCGCCCTGCAATGGTGGTAGTGAGCAAGGCTCCTGCACCCGTTGCACCTTCTATTGATGAGCAGGCTTGAAATCCGCCGCAAGGCCCCCATTTATAAGTCAAGCGTTTAAGTGCTACCGCAGTTAGCCACCACTGCTGCGGCAACCAAATTCAAGTTTCGGGAGAGTAAATCATGGGCAAAATTATCGGTATTGACCTGGGGACCACCAACTCCTGCGTCTCCGTGTTGGAAAACGGCGTTGCAAAAGTAATCGAAAACGCCGAAGGCGCGCGTACCACGCCGTCGATCATCGCTTACGCCAACGATGGTGAAATCCTGGTTGGCCAGTCGGCCAAGCGCCAGGCTGTGACCAACCCGCATAACACCCTGTACGCGGTGAAGCGCCTGATCGGTCGTAAGTTCGACGAAGAAGTCGTACAGAAAGACATCAAAATGGTCCCTTACAAGATCGCCAAGGCTGACAACGGTGACGCCTGGGTTGAAGTAAATGGCCAGAAAATGTCGCCACCGCAAATCTCGGCTGAAATCTTGAAGAAGATGAAGAAGACTGCCGAAGATTACCTGGGTGAGACAGTGACTGAGGCGGTGATCACCGTTCCAGCCTATTTCAACGACAGCCAGCGCCAGGCGACCAAAGACGCCGGCCGCATCGCGGGCCTGGATGTAAAACGTATCATCAACGAACCGACCGCAGCTGCTCTGGCTTACGGTATGGACAAGGCCAAGGGCGATCATACCGTGATCGTTTATGACCTGGGTGGCGGTACGTTCGACGTTTCCGTGATCGAGATCGCTGAAGTAGACGGCGAGCACCAGTTCGAAGTGTTGGCCACCAACGGCGACACCTTCCTGGGTGGTGAGGACTTTGACATTCGTCTGATCGACTACCTCGTTGACGAATTCAAGAAAGAAAGCGGCATGAACCTCAAGGGTGACCCTCTGGCGATGCAGCGCCTGAAAGAAGCTGCTGAGAAAGCCAAGATCGAGCTGTCTTCCGCTCAGTCGACCGACGTTAACCTGCCGTACATCACTGCAGACGCCACCGGTCCTAAGCACTTGAACGTGAAGATCTCTCGCGCCAAGTTGGAAGCGCTGGTCGAAGACCTGGTTCAACGCACCATCGAGCCATGCCGCATTGCGCTGAAAGACTCCGGTATTGATGTTGGTGCGATCAACGACGTGATCCTGGTAGGCGGTCAGACCCGTATGCCACTGGTTCAGAAGTTGGTTACCGAGTTCTTCGGCAAAGAAGCACGTAAAGATGTGAACCCGGACGAAGCGGTCGCCATGGGTGCTGCCATCCAGGGCGCGGTATTGGCCGGTGACGTGAAAGACGTGTTGCTGCTGGACGTAAGCCCGCTGACCCTGGGTATCGAAACCATGGGTGGCGTGATGACTGCGCTGATCGAGAAAAACACCACGATTCCTACCAAGAAATCCCAGGTGTTCTCGACGGCTGATGATAACCAGGGTGCTGTGACCATTCACGTGCTGCAAGGTGAGCGTAAGCAGGCTGCTCAGAACAAGTCCCTGGGCAAGTTCGACCTGGCTGAGATTCCACCAGCACCACGTGGCGTGCCACAAATCGAAGTGACCTTCGATATCGACGCCAACGGCATTCTGCACGTAGGTGCGAAAGACAAGGCTACCGGCAAAGAGCAGAAGATCACCATCAAGGCCAACTCCGGTCTTTCTGATGAAGAAATTCAACAGATGATCCGTGATGCTGAAACCAATGCTGAAGCTGACAAGAAGTTCGAAGAGCTGGCAGGTGCCCGCAACCAGGGCGACGCACTGGTTCACTCGACACGCAAAATGATCGCTGATGCTGGCGAGAAAGTGACCACTGAAGAGAAGGCTGCGATCGAAGCTGCTGTAGTTGCCCTGGAAGCCGCTGTCAAAGGCGACGACAAGGCTGCCATTGAAGCCAAGGTTGAAGAATTGTCGAAAGTCTCCGCGCCAGTGGCTCAAAAAATGTACGCCGAACAGGCTCAGCCAGCTGACGGTGCTGCTCAAAAGGCAGAGCCTGAAGCTAAAGACGATGTTGTCGATGCCGAGTTCGAAGAAGTTACAGACAAGAAGTAAGTTGGTCGCCCGGTTGACCGCTATCAAGCGGTGACTGGTAGGATGTCGCCGCGCGGGAGCTTGCTCCCGCGTTGGCGTGTCTGGGGTATGTGAATTTTTACAGCATGCGACAGCGTTCGGATGTTGGCGGTGTGATCGGGGATGCTCCTGCTTTCCGAGCAATAAATACCGCGTTTTTGGCCGGGTCCCTGGCTAAAAAGTAGTAATGACCAGGATCGTTGAATTGACGTGAGTTGGGTCCGGGCCTGTATTGGGGCTCAACGAGTTTAGCCAGGCTCAGGAGGGTCTGGCTGAACGTCCTTAAGAGTGCAAAGACTTATGGCAAAGCGTGACTATTACGAAGTATTGGGTGTGGAGCGCGGCTCCAGCGAGGCGGACCTGAAAAAGGCTTACCGTCGCCTGGCAATGAAGCACCACCCGGACCGTAATCCGGATAGCAAAGAATCCGAAGATATGTTCAAAGAGGCCAACGAGGCCTACGAATGTTTGTCTGATCCCAACAAGCGTGCGGCCTACGACCAGTATGGACATGCCGGTGTCGATCCGAGCATGGGTGGTGGCGGTGCCGGTTTTGGCGGTCAGAACTTCTCCGATATTTTCGGCGATGTATTCAGTGACTTCTTCGGCGGTGGCCGTGGTGGTCAGCGTGGCGGTGCCCAGCGTGGCAGCGACTTGCGCTACACCCTGGAGTTGAATCTGGAAGAAGCCGTGCGTGGCACCAGCGTTAATATCCGCGTGCCGACGCTGGTTAACTGCAAGCCGTGTGATGGTTCGGGTGCCAAGAAAGGCTCCGCGCCGATTACTTGCCCGACGTGCGGCGGTATCGGCCAGGTGCGTATGCAGCAGGGTTTCTTCTCGGTGCAGCAGACCTGTCCGCGTTGCCATGGGCAGGGCAAGATCATTTCCGATCCGTGCGATTCCTGTCACGGCGAAGGTCGCGTCGAAGAGTACAAGACCCTGGCGGTAAAAGTGCCGGCGGGTGTGGATACCGGAGACCGTATTCGTCTGTCGGGTGAGGGTGAGGCCGGTACCCAGGGCGGTCCGACGGGCGACCTGTACGTGGTGATCAATGTGCGCGAGCACTCGATCTTCCAACGCGACGGCAAGCACCTGTTCTGTGAAGTGCCGATCAGTTTTGTCGATGCAGCCCTTGGGGGCGAATTGGAGATTCCGACCCTGGACGGTCGGGTCAAGCTCAAGATCCCTGAAGGTACGCAGACCGGCAAGCAGTTCCGTATTCGTGGCAAGGGCGTAGCGCCGGTGCGCGGTGGTGGTGCTGGCGACTTGATGTGTCGTGTGGCCGTGGAGACTCCGGTCAATCTGGGGCGCCGTCAGCGTGAATTGCTTGAGGAATTCCGCAGTTCGCTGGAGGGCGATGACACGCATTCGCCGAAAACCACTGGCTTTTTCGAAGGCGTGAAGCGCTTCTTCGGCGACCTGTAAGGAAGTGAGTATGCGACGTATAGCCGTAATGGGCGCTGCCGGGCGCATGGGCAAGACGCTGGTCGAGGCGGTGCAGCAGCGCTCCCCGGCCTCTGGGCTGACCGCGGCGATTGTTCGTCCCGGTAGCACGTTGATCGGTGCGGATGCGGGTGAGTTGGCTTCGCTGGGGCGTATCGGTGTCTCATTGTCAGGCAGCCTGGAGCAGGTGGCTGACGAATTCGATGTGCTGATCGACTTCACCCTGCCGGAGGTGATGCTGAAAAACCTCGCGTTCTGCCGCAAGGCGGGCAAGGCGATGGTGATTGGTACCACGGGTTTGACTGCGCAGCAGAAGCAGTTGTTGGAGGAGGCGGGCAAGGATATTCCCGTCGTCTTCGCTGCCAACTTCAGTGTCGGCGTGAACCTGTCGCTCAAGTTGCTGGACATGGCGGCGCGGGTGTTGGGGGATGAGGCGGATATCGAGATTATCGAGACGCATCACCGTCACAAGATCGATGCGCCGTCGGGTACCGCGCTGCGCATGGGTGAGGCTATTGCTGATGCGCTGGGGCGTGATCTGTCCAAGGTGGCGGTTTACGGTCGCGAAGGGCATACCGGTGCGCGTGCGCGTGACACCATTGGTTTTGCGACCGTCCGTGGCGGTGATGTGGTGGGCGACCACACGGTATTGTTTGCTACCGAGGGTGAGCGCCTGGAAATTACCCACAAGGCTTCGAGCCGCATGACATTCGCCAAGGGCGCGGTGCGTGCTGCGCTCTGGTTGGAAGGTCGCGAGGCTGGTCTGTACGATATGCGCGATGTGTTGGATCTGCACTAAGCAGTAGCTAAAACCGGGCCTCGGGGTTATCCTAAGGCCCCGTTTTTACCCGCTAAGCGACGTCCCGTCGCATTCTCCTGCCTTTAAGGCTCATTAGCGGTGGACCAAAAAAGCCTTTTTCTGTAAGCTACAGCTTTAGTGTGTCCACTAAAAGCGCGCAGAATAATTCAGTGAAGAAGCGGGGTGACGTGTCCATACGTCACTCCGCTTTTTTACAACCTGCGATCGCCCTTTCAGGCTTTATTTACGGGAGGTCTTCTTGACTAAGCCAGCCATACTCGCCCTTGCTGATGGCAGCATTTTTCGCGGCGAAGCCATTGGAGCCGACGGTCAAACCGTTGGAGAGGTGGTGTTTAACACCGCCATGACCGGCTATCAGGAAATCCTTACCGATCCTTCCTACGCCCAACAGATCGTTACCCTGACCTATCCGCACATCGGCAACACCGGTACTACGCCGGAAGACGTTGAGTCTGATCGTGTCTGGTCGGCGGGTCTGGTCATTCGTGATCTGCCACTGGTTGCGAGCAACTGGCGTAACACGATGTCGCTGTCCGATTACCTGAAAGCCAACAACGTTGTGGCGATCGCCGGTATCGATACGCGCCGCCTGACGCGCATCCTGCGTGAAAAGGGCTCGCAGAATGGCTGCATCATGGTCGGTGACAATATTTCCGAAGCCGCGGCGATTGCTGCAGCGCAAGGCTTCCCAGGCCTGAAAGGCATGGACCTGGCGAAAGTCGTCAGCACCAAGGAGCAGTACGAGTGGCGCTCCACTGTCTGGGACTTGAAGACCGACAGCCACGAGACTATCGAAGCGGCTGACCTGCCGTATCACGTGGTCGCATACGACTACGGCGTCAAGTACAACATCCTGCGTATGCTGGTCGAGCGTGGGTGCCGCGTGACCGTGGTGCCGGCGCAAACGCCTGCCAGCGACGTGCTGGCCCTGCAACCTGACGGCGTGTTCCTGTCCAACGGCCCGGGTGATCCGGAGCCTTGTGACTACGCCATCCAGGCCATCAAGGAAGTGCTGGAAACCGAGATTCCGGTATTTGGCATCTGCCTCGGTCACCAGCTGCTGGCGCTGGCCTCCGGTGCCAAGACCCTGAAAATGGGTCATGGTCATCACGGCGCCAACCACCCTGTGCAGGACCTGGACACCGGCGTTGTGATGATCACCAGCCAGAACCACGGTTTTGCGGTGGATGAAGCGACCTTGCCGAGCAATGTCCGCGCGATTCACAAGTCGTTGTTCGACGGTTCCCTGCAGGGTATCGAGCGTACTGACAAGAGCGCGTTCAGCTTCCAGGGCCACCCTGAAGCAAGCCCGGGCCCGAACGACGTAGCACCGCTGTTCGACCGTTTCATCAATGAGATGGCCAAGCGACGCTGACTGAGCGGCCTGCGGGCGGCCCCTACCTTGGTGGCCCCTGCAGGCTCTTCGAAGATTGTTCAAGACGGCTTGCCGACTGACCTGCGGATTTGAGTGACAAACCCATGCCAAAACGTACAGACATAAAAAGCATCCTGATTCTCGGCGCTGGCCCGATCGTTATCGGCCAGGCCTGCGAATTCGACTACTCCGGCGCCCAGGCCTGTAAAGCCCTGCGCGAAGAGGGTTACCGCGTCATCCTGGTGAACTCCAACCCGGCCACCATCATGACCGATCCGGACATGGCCGACGCTACCTACATCGAGCCGATCAAGTGGCAGACGGTTGCCAAGATCATCGAGAAAGAGCGTCCGGACGCACTGCTGCCGACCATGGGCGGCCAGACTGCATTGAACTGCGCCCTGGACCTGGAGCGCGAAGGCGTCCTGGAAAAATTCGGCGTAGAGATGATCGGCGCCAACGCCGACACCATCGACAAGGCTGAAGACCGTTCGCGCTTCGACAAGGCCATGAAGTCCATCGGCCTTGACTGTCCGCGCTCCGGTATCGCCCACAGCATGGAGGAGGCCAACGCAGTTCTCGAAAAGCTGGGCTTCCCGTGCATTATCCGTCCGTCCTTCACCATGGGCGGCACCGGTGGTGGTATTGCCTACAACCGTGAAGAGTTCGAAGAAATCTGCGCCCGTGGCCTGGACCTGTCTCCGACCAAAGAGCTGCTGATCGACGAATCCCTGATTGGCTGGAAAGAGTATGAGATGGAGGTTGTCCGCGACAAAAAGGACAATTGCATCATCGTCTGCTCCATCGAAAACTTCGACCCGATGGGTGTGCACACCGGTGACTCGATCACCGTTGCTCCGGCGCAGACCCTGACGGACAAGGAATACCAGATCATGCGTAACGCCTCTTTGGCGGTATTGCGTGAGATCGGCGTTGAAACCGGTGGTTCCAACGTTCAGTTCGGCATCTGCCCGGACACCGGCCGCATGGTCGTGATCGAGATGAACCCGCGTGTATCGCGTTCTTCGGCGCTGGCATCGAAAGCGACCGGTTTCCCGATTGCGCGTATCGCCGCCAAGCTGGCTATCGGTTACACCCTGGACGAACTGCAAAACGAAATCACGGGCGGCGCTACGCCGGCGTCCTTCGAGCCGTCCATCGACTATGTCGTGACCAAGCTGCCACGCTTTGCCTTCGAGAAGTTCGCCAAGGCCGACGCGCGCCTGACCACCCAGATGAAGTCGGTGGGTGAGGTCATGGCTATCGGCCGGACCTTCCAGGAGTCCTTGCAGAAAGCCCTGCGTGGCCTGGAAGTGGGCGTTTGCGGCCTGGACGAGAAGCTCGACCTGAGCAATCCGGAAAGCATGAGCATCCTCAAGCGTGAGCTGACCGTACCGGGCGCCGAGCGTATCTGGTATGTGGCTGATGCCTTCCGCGCCGGCATGACTGTCGAAGACATCTTTGGCATGAACATGATCGATCCGTGGTTCCTGGTGCAGATCGAAGATCTGATCAAGGAAGAGGAGAAGGTCAAGACCTTGGGTCTGGCCAGCATCGACCGCGACATGATGTTCCGCCTCAAGCGCAAAGGCTTCTCCGACCAGCGCCTGGCCAAGCTGCTGGGTGTGACCGAGAAAAACCTGCGCACGCATCGCCACAAGCTGGAGATCTTCCCGGTCTACAAGCGCGTTGATACCTGTGCCGCCGAGTTCGCCACCGACACTGCGTACCTGTACTCCACCTACGAGGAAGAGTGCGAGGCCGCGCCGTCGGGCCGCGACAAGATTATCATCCTGGGCGGTGGTCCGAACCGTATCGGCCAGGGTATCGAATTCGACTATTGCTGCGTACACGCCGCCCTCGCGCTGCGCGAAGACGGGTACGAGACCATCATGGTCAACTGCAACCCGGAAACTGTTTCCACTGACTACGACACTTCAGACCGTCTGTACTTCGAGCCGGTAACGTTGGAAGACGTGTTGGAAATCTGTCGTGTCGAGAAACCAAAAGGTGTGATCGTCCAGTACGGCGGCCAAACCCCGCTGAAACTGGCGCGTGCCCTTGAGGCTGCCGGCGTGCCAATCATCGGCACCAGCCCAGACGCCATCGACCGTGCCGAAGACCGTGAGCGCTTCCAGCAAATGGTTGAGCGCCTGAACCTGCGCCAGCCGCCAAACGCTACCGTGCGCAGCGAAGACGAGGCCATCCGTGCAGCCAGCAAGATCGGCTACCCGCTGGTGGTGCGTCCGTCCTACGTACTGGGCGGCCGAGCCATGGAAATCGTCTACGAAGAAGAAGAGCTCAAGCGTTACCTGCGTGATGCGGTAAAAGTGTCCAACGACAGCCCGGTGCTTCTGGACCACTTCCTCAACTGCGCCATCGAAATGGACGTGGATGCAGTTTGCGACGGTACCGACGTGGTCATCGGCGCGATCATGCAGCACATCGAGCAGGCGGGCGTTCACTCCGGTGACTCCGCGTGCTCGCTGCCGCCGTACTCGTTGCCTGCACATATCCAGGATGAGATGCGCGAGCAGGTCAAGAAAATGGCCTTGGAGTTGGGTGTTGTCGGCCTGATGAACGTACAGTTGGCGCTGCAGGGCGAAGACATCTATGTCATTGAAGTCAACCCGCGTGCTTCGCGTACCGTGCCGTTCGTTTCCAAGTGCATCGGCGTGTCCCTGGCCATGATCGCTGCGCGTGTGATGGCTGGTAAGACCCTGAAGGAAATTGGCTTCACCAAGGAAATCATTCCGAACTTCTACAGTGTGAAAGAGGCAGTGTTCCCATTTGCCAAATTCCCTGGTGTGGATCCGATCCTGGGCCCGGAGATGAAGTCCACCGGTGAAGTGATGGGCGTGGGCGACACCTTCGGTGAAGCGTTCGCCAAGGCCCAGATGGGCGCCAGCGAAGTGCTGCCGACCGGCGGTACTGCGTTTATCAGTGTGCGTGATGATGACAAGCCGCTGGTTGCAGGCGTGGCCCGTGATCTGATCAACTTGGGTTTTGAAATCGTGGCAACTGCCGGGACCGCCAAGCTGATCGAAGCGGCCGGCTTGAAAGTGCGCCGCGTGAACAAGGTGACGGAAGGCCGTCCGCATGTGGTCGACATGATCAAGAATGATGAAGTCACGCTGATCATCAATACCACCGAAGGTCGCCAGTCGATCGCGGATTCCTACTCCATTCGCCGTAATGCCTTGCAGCACAAGATCTACTGCACCACCACTATTGCTGCTGGCGAAGCTATCTGCGAAGCGCTCAAGTTCGGTCCGGAAAAGACCGTGCGTCGCTTGCAGGATCTACACGCAGGATTGAAGGCATGATCAAATACCCAATGACCGTCCAGGGCGCCAAGGCCCTGGAAGAGGAGCACGCCCATCTGACCAAGGTCGTACGTCCAAAGCTGAGCCAGGACATCGGTACGGCCCGCGAGCTGGGTGACTTGAAGGAAAACGCCGAATACCACGCTGCTCGTGAGCAGCAGGGTATGGTCGAGGCGCGGATCCGTGACATCGAAGGCCGTATGCAGAATGCGGTGATCATCGACGTCACGACTATTCCGCACACGGGCAAGGTGATTTTCGGTACCACCGTGGAGATCGCCAACGTCGAGACTGACGAGAGCGTGGTCTACCACATCGTGGGAGAGGACGAGGCTGACTTCAAGCTCGGCAAGATCTCCGTCGGCTCACCACTGGCCCGTGCCTTGATCGCCAAGGAAGAGGGGGATGTGGTGTCTGTCAAAACGCCAGGCGGTGTGATCGAGTACGAGATTGTTGAAGTTCGTCACATCTGAAAGGCGGCGCCCGCTTCGTGCGGGCGCCATGCTTTGGCAGCTTGCCCAGATGCTTTGGGTGGGCGGCCTATGGTTGTTACATCTTGGTGTATTGCCGGTGCTGGGCGTGATTGGCCTGGCTCCGTTGCTGATCGATGAAATCGATGGATTACTGAGTGCGCTGCTGGTGGGTTTCGCGGCGGCGTGCGTAGCGCTTCAGGCGTTGGTGCTGGTCAAGGCTGAAGGCTTGGAGAGTCTGTGGCGGGATATTCGCGGCCAACTGCTGTTGATGGCGCTGTATGCGTGTGCAATGTATTGCATTGTGCATGTCTGGCTGCCGGAAGCGTTGCGCTGGCAGCTATTCAGCTATCTTGTGCTAGGGTTCTCCGGCCTGGTGCTGGTTATACAGCCTGCTCCGGGATGGAGTGGCGGGGCGCGCGAAGCACGCCCGTGACCCTTTGTATTACTTGAAGCGGTGTACGTTCGACAGTTGCTTGTTGACGCTGAAGTTCTTGCGATACAGCAGCGCCATCTTGCCGATGACCTGAACCAGGTCCGCCTTGCCAACCTTGCACAGTTCTGCAATGGCGGCCAGGCGTGCTTCGCGGTCAAGGATGTTGACCTTGATCTTGATCAGTTCGTGATCGCCCAGTGCGCGTTCAAGTTCGGCTAACACACCTTCAGTCAAACCGTTGTCTGCCACAATCAGAACTGGTTTCAGATGGTGGCCAATGGATTTGTACTGTTTCTTCTGCTCTTGAGTGAGCGGCATAATCTGACCCCTGCGTCTGATCTTGTAAAAAGCGGCGGCCAGTTTACCCGAGCGAGTCCGGGACCGCCCAGTTAATCACGACCCGTTTTATTTTCGAGGTGGCCCGTGGCCCGTTCCAAAACTAGCCTTAAGTGGCTGCAAGAGCATTTCAACGATCCTTACGTCAAAAAGGCGCAAAAGGATGGCTATCGTTCCCGGGCCAGCTACAAGCTGTTGGAGATCCAGGACAAGGACAAGTTGATTCGTCCAGGCATGAGCGTCATCGATCTTGGCGCGGCCCCCGGTGGCTGGTCCCAGGTGACCAGTCGTCTGATTGGTGGTCAAGGTCGCCTGATTGCTTCCGACATCCTGGAAATGGACAGCATCCCGGACGTGACCTTTGTTCATGGAGACTTTACCCAGGACACAGTGCTCGCCCAGATCCTTGAGGCTGTGGGAAATTCGCAGGTAGACCTTGTGATTTCCGACATGGCCCCCAATATGAGTGGGTTACCGGCCGTCGATATGCCACGAGCCATGTTCCTTTGCGAATTGGCGCTGGATTTGGCGGGTCGGGTGTTGCGTCCCGGTGGTGATTTCCTGGTGAAGGTGTTCCAGGGAGAGGGTTTCGACGAGTACCACAAGAACATCCGCAAGTTGTTCGACAAGGTGCAGACGCGTAAACCAGACTCTTCCCGGGACCGGTCCAGGGAGCAATACCTGCTGTGCCGCGGCTTCCGTGGCGTCGAAGGCGCGGCGAGTGAAGAGCGTTTTTGAGGAATTCGAGGAGGGCGATAGGTTTTTTTATATCGCTTTCGTCACGAAGCTTTACGAATATTGTGTAGTCAAAGTTTCACAAAGGGTTACAGACGGCGCCTGCCAGAGTTGTAGGTAATGTAGTAAGTTAGGCCGGTGAATATCATGCGAAGCGCGCGCCAGTAGCGGAGCTTGCTTCAGAGGGTAGTTAATTGAACGATATGGCAAAGAATCTGATCCTGTGGTTGATCATCGCGGCTGTCCTCGTGACGGTGATGAACAACTTCTCCAGCCCTAACGAGCCGCAGACCCTCAACTATTCCGACTTCATCCAGCAAGTTAAGGATGGCAAGGTCGAGCGCGTAGCGGTTGATGGCTACGTGATCACCGGCAAACGCAACGATGGCGATAGCTTCAAGACCATTCGTCCGGCAATTCAGGACAACGGTCTGATCGGCGACCTGGTGGATAACCACGTGGTTGTCGAAGGCAAGCAGCCTGAGCAGCAGAGCATCTGGACTCAACTCCTGGTGGCAAGCTTCCCGATCCTGGTGATCATTGCCGTGTTCATGTTCTTCATGCGCCAGATGCAAGGCGGTGCGGGAGGCAAGGGCGGGCCGATGAGCTTCGGCAAGAGCAAGGCGCGCCTGCTCTCTGAAGATCAGGTGAAGACCACCCTGGCTGACGTAGCGGGTTGCGACGAAGCCAAGGAAGAAGTCGGCGAGTTGGTTGAGTTCTTGCGCGATCCAGGCAAATTCCAGCGCCTGGGTGGCCGTATTCCTCGCGGCGTGCTGATGGTCGGCCCTCCAGGTACCGGTAAAACCTTGCTGGCCAAGGCCATTGCCGGCGAAGCCAAGGTACCGTTCTTCACCATTTCCGGTTCTGACTTTGTTGAAATGTTCGTCGGTGTCGGTGCGAGCCGCGTTCGCGACATGTTCGAACAGGCCAAGAAGCATGCGCCATGCATCATCTTCATCGATGAAATCGACGCCGTTGGTCGCCATCGTGGTGCTGGCATGGGCGGTGGTCATGATGAGCGTGAGCAAACCCTCAACCAGTTGCTGGTCGAGATGGATGGTTTCGAGATGAATGACGGCATCATCGTCATCGCGGCAACCAACCGTCCGGACGTGCTGGATCCTGCGCTGTTGCGTCCAGGCCGCTTTGACCGCCAGGTGGTGGTTGGCTTGCCGGATATCCGTGGGCGCGAACAAATCCTGAAAGTGCACATGCGCAAAGTGCCAATGGGCGACGACGTTGCACCGGCTGTGATTGCCCGTGGTACCCCGGGGTTCTCGGGTGCTGACTTGGCCAACCTGGTGAACGAGGCTTCGCTGTTTGCAGCCCGTACCGGCAAGCGCATCGTTGAAATGAAAGAGTTCGAGCTGGCGAAAGACAAGATCATGATGGGCGCTGAGCGTAAATCCATGGTCATGTCCGAAAAAGAGAAGCAGAACACTGCTTATCACGAAGCGGGTCACGCCATTGTGGGGCGCGTCGTTCCTGAGCATGACCCGGTCTACAAAGTGTCGATCATTCCTCGTGGTCGTGCGTTGGGTGTCACCATGTTCCTGCCGGAAGAAGATCGTTATAGCCTCTCCAAGCGTGCGCTGATCAGCCAGATCTGTTCGCTGTACGGCGGTCGAATTGCTGAAGAAATGACCTTGGGCTTCGACGGCGTGACCACTGGGGCTTCCAACGACATCATGCGCGCCAGCCAGATTGCGCGGAACATGGTGACCAAGTGGGGCTTGTCGGAAAAACTCGGTCCTTTGATGTACGCCGAGGAAGAAGGTGAAGTATTCCTGGGGCGTGGCGGCGGTGGTCAAAACGCCAGTTTCTCTGGTGAGACAGCCAAGCTGATCGATTCTGAGGTGCGCAGTATCATTGACCAGTGCTATGGCACGGCCAAGCAGATCCTTACCGATAATCGCGACAAGCTTGATGCAATGGCTGATGCATTGATGAAGTACGAGACCATCGATGCAGACCAGATCGACGACATTATGGCCGGTCGGGCGCCTCGTGAGCCTCGTGATTGGGAAGGTGGTTCGGGTACTTCGGGCACCCCGCCAGTGGTTCAGAACGAACGTCCTGAAACCCCAATCGGTGGCCCGGCAGCTGACCATTAAGGTTTGAAATGACTTTTGCTTCGTCCTCCCCCCGGTTGCCTTGCGGCAACCGGGTTCTTGATTTGGCCCATACGCATGTCATGGGCATTCTTAATGTAACCCCTGACTCCTTTTCCGATGGTGGCCGCTTCAGCCAGCTTGATGCTGCATTGCGCCACGCGGAAGCTATGGTGGCGGCTGGCGCGACCTTGATTGATGTGGGCGGTGAATCGACTCGGCCTGGTGCTCGCGCAGTTTCTCCTTTGGAGGAGTTGGAGCGCGTGGCGCCGATTGTCGAGCGCATCGCTCGAGAGTTGGATGTGATCATTTCGGTTGATACCTCCACTCCGGCCGTGATGCGTGAGACTGCGCGATTAGGTGCCGGCTTGATCAACGATGTGCGGTCCCTGCGGCGCGACGGTGCTCTGGATGCAGCTGCAGCTACCGGTTTGCCGGTGTGTTTGATGCATATGCTGGGTGAGCCCGGCAATATGCAGGACAGCCCGCACTATGATGACCTGGTTGGTGAAGTGAGTGGTTTTCTCTCCGAGCGCGTTGCCCAATGCGCCGCGGTAGGTATTGCGCCGGAAAGGATCATCCTTGATCCGGGGTTTGGTTTCGCCAAGACCCTGCAACACAATTTGAGTTTGTTCAAGCACATGGAGTCCTTGCACGCCCTTGGTCGGCCCCTGTTGGTGGGTGTTTCGCGCAAGAGCATGATAGGGCTGGCATTGAGCCGTCCGGTGGGTGAGCGGTTGTACGGCGGTCTTGCACTGGCGGCGCTCGCGGTGACCAAGGGTGCGCGCATCTTGCGTGTGCATGACGTTGCTGAGACCGTGGATGTGGTACGCATGATTGCAGCTGTGGAATCAGCCGAATAAGAATGATGGAGCACTTATGACTAAAAAATACTTTGGCACCGACGGTATCCGTGGTCGGGTCGGCGAGTTTCCGATTACTCCTGATTTCATGCTCAAGCTTGGATGGGCGGCGGGTATGGCGTTCCGCAGCATGGGGGCGTGTCGCATCCTGGTGGGCAAGGACACCCGGATTTCGGGGTACATGTTTGAATCAGCGCTTGAGGCCGGCTTATCCGCCGCAGGCGCCGATGTGATGTTGCTGGGGCCAATGCCGACGCCCGCGATTGCATACCTGACGCGTACCTTTCACGCTGAGGCCGGTATTGTGATCAGTGCTTCGCACAATCCACACGACGACAACGGCATCAAGTTCTTCTCCGGCCAGGGCACCAAGTTGCCGGATGAGATTGAGCTGATGATCGAAGAATTGTTGGATACGCCGATGACCGTGGTCGAGTCCAGCAAGCTGGGCAAGGTGTCACGTATCAATGACGCGTCTGGTCGTTATATCGAGTTCTGCAAGAGCAGTGTGCCAACCAGCACCAATTTTGCCGGCCTGAAGATTGTTGTCGACTGCGCCCATGGTGCGACCTACAAAGTCGCGCCAAGCGTATTCAAGGAGTTGGGCGCAGACGTGACAGTGCTGTCGGCTCAGCCCAACGGATTGAACATCAACGAAAACTGCGGCTCCACCCATATGGAGCAGTTGCAAGCCGCTGTCCTGGCCGAGCATGCCGACCTCGGGATTGCCTTCGACGGTGACGGCGACCGTGTGCTGATGGTCGACCACACGGGTGCCGTGGTCGATGGCGATGATCTGTTGTTCATCATTGCCCGTGACCTGCATGAGCGTAACAAGCTGCAAGGCGGTGTCGTCGGTACGCTGATGAGCAACCTGGGGCTTGAGCTGGCGTTGGCAGACCTGGGTATTCCTTTTGTTCGCGCCAACGTCGGTGACCGGTATGTGATCGCCGAGCTGCTGGAGCGTAACTGGCAGGTAGGTGGTGAGAACTCCGGGCACGTGGTGTGCTTCCAGCACACCACCACCGGTGACGCGATTATTGCGGCGTTGCAGGTGCTATTGGCTTTGCGTCGCCGCGAAGAGAGCCTGGCCCAGGCGCGTCAGGCTTTGCGCAAATGCCCGCAAGTATTGCTGAACGTGCGTTTCGCAGGTGGGGAAAACCCGATCGAGCACCCTGCTGTCAAAGAGGCTTGCGAGCGCGCGACCCTGGCAATGGCTGGTCGTGGACGGGTATTGCTACGCAAGTCCGGCACAGAGCCTTTGGTGCGCGTCATGGTCGAAGGTGACGACGAAATACAGGTTCGCGGTCATGCCGAGGACCTGGCAAAATTGGTAACTGAAGTTTGCGCCTGAATTCGGCTTGCCAGTGATGATGTGGTTGGGTAACATCTGCGCCCACTTTGACCGACGAGGTACAGCATGCGTCGCACTATGGTAGCTGGTAACTGGAAGATGCACGGTACCCGCGCCAGTGTCGCTGAGCTGATCAATGGCCTTCGTCACTTGGCCTTGCCTAGCGGTGTTGATATCGCGGTGTTCCCGCCTTGCTTGCATATCACCCAAGTGGTGGATGGCTTGAAAGGTAAGTCGATTCAGGTCGGCGCGCAGAACTCCGCGGTGGAAGCCATGCAAGGTGCGTTGACCGGTGAGATTGCACCGAGTCAGCTGGTTGATGCGGGTTGTTCCTATGTGCTTGTCGGGCACTCCGAGCGCCGTCAGATGATGGGCGAGCGTGATGGGACACTCAATCGCAAGTTCGCAGCAGCGCAGGCTTGTGGCTTGATTCCGGTGTTGTGTATTGGGGAGACCCTTGAGCAGCGTGAATCGGGCAAGACTCTTGAGGTTGTCTCGCGTCAGCTTGGCAGCATCATCGAGGAGCTGGGTGTTGGTGCGTTCGCAAAGGCGGTAATTGCTTACGAGCCGGTCTGGGCCATTGGCACCGGGCTGACTGCTACACCGCAACAGGCGCAGGATGTGCACGCAGCCATCCGTGCTCAGTTAGCGGCAGAGAATTCTGAAGTCGCACAAGGTGTGCGGCTTCTATACGGCGGCAGCGTGAAGGCGGCCAATGCGGTCGAACTGTTCGGCATGCCGGATATCGATGGGGGGCTCATTGGTGGAGCTTCCCTGAATGCAGATGAGTTCGGTGCGATTTGTCGCGCCGCGGGAAACTGAAAAAATGCTGGAAACAGTCGTAGTCGTTTTTCATCTGTTGGCTGCCTTGGGCGTAGTTGCCCTGGTTTTGTTGCAACAGGGTAAAGGTGCGGATGCTGGTGCGTCTTTCGGTGCAGGTGCTTCAAATACTGTGTTCGGAAGCCAAGGTTCCTCTACCTTTCTTAGTAAGTTTACTGCTATACTTGCCGCCGGTTTCTTCATAACCAGCTTAGGGTTAGGTTACTTTGCTAAAGAGAAAGCTCATGTGCTGACTCAAGTAGGTTTGCCAAACCCAGCAGTGTTGGAAGTGCCAAAAGCAAAACCGGCTTCTGATGATGTCCCGGTGCTTCAAGAGCAAAAGTCGGCTACTCCAGCGACTGACGTACCTCCAGCTCAAGAGCAGAAGTAAGAAGGGTTGTAAGCGCTGTATTGCCGAGGTGGTGGAATTGGTAGACACGCAACCTTGAGGTGGTTGTGCCCATAGGGTGTAGGGGTTCGAGTCCCCTTCTCGGTACCAATTATCAGGAGAGCCCGCTGTTGCGGGCTTTCTTGTAGGTGGAAGGTTACATTGACCCTGTAAGGGATCGGTCGTATACTTCCGCCCCAGCTTTGTCGCGGGGTGGAGCAGTCTGGTAGCTCGTCGGGCTCATAACCCGAAGGTCGTCGGTTCAAATCCGGCCCCCGCAACCAGTTTTAGCGGAGCCCCTTTTAAGGGGCTTTTTGTTAGCTGGACACTTTCAACGCCGCTGTTCGACGGCGTTTCAAGGATGGGCGTTTCGCCCATTTTTTTATTTTGCACAGCATGCACATACATGCACGAGGGGGTTCAGGTGTCGAGCAAGCTAGAAGAGTTGCAGGCCTTGTTGGCCCCGGTGGTCGTGGCCCTAGGCTATGAATGCTGGGGTATTGAGTTTTCGGCTCAAGGTCGCCACTCAATGTTGCGCGTTTATATCGATAAAGAGGGCGGCGTGCTGGTGGACGATTGTGCCATTGTCAGCCGTCAGATCAGCGGTGTTCTGGATGTTGAAGATCCTATCTCCGTTGAATACACCCTCGAAGTTTCCTCGCCAGGCATGGAACGCCCACTGTTCACTATTGATCAGTTTGCAAAATTTGCCGGTGAACAAGTGAAGATCAAGCTGCGATCCCCGTTCGAAGGGCGTCGCAACTTTCAGGGCCTTCTGCGCGGTGTAGAAGAACAGGATGTCGTGGTGCAGGTAGAAGACCATGAGTTCCTGTTGCCGATCGATATGATCGACAAGGCCAACATTATTCCCAGTTTTGACTGAGACGCGGATCCCGCGGATCCAATGGCTTGCGAAAGGCGAGGCGTACGATGAGCAAAGAAGTACTGCTGGTTGTTGAGTCGGTATCCAATGAAAAGGGCGTACCGGCAAACGTGATTTTTGAAGCGCTGGAGCTGGCCCTGGCCACTGCTACCAAAAAGCGTTTTGAAGACGAAGTTGATCTGCGTGTGGAAATCAACCGCCACACCGGTGCCTATGAGACTTTCCGTCGCTGGACGGTCGTCGAAGAAGCCGATCTTGATGATCCGGCCATCGAAACCTGGCCAAGCAAGGTTGCTGAAACGCACCCAGGCGCCCAGGTCGGTGATGTCGTTGAAGAAAAGATCGAGTCCATCGAGTTCGGCCGCATTGCTGCACAGACCGCCAAGCAGGTCATTGTGCAGAAGGTTCGCGAAGCCGAGCGCGCTCAAGTCGTTGATGCCTATCGCGAGCGCCTGGGTGAAATCATCTCCGGCACCGTGAAAAAAGTTACCCGCGACAATGTGATCGTCGACCTGGGCAACAACGCTGAAGCGTTGCTGGCCCGCGAAGACATCATCTCTCGCGAAACCTTCCGTGTTGGCGTGCGTTTGCGTGCGCTGCTCAAGGAAATCCGCACCGAGAACCGTGGCCCTCAGTTGATCCTGTCGCGCACTGCGCCGGAAATGCTGATTGAGCTGTTCCGTATCGAGGTGCCGGAAATTGCCGAAGGCCTGATCGAAGTCATGGCTGCGTCCCGCGACCCGGGTTCGCGTGCCAAGATCGCGGTCCGCTCCAAGGACAAACGCATCGACCCGCAAGGCGCTTGCATTGGTATGCGCGGTTCGCGCGTCCAGGCAGTGTCGGGCGAATTGGGTGGTGAGCGTGTGGACATCGTCCTCTGGGACGACAACCCGGCGCAGTTCGTGATCAACGCCATGTCGCCGGCTGAAGTGGCGGCAATTATCGTTGACGAGGATGCCCATGCAATGGACATCGCCGTTGGCGCAGACAATCTGGCCCAGGCCATTGGTCGTGGTGGTCAGAACGTGCGTCTGGCCAGCCAGTTGACCGGCTGGACACTGAACGTGATGACCGAATCGGACATCCAGGCTAAGCAGCAAGCTGAAACCGGTGACATCCTGCGCAACTTCATCGACGAGTTGGAAGTCGACGAAGACCTGGCGCAGGTGCTGGTAGATGAAGGCTTCACCAGCCTGGAAGAGATTGCCTACGTACCGTTGGAAGAAATGCTCAACATCGACGGCTTTGACGAAGACACCGTCAACGAGCTTCGCGCTCGGGCCAAGGATCGTTTGTTGACTAAAGCCATCGCTACTGAGGAAAAGCTGGCAGACGCCCATCCGGCCGAAGACCTGCTCTCGCTTGAGGGTATGGACAAGGATTTGGCGATGGAACTGGCGGTGCGCGGCGTAATTACCCGCGAAGACCTGGCCGAGCAGTCTATTGACGATCTGCTCGACATCGACGGCATTGACGATGATCGTGCCGGCAAGTTGATCATGGCCGCCCGAGCCCATTGGTTCGAGTAATTAGGCGCGGCCTGAGGAGAGAAGTGCATGACGCAAGTCACGGTGAAACAACTGGCCGATGAGGTCAAAACACCGGTAGAGCGCCTGTTGCAGCAGATGCGTGAGGCAGGTCTGCCGCACACCGCCGCCGAGGAACATGTGAGCGACAGTGAGAAGCAATCGTTGCTGACTCACTTGAAAAGCAGCCACAAGGCGAAAGTGGAAGAACCGCGCAAGATTACATTGCAGCGCAAAACAACCAGCACCCTGCGGGTGGCTGGTAGCAAGAGCATCAGCGTTGAAGTGCGTAAGAAGAAAGTCTTCGTACAGCGCAGCCCGGAAGAAATCGAAGCCGAGCGCAAACGCGAGATGGACGAACGTCGCGCAGTAGAAAATGCTGCACGCCAGAAGGCTGAAGAAGAAGCCAAGCGTCGCGCCGAAGAAGAAGCGCGTAGCCAGCCTGCTGCTGCGCAATCCGCTACTGATGCAGTCGCTGCACCTAGCGCGCCTGTTGAAACTGTGCGTGAGGCCGCTCCGGTTGCCGCTGCTCCAGCACCTGCTGCTGACGCTCGCAAGCGCGACGAACCTCGTCGTCCGGACAAACCACGTGCCGACGATAACAATCGTCGCAGTGGTGGTGGCGATGGCGAGCGTAAAAACGCTCCGCATCGTGCCTCGGTCAAAGAGAAAGCGCCTGCTCCGCGCGTTGCGCCACGCACTACCGACGAAGAAAGCGATGGCTTCCGTCGTGGTGGTCGCGGCAAGGCCAAGCTGAAGAAACGCAACGCCCACGGTTTCCAGAGCCCAACCGGCCCTGTCGTGCGTGATGTGCAGATCGGCGAGACCATCACGGTTGGCGATCTGGCCAATCAGATGTCGGTCAAGGCTGCTGAAATCATCAAGTTCATGTTCAAACTGGGTACTCCAGCGACCATCAACCAGGTGCTTGATCAGGAAACTGCTCAACTGGTAGCCGAAGAACTGGGCCACAAAGTGACCCTGGTCAGCGACACCGCCCTGGAAGACTCCCTGGCCGAGTCCCTGAAGTTTGAAGGCGAGACCTTCTCCCGTGCACCAGTCGTGACCGTAATGGGCCACGTTGACCACGGTAAGACCTCGCTGCTCGACTACATCCGTCGTGCCAAGGTAGCTGCCGGCGAAGCCGGTGGTATCACCCAGCACATCGGTGCATACCACGTTGAAACCGAGCGCGGCATGGTCACCTTCCTTGACACCCCAGGTCACGCCGCGTTTACCGCAATGCGTGCCCGTGGTGCCAAGGCGACCGACATCGTGATCCTGGTAGTTGCAGCGGACGACGGCGTAATGCCGCAGACCATTGAAGCTGTCCAGCACGCCAAGGCCGCTGGTGTTCCACTGGTTGTTGCCGTGAACAAAATCGACAAGCCGGGCGCCGATCTCGATCGCATCCGTAGCGAACTGTCGGTTCACGGTGTGACTTCCGAGGAGTGGGGCGGTGATACGCCGTTCGTTTCGGTTTCGGCGAAAGTCGGTACTGGCGTAGACGAACTGCTCGAAGCGGTCCTGCTGCAAGCCGAAGTCCTGGAACTCAAAGCAACGCCATCGGCCCCGGGTCGTGGTGTTGTGGTTGAATCGCGTCTCGACAAGGGTCGTGGCCCGGTTGCTACCGTTCTGGTTCAAGACGGTACCCTGCGCCAAGGCGACATGGTGCTGGTCGGTTCGAACTATGGCCGTGTACGTGCCATGCTCGACGAGAACGGCAAGCCAATCAAGGAAGCGGGTCCTTCCATCCCTGTCGAGATCCTCGGCCTGGACGGTACCCCGGACGCTGGCGACGAGATGAGCGTGCTGTCGGACGAGAAGAAAGCCCGTGAAGTGGCTCTGTTCCGTCAAGGTAAGTTCCGCGAAGTCAAGCTGGCCCGTGCTCACGCCGGCAAGCTGGAAAACATCTTCGAGAACATGGGCCAGGCAGAGAAGAAGACGCTTAATATCGTCCTCAAATCTGACGTCCGTGGTTCCCTCGAAGCGTTGAACGGCGCCTTGAACGGCCTGGGTAACGACGAAGTGCAAGTGCGTGTTGTGGGTGGCGGTGTCGGTGGTATTACCGAGTCCGACGCCAACCTGGCACTGGCTTCCAACGCTGTACTGTTCGGCTTCAACGTGCGTGCCGATGCTGGCGCTCGCAAGATCGTCGAGCAGGAAGGCCTGGACATGCGTTACTACAACGTCATCTACGACATCATCGAAGACGTCAAGAAGGCCCTCACCGGCATGCTTGGCAGTGACGTCCGGGAGAACATCCTGGGTGTCGCCGAGGTTCGTGACGTGTTCCGCTCGCCGAAATTCGGTGCGATCGCCGGTTGCATGGTTATCGAAGGTACCGTGTACCGTAACCGTCCAATTCGTGTACTGCGTGAAGACATCGTTATCTTCGAAGGCGAGCTGGAATCCCTGCGCCGCTTCAAGGATGACGCTTCCGAAGTGCGTGCCGGCATGGAATGCGGTATCGGCGTCAAGAGCTACAACGACGTCAAGGCTGGTGACAAGATCGAAGTCTACGAGAAGGTTCAGGTTGCTCGCAGCCTCTAACTCGCGCACTTCAGGAGCCACGCCGCGTGTGGGCATGCAAATGCCCCGCGCAGCGTGCGGACTCTAAACGCAACGCCCGGTCTGGCTTTTGTCAGGCCGGGCGTTTGCCGCTTTCAGACCCCATGGGTTTCACCGTGTGGCAGTAACAGGTAACAAGACATGGCAAAAGAATACAGCCGTACCCAGCGTATCGGCGATCAGATGCAGCGTGAGCTGGCCCAACTGATCCGTCGCGAAGTCAAAGACCCGCGTGTTGGCCTGGTCACCATCACCGCTGTAGAAGTGAGCCGTGACGTCGGTCACGCGAAGATCTTCATCACCGTGATGGGGCAGGACAACAGCGAAGAAATCGCGCAAAGCATCAAGGTGCTCAACTCGGCGGCAGGTTTCCTGCGCATGCAGTTGGCCCGTGAAATGAAGCTGCGCAGCGTGCCCCAGTTGCACTTCCACTACGACGAAAGCGTCGTGCGTGGTGCGCACCTGTCGGCCCTGATCGAGCGCGCCGTGGCTGAAGACAATCAGCATCCGTCCACACCTGAAGACGCCAAGGAGTAAGCGGTGGCTCAGGTCAAACGTATCCGTCGCAACGTCAGCGGCATCATTCTGCTCGACAAGCCGATTGGCTTTACCTCCAATGCCGCGTTGCAGAAGGTCCGCTGGTTGCTCAATGCCGAGAAGGCCGGACACACCGGCAGCCTTGATCCCTTGGCTACTGGCGTACTGCCGTTGTGCTTTGGCGAGGCCACCAAGTTCTCGCAATACCTGCTCGACTCGGACAAGGGTTACGAAACCCTGATGCAACTGGGCAAGACCACCACCACGGCAGATGCCGAAGGTGATGTTTTGCAGGTTCGCGACGTGACCGTTGGTCGTGCTGATATCGAAGCTGCTTTACCTGCTTTTCGTGGGCAAATCAGTCAGATACCGCCGATGTACTCGGCTCTAAAGCGTGATGGGCAGCCCCTTTACAAGCTGGCACGTGCGGGCGAAGTAGTGGAGCGCGAACCGCGTTCTGTTACTATTGCGCGCTTGGAATTGCTCGCCTGTGAAGGTGACACCGCACGCTTGGCCGTAGACTGCAGCAAAGGCACTTATATCCGTACCCTGGTGGAAGATATTGGTGAACAGCTCGGTTGCGGCGCGTATGTAGCTGAACTGCGACGCACCCAGGCCGGACCTTTCAGCCTGGCCCAGACGGTCACGCTGGAAGAGTTGGAGGCGGTACACGCCGAAGGTGGCAACGAAGCAGTTGATCGCTTCCTGATGCCATCGGACAGCGGTTTACTGGATTGGCCATTGCTGCACTTTTCGGAACACAGCGCGTTCTACTGGCTTAACGGCCAGCCGGTACGCGCCCCGGATGCCCCGAAGTTCGGCATGGTGCGGGTACAGGATCATAACGGTCGCTTTATCGGTATCGGTGAAGTGAGCGAAGACGGGCGCATCGCGCCACGTCGACTGATTCGGTCAGAATGACCGAACGAGTGTGGCTGTTAACAGGCACGGTCAACACTCATTTTTAGATACAGGGATTTGTCCCTGGCCTGTTGAAACTGCCCTTTGGGTGGTTTCCTGAAAAAAGGATTGCCTCATGGCTCTCGACGTTCAAGAAAAAGCACAAATCGTAGCTGACTACCAGCAAGCTGTTGGTGACACTGGTTCGCCAGAAGTGCAAGTTGCACTGCTGACCCACAACATCAACAAGCTGCAAGGTCACTTCAAGGCCAACGGTAAAGATCACCACTCCCGTCGTGGTCTGATCCGCATGGTAAACCAGCGCCGTAAGCTGCTGGACTACCTGAAAGGCAAGGATCTGGGTCGTTATCAGGCTCTGATCGGTCGCCTGGGTCTGCGTCGCTAATCAGCGATTGCGCTAGAGGTTGGTTGTCTGCCGTGTGTCAGTGGGATTCCCGCTGGCCCATGGTAGGCTCCCAGCCTCAAGTTTTATCTGGATACACGTTTTACCCCTGGACAAGGGTTGGGCCGATTCCCGACATTGCCCAAGAATTTCGCAAGAAGACAAGTTCCCCAAGAGCCACAAAGAAGGTAGGACACCGTGAACCCGGTTATCAAAAAATTCCAGTTCGGTCAGTCGACCGTTACCCTCGAGACAGGCCGTATCGCCCGTCAAGCCTCCGGCGCAGTGCTGGTTACCGTTGATGACGACGTTACCGTATTGGTGACCGTTGTTGGCGCCAAGCACGCCGACCCAAGCAAAGGCTTCTTCCCTCTTTCCGTTCACTACCAGGAAAAGACTTACGCTGCCGGTAAGATCCCTGGCGGTTTCTTCAAGCGCGAAGGCCGTCCTTCCGAGAAAGAAACCCTGACTTCCCGACTGATCGACCGTCCGATCCGTCCGCTGTTCCCAGAAGGCTTCATGAACGAAGTGCAGGTTGTCTGCACCGTCGTTTCCACCAGCAAGAAAACCGATCCTGACGTCGCTGCGATGATCGGTACTTCGGCTGCCCTGGCCATCTCCGGTATTCCTTTCGATGGCCCGATCGGCGCAGCCCGCGTTGCTTTCCACGAAAGCACCGGTTACCTGCTGAACCCGACTTACGAGCAACTGAAAGCATCGAGCCTGGACATGGTCGTTGCCGGTACGTCGGAAGCCGTATTGATGGTTGAATCGGAAGCCAAAGAGCTGACCGAAGACCAGATGCTGGGTGCAGTACTGTTTGCTCACGACGAGTTCCAGGTTGTGATCAACGCTGTTAAAGAACTGGCTGCCGAAGCTGCCAAGCCGACCTGGGCCTGGGCTCCGCAAGCCGAAGCCACCGAACTGCTGGGCGCTATCCGCTCCGAGTTCGGCACTGCGATCTCCGATGCCTACACCATCACCGTCAAGGCCGACCGTTACGCTCGCCTGGGTGAGCTGAAGGACCAGGTTGTTGCCAAGCTGTCCGGCGAAGAAGGCCAGCCTTCTTCCAGCGAAGTCAAAGCAGCCTTCGGTGAAATCGAATACCGCACCGTTCGCGAAAACATCGTTAACGGCAAGCCTCGTATCGATGGCCGCGACACCCGCACCGTTCGTCCGCTGAACATCGAAGTCGGTGTTCTGCCGAAGACTCACGGTTCTGCACTGTTCACCCGTGGTGAAACCCAGGCACTGGTCGTTGCGACCCTGGGTACTGCCCGTGACGCACAGCTGCTGGACACCCTGGAAGGCGAGAAAAAAGACCCGTTCATGCTGCACTACAACTTCCCGCCGTTCTCGGTGGGCGAGTGTGGTCGCATGGGCGGTGCTGGTCGTCGCGAAATCGGTCACGGCCGTCTGGCCCGTCGTTCGGTCCAGGCCATGCTGCCTGCTGCTGACGTGTTCCCGTACACCATCCGTGTGGTGTCGGAAATCACCGAGTCCAACGGCTCCAGCTCCATGGCTTCGGTCTGCGGTGCTTCCCTGGCGCTGATGGACGCGGGTGTGCCGATGAAGGCGCCGGTTGCCGGTATCGCCATGGGCCTGGTTAAGGAAGGCGAGAAGTTCGCCATCCTGACCGACATCCTGGGCGACGAAGACCACTTGGGCGACATGGACTTCAAAGTAGCCGGTACCGCCAAAGGTGTTACCGCGCTGCAGATGGACATCAAGATCAAGGGCATCACCGAAGAGATCATGGAAATCGCCCTGGGCCAAGCCCTGGAAGCGCGCCTGAACATCCTCGGTCAGATGAACCAGATCATTGGTCAGTCCCGTACCGAACTGTCGGAAAATGCTCCGACCATGATCGCGATGAAAATCGACACCGACAAAATCCGTGATGTTATCGGTAAAGGCGGCGCGACCATTCGTGCGATCTGTGAAGAGACCAAGGCTTCGATCGACATCGAAGACGACGGCTCGATCAAGATCTTCGGCGAAACCAAGGAAGCTGCAGAAGCTGCGCGTCAACGCGTCCTGGGCATCACCGCTGAAGCCGAGATCGGCAAGATCTACGTCGGTAAAGTTGAGCGCATCGTCGACTTCGGCGCATTCGTCAACATCCTGCCAGGCAAAGACGGTCTGGTTCACATCTCCATGCTGAGCGACGCTCGCGTTGAGAAAGTCACCGACATTCTGAAAGAAGGCCAGGAAGTGGAAGTGCTGGTACTGGACGTGGACAACCGCGGCCGTATCAAGCTGTCCATCAAGGACGTAGCAGCAGCCAAGGCTTCGGGCGTTTAATTACCCCAGGCTCCCGCTGAAAAAAAGGACTCTTCGGAGTCCTTTTTTTACGCCTGAAGGAAAATGCCGAAAAATCAGACGCTTAGTAAATCGCAAAAGCCGCAACTTGCACGCAGGCACGATCAGGTTCATGCAAGTTGCACGATTCCGAAATTTGGCTATTTTGATAACTATATGATTTTTAAGTATTTAATCTGCGCTAGAGACTTGGCACACTGCCTGCAATAACCCTGTTAACGCTGCAGCATCAAGGTTCACACACTGCAGACTTTTAATAAAACAGGAGTTACTCGTATGAAGAAGTTCGCTCTCGCTACTGCTACCGCTCTGACCCTGGCCATGGGTGCTAACGTGGCCTTTGCCCAGACTTCCCAAGCTCCAATGACTCTGGCGGCCGGTGAAGCCACCAAGGCAAAAGAAAGCGTTTCGGATACTTGGATCACCACCAAAGTTAAATCCGATCTGCTGACCGAAAAAGGCATTCCTGGTTCGGACATCAAGGTTGAGACCAACAAAGGTGTGGTTTCCCTGTCTTCGACCGTAGCCATTTCGGACGCGCAGAAAGAAACTGCCGTAGCGATCACCAAGAAAATCAAAGGTGTTACCGCAGTTTCGGCTGACGGCCTGTTGGCTGGCGGCGCTACCAAGGCAGACAACATCGACAAAACCAAAGGTGCAGCGGCTGACGCCAAAGGCGCAACCTCCGATACTTGGATCACCACCAAAGTCAAAGCTGACCTGGTCACCGAGAAAGGCATTCCTGGCACCGACATTAAAGTCGAAACCAACAAGGGTGTAGTTTCCCTGTCCTCTTCGGTCGCTTTGACCGAGGCACAGAAAACGACCGCGGTGAACATCACTAAGAAAATCAAAGGCGTTAAAGCTGTATCGGCCGATGGCCTGAAAGCAGAGTAACGCTCAAGCACTCGTCTGAACTAGCGGCGGCGGCGCGTGAGTTAGATATCCACTCAATGCACCTCTAAGTTTCATGCGACCGACCACACGGATGTGGTCATTATAGGCCTCGGCACTTCTGTGTCGGGGCCTGTTCTATTGGGGCGGGAAAGTAATGCGGTAGCGGCTTGCCGTGGACGCCTACTCGGCATCCAGGTGCATCGGCGTTATCACTCGACCGTCTTTCTCTGCCTGGCCCAGTTGCGCGTCAATGAAGTAGACCCGGTCGTCCTCCAGCTGGGCTTTATCCACCAGGTAGTCCTTGATCGTGCTTGCACGGTCCTGGCCCAACTGGCGCAGCAGCACGTCACTGCCACTCCAGAACTTGATCACGCCCTCTTTCAACTTGGCGGTGCGGTCACTGCTGCTCAGGTCCTTCCATTCTGCCGGAGGCTGCTGTTTCAAGCGGGTGCGGTAAATACCTTCGAGCAAGGGGGCTTTTTCGCCCTCAGGGACTTCCAGCAAGGACGCCTGGGCCGGGACTTTCTCGCCACGGCGCTGCAGCATTTTGTAGTAGTTGTATTGGTATTCCCGCTCCAGCCGCTGGGCCGCCAGGAATGGGCCGTCGCTGCTGGCTGCGGCCGTGCCTTCGATTTCCAGGCGTAGGGCAGGGCGTTCTTTCAAGGCTTTGGCCAAGGTGTTGAGAGCGCCTTCGGCGTCTTTGTTCAACTCGCTGGAGCCTGCCGCGAACGACACGCTACCCAAGTCCTCCGCTCCGCCTCCGGTGACCAATCCGCCAATAAACTTGAACGGCGCAGTGGCCGCTCGCACCACCAGATTGCGCAGGGTTTGCCACACAATGGGCATCACGCTGAATTGCGGGTTATTCAGGTCACCGGATACGGGCAGTTCGATGGAGATCTTGCCGTCGCTGTCCTTGAGCAAGGCGATTGCCAGACGAATCGGCAAGTCCACGGCATCGGCGCTGTCGACTTTTTCGCCCAGCTGCAATTGCTCGACCACCACTTTGTTCTCAGCCTTCAACTGGCCCTTGGTGATCACGTAATGCAGGTCAAGGTTGAGGCGGCCCTTGCGGATGCGGAAACCGGCGAACTTGCCCGAGTAAGGCGTCAGGGTGGTCAGCTCGACACGTTTGAAGCTGGTGGCGATGTCCAGCGCCGCCATCGGGTCAAACGGGTTCACGCTGCCTTTGATGGTCACCGGTGCATAACGGTCGACCTTGCCCTTGATGTCAACGCTCGCCGGCTTGGCCTGGCGACTGTCGATGGTGCCGATCTGCCCATTGAGCTGTTGGATCGCAGTGGCGAAATTGGGGGTGAGGCTGAAGTCGGCGAAGTTGGCCGAACCGTCGTTGATCGCAATCTGCCCGATATGGATACCCAGCGGCTTGTCTTTGCTCGCGGCAGGTTTGGCTGACGATTTGGCGCCACTGTCGGCCGGCTGCGGGATCAGCAAGTCGTCGACGTTGGTGGTGCGGTCATCGTTGATCATGAACCGCGCATAGGGCTGCAGCAGGTTGACCTTGTCGATCGACAGGCTGTCGCCGTGTTGGTAGTTCACGCCTTCGAGCACCAGGCGCTGCCACTTGAGGAGGTCGCGGGTCTTGAGGGTGTCGAGGGTATGCAACTGGTCAACCTGCGCTCGGCCGGTGATCTGCAGCGCCAGGGGATCGGTGCTTTTCAGGTTCACGTCGAGGTCGCTGCCAAGCATGCCACTGCGCAGTTCCAGGCGGATAAACGGGCTGATATAGGACTGGGCGACCCGCAGGTCGATGTCCTTGGTATTGACCTTCAACTTGGCGCTGACCGGGTTGAGGTTAACCGTGCCGGTTGCCTGGATCTTGCCCTGCTTGCCCAGGCCGGTGTCGACCTTCAGGGTAAAGGGGCTCTGGTTGAGGCTGTCGAAGTTCTGCACGTCGACGTTCAACGGGCCGAGCTCCAGTGCCACCGCAGGTTTGGCCTGACGGTCGGCCAAGTGCACTTGGTAGTTGCGCAGCTGTACATCCTTGAGCAGCACTTGCCAGGGCTTGCTTGGGGCGACGGGCGCAGGCTTTGGCGAGTCGGCCGTGGCGGGTGCAGTCGCAGGCTCCGGCGCCTTGGCCGGTTTGTTCGGCTGGCCGGCGAACAGTTTTTGCCAGTCCAGTTGCCCATCCGCTTCACGAGCCGCCCAGGTCTCGAGTTTATTGCTGCGAATCTTGCCCACCACCACCTGCTGTTTGGCCAGGTCCACCGTGGTCTCGCTGACGTCCAAACGCTCCAGGCGCACCAACGGCCGGCCATCCGGGGCCTTGATCGCGAACGGCGCGATGCTGGCGGCGGTGTTGGTCAGGTTCAGCTCGGTCTCTTTGGCCAGGCTGAACCTGTATTCGGTACTGAAGTTGAGCACGCCGTCTTCAAGTACCAGGGGTAAGGCGTCACGCACATAAGGCCACCAGGCTTTCATCTTGCCGCCGGTGACTTTGAGCGTACCTTCGGACGTGATCGGCACCAGGCTGAAGTTGCCTTTCCAGTCGATCTGCCCGCCTTCAGGGCCGGCGGCGACCAAGGTCATGTCCGCATTGTCTTCCGGCAGGGTGCTGAGATTCTTCAGTTCGAAGTCGAGGGTGTCGTAGAGGAATTCGATGGGTTCGCTGGGACGCAGGTCTTGGAAATGCAAATAACCGCCAGCCAGCTTGATGCTGTCGACACGCAGCGGGAACGGCTTGGCGTCAGGGTCTGCCGGGGTCGGCTCGCTCGGTGGCAGCTTGAACAACTGCGCCAGATTCAGCTGGCCTGACTTGTCGAACAACAACTCGGTCCTGGGCTTGTCCAGTTGCACATCCGCCAGGTGCAGGGCGCGGGTCCACAGGCTATCGGCCTGCAGATTGGCGTAAAGCCGTTCGAAACCTACCTGTTCCTTACCGGGCTCGCCGATCTTCAAGCCCCATACCGTTACTTCCAGGCTGAACGGGTTAAGTTCGATCCGTTCGATGCGTGCCGGCACTGTGGCGTAATTGGCCAACTGTTGGTTGGCAATGCGAAGGGCGATGCCAGGCAAAATCAGAAAGCCCAGCAAGCTGTACAACGCGAGGGCAGTCAACAAGGCGCCAGCGGCGCGAATCAATCCTTTGGGCATGGGGCGGCGCCATCTATGTCAAACAGGAGTGCCTTGGAGTATGGCACGGGTTTTCGGTTCCGAAGAACCGGGCCTTTAGGATGCTGCTTACAGTTGAAGTATCAGAGTCTTCAGCGGTGGCTGTTGATCTTGTGAGGGAAAGTCCCCGCTGGGCGTCATGATTTTCCAGTCCCGCACCGGACGCCCAGCCTTTTGCGCACAACGCAGCACCTGTTCACGCCAATCCTCCATGCTGACTTTTGCCAGGTTGTTACAGCAGATCAGCACGCCATTGTCGGCTGTAGCGAGCAGTGCCGGCTTGAGCAGGCTCTGGTAGTCACGCAACAGGTCAACGGTACCGAAGGCACTCTTGGCCCAGGCCGGCGGGTCGAGCAACACCAGGTCATATTGACGCTGCTCCAGGCGCGGATAGCTCGGCAGTTTTTGCCCGCGACGCTGGGTGATCGGCAGCCCGGCCAGTTGGCGAATCGCCGGGAAGTAGTCCGATTGCACGAACTCCATGGTAGGAAGCTGTGGATTGAGCTGGCCGTTTTCACGCCCCACCGCCAGGTTGCCCTCGGCGAAGTCCAGGTTGCATACCTCGCGCGCACCCCCGGCAGCGGCGCTCAGGCCCACCCCACAGGTGTAGGCAAACAGGTTCAGTACGCTTTTGCCGGCGCTGTGGCCCTTGACCCAGCCGCGGGTATTGCGCAGGTCGAGGAACAGCAGTGGGTCCTGGCCGGCGTGGCGCCCACGGACACGGTAATTGAGGCCCCATTCGTGGCCGACCAGGTCTTCCAGCGCGGCAGGTTCGGCGCGGTATACCGAATCTTCGCGATCGACCCGCGAGTTGCCGCGGGAGCGGTCGTTGTAGACCAGCAGCAACTCCAGGCCCATGTGCTGGTTGACCAGTTGGTGCAGCTCCAGCAGGTCGGTGGTTTCCAGCGACTGATGGAAGCTTTGCACCAGTAACTGCGGGCCGTAGCGGTCGATGGTCAGGCCGCCGGCGCCTTTCTGGCTGCCATGGAACAGCCGATAGCAATCGGTGCCCTGGGCGTGCAGTTCGCTGATCAGATCCTGGCGATGATCGAGGGCGGCGCGCAGCGCCTGATTCAAGGGAGACATGGAGCGCGCCTTGCTTAGGTAAATGGGGGTAATGAGGGCGCGGAGTTTAGCAGCTATGGCGCGTTGCCTACATCAACCCCATCCGCCGGTGTGCACGCTGCACCGAACCATTGCGCATCGCCCAGCGCAACAACGGCGCGCTGCGCTTGACCCCGGCGCGGATCATCCGGCGTTGCAGCGGGCCCTGGTGCTGATCGAGCAGGGTGCTGGCCCAGTCCGGCAGCAGGTCGATCCCGGCTTGCATCATCAAGGCACCAAAAGGCTTGGCCAACAGGCTGGGGGAGGGCGCGTTCAGCAACAGGCGCAGCACTTCGCGGCTGCGCTCGTCGCACAGCAATTGCGGACGGATATTCTCAAGGTAATCGGAAATTTCCTGGCGTGAATGCGGCACATCCTGCGCGCCCAGCCGTTCTGCGACGACGGCGATCTCGCTGTAGTAACGGTCCTGATCACGGCCGCAGAGGTGCGGGTTGCGATAGCGCAAGTGGGCAGCAAGAAAGTTGCTCACCTCCGCCACATGCACCCAGGTCAGCAGCGCTGGATCGCTGGCCGCGTAAGGCCTCCCGTCCGGGGCATGACCCACCACCTGCAGGTGAATGGTGCGCACTTTTTCGATCAGCCAGTCGGCGTCTTTGCGCGCGCCGAACGTGGTACCGGAAATAAACTGCGAGGTACGGCGCAGGCGCCCAAGCATGTCCTGGCGAAAATTCGAATGGTCCCACACGCCGGCCAGGGCCAATGGGTGCAAGGCTTGCAGCATCAAGGCGCTGATGCCGCCGATGAGCATGCTGCTGAAGTCACCATGGACTTGCCAACTGACCGAGTCCGGCCCGAACAGGCCCGGATCGCCCTTGGGGTTTTCCAGGTCCAGTTGGCCCAGTGACAAGCCAGTGAGGCTCATCAACTGGGTTTCGATACGGCTGCGGATAAATTCCATGGCGACTCGGGTTTCCTAGCGGTTCAGGCGTTTGTCGATCAGGCCGTCGACGACGCTGGGGTCGGCCAGGGTCGAGGTATCACCCAGGCTGTCCAGTTCGTTGCAGGCGATCTTGCGCAAAATCCGGCGCATGATCTTGCCGGATCGGGTTTTCGGCAAGGCCGGTGCCCATTGGATCAGTTCCGGCTTGGCAAAGCTGCCGATTTCCTTGCTGACCAGTTCCAGCAGGTGTTTTTTCAGCGCCTCGCTGGGTTCGACGCCATTCATGGGGGTGACAAAGGCGTAGATGCCCTGGCCCTTGACGTCGTGGGGGTAGCCCACCACGGCAGCCTCGGCCACCTGGTCATGCAGTACCAACGCACTTTCTACCTCGGCGGTGCCGATACGGTGGCCGGACACGTTGATCACATCGTCGATACGCCCGGTGATCCAGTAGTCGCCGTCCTCATCGCGGCGCGCGCCGTCACCGGTGAAATAGTAACCGGGGTAGGGTTTGAAATAGGTGTCGACCATGCGCTGCGGGTCGCCGTAGACGCTGCGAATCTGCCCCGGCCAGCTGGCCTTGATCGCCAGTACGCCGCTGCCGGCACCGCTGATGACCTTGCCTTGTTCATCCAGCAGCACGGGCTGCACGCCAAACATCGGCTGGGTGGCGCAACCTGGTTTGATGCGCTGGGCGCTGACCAGCGGGCTGAGCATGATGCCGCCGGTCTCGGTCTGCCACCAGGTATCGACAATAGGGCAACGCTGTTCGCCCACCGCGTTGAAGTACCAGTCCCAGGCTTCCGGGTTGATCGGTTCGCCCACGCTGCCCAGCAGACGCAGGCTGGCGCGGGAGGTCGTCTCCAGCGGGGCGTGACCCTCGCGCATCAACGCGCGCAAGGCGGTGGGAGCGGTGTAGAAGATATTCACCTGGTGTTTATCGATGACCTGCCAGAAGCGCGAACTGTCCGGGTAGCTCGGCACACCTTCGAACATCAGCGAGGTCGCGCCATTGGCCAGCGGCCCGTACACGATGTAACTATGGCCGGTGACCCAACCCACGTCGGCGGTGCACCAGAACACCTCACCGTCGCGGTAATCGAGTACGTACTTGAAGGTCATTGCCGCCTGGAGCAGGTAGCCGCCCGTGGTGTGCAGCACACCCTTGGGCTTGCCGGTGCTGCCGGAGGTGTAGAGGATAAACAGCGGGGCTTCGGCGTCCATCGGTTCGGGAGGGCAATCGTCGCTCGCTGCATCGAGGGCCTGTTGATACTTGAGGTCGCGGCCTTCGCTCCAGCTCACCGGTGCGCCGGTGCGTTGTACCACCAGCACCGTGCTGACGTCGGGGCAGCTGGCCAGGGCCTTGTCGACGTTCTGTTTCAACGCCACCGGCTTACCACCGCGCACGCCTTCATCGGCTGTGATCACGGTGCGGCAGTCGGCGTCCAGAATGCGGTCGCGCAGGGCGTCCGGTGAGAACCCGCCAAATACCACCGAGTGCACCGCGCCAATCCGCGTGCAGGCCAGCATGGCGTAGGCCGCTTCCGGGATCATCGGCATGTAGATACACACCCGGTCGCCCTTTTTCACGCCACGGCTTTTCAGCACATTGGCCAGGCGGCAGACGTTTTGGTGCAGTTGGCGGTAGGTGATTTTGGAAGATTTTGCAGGATCGTCACCTTCCCAGATGAAGGCCGGCTGATCGGCGCGTTGCGCCAGGTGACGGTCGATGCAGTTGTAGCTGACGTTCAACTGGCCACCGGCAAACCATTGGGCGGCACCGGTCTGGATGTCTGACTGCTGGACGGTGTGCCACGGTGTTATCCAGTCGAGAAAGCCTTTGGCCTGCTCGGCCCAGAACGTGTCCGGCTGTTCGATGGATTGGCGATAGAGGCGCTGGTAGTCCTCTTGACTGAGTTGCGCAGCCCGGCGGACGGCATCGGCGGTGGGAAACGTGCTGATATCGAACATGAGCGATCCTTATTCTTGTTTTTGCGACAAGTCATAAAGATGCACCCTGTATGGAGAGGGTTCAAGGCCAACGTCCAAACGGACGTTGGCCTTGCGGTGCCTGCATCAGCCGCGGTGACGGCCGCGGAAGTAGTTGATCAGCCCCTGGGTCGAAGCGTCTTCGGCCAAGGTTTCTTCGGCGCCGGTGAGGCGATTGTATACGCCCTTGCCCAGCTCCTTGCCCAGCTCCACGCCCCATTGGTCGAAGGCGTTGATGCCCCAGATCACGCTTTGCACGAACACTTTATGTTCATACATCGCAACCAGGGCGCCCAGGCGACGCGGGCTGATGCGTTCAACCACGAGCGTGTTGCTCGGACGGTTGCCCGGGATCACCTTGTGCGGTGCCAGCTTCTGCACGTCGTCTTCCGGGATGCCCTTGTCGCGCAGCTCGGCTTCGGCTTCGCTGCGGGTCTTGCCGAGCATCAGTGCCTGGCTTTGGGACAGGCAGTTGGCGTACAGCCACTGATGGTGGTCGGATACCGGGTTGAAGCTGACGATCGGTACGATGAAGTCGGCCGGGATCAGTTGGGTGCCTTGGTGCAGCAACTGGTGATAAGCATGTTGGCCGTTGCAGCCGACGCCACCCCAGATCACCGGGCCGGTGTCGGTGGACACCGGTTTGCCGTCCTGGCGCACGCTCTTGCCGTTGGATTCCATGTCCAGCTGTTGCAAGTGCTTGGTGATGTTACGCAGGTAGTGGTCGTACGGCAGGATCGCATGGCTCTGCGCACCCCAGAAGTTGCCGTACCAAACGCCCAGCAGGCCCAGCAGCACCGGCATGTTCTGTTCGAACGGCGCGTTCTGGAAATGCTGGTCCATGGTGTAGGCACCGGACAGCAGTTCCTTGAAGTTGGACATGCCGATGGCCAGGGCGATTGGCAGGCCGATGGCCGACCACAACGAATAACGGCCGCCCACCCAGTCCCACATCGGGAAGATGTTTTCTTCGCGGATACCGAAGGCCACGGCGGCCGCGTTGTTGCTCGACACGGCGATAAAGTGGCGGTACAGCTCGGCTTCCGAGCCACCCTGGGCCAGGTACCAGGCGCGGGCAGCCTGGGCGTTTTTCAGGGTTTCCAGGGTGTTGAAGGATTTCGACGAGACGATAAACAGCGTGGTCTCGGCGCGCAGCTTCATGGTCAGCTCATGGAATTCGCTGCCATCGATGTTCGCCAGGTAGTGGCAGCGCACGCCTTTGTGGGCGTAGGACAACAGCGCTTCAGAGACCAGCTCCGGGCCGAGGAACGAGCCGCCGATGCCGATATTCACCACATCGGTGATCGGCTTCTCGGTGTAGCCACGCCACAGGCCGTCGTGGATGCGGCCGACCAGGTCGGTGATCTGGTTCAGCACCTTGTGCACGTCCGGCATGATGTTCACGCCATTGACCGACAGCTTGTCGCCCACCGGGCGACGCAGGGCGGTGTGCAGGGCAGGCCGGCCTTCGGAGGAGTTGACCGGCTCGCCCGCATACAGCGAGTTGATTGCGTCTTTAAGACCCACTTCGTTGGCAAGGCCCACCAGCAGGTCGCGGGTCTCGCCGGTGATCAGGTTTTTCGAGTAATCGAGGAAAAGTCCGCAGCTGCTCAAGGTGAACTGGGAAAAGCGCTGGGGATCGGCATTGAACGCTTCGCGCATGCTGAAATCCTGCATGGCTTGGCGATGTTGGTTGAGCGCTTGCCAGGCGGGCAGAGCGGTAACGTCATGAGGGGTGCGGTAGTACGCCATCGCTGCGGGTTTCCTTTTATTACGGGGACTGCCTTTAGGACACTTCAAAGCCCGGAACATCCAGTCTTATCTCAAGGATTGGGTTCCAGACAGCGCTAACCATAGCGCAGGGCGATTACATTAAACCTAGCGTGTCGATATGTCTTGGCTTTGTCTGCGCTGTGGCCGGTACTTTTTTATACCGGCACAGCGATCAGGGCAATCGGCGGGGTGTTCAGAGGGGTCAGTCGAGGGTCAGATGCAGGTTGTCGATAAGGCGGGTCGTGCCTAGGAAGGCCGCCACCAGAATCACAATATCCCGATCCTCCGCCGTAGCGGCCCGCAGGTTCAGGCCCTGGCGCACTTCGAGGTAATCCAGGCGCAACCCGGCAGCCTCGATCTGCTGCACCTGTTCGGCACGCAGCCTGGCGAAGTCGTGATCACCGCTTTTGATGGCTGCGGCAATCTGGCTGAGGCTGCGGTACAGCACCGGCGCGATCGCACGTTGTTCTTCGCTGAGAAAACCGTTGCGCGAGGACAGCGCCAGGCCATCATCGGCGCGTACGGTGGGCTCGCCGATAATCTGGATCGGCATGTTCAGGTCATGGACCATGGCACGAATCACGGCCAGTTGCTGGTAGTCCTTCTGGCCAAATACAGCCATGTCCGGCTGGACCATGTTGAACAATTTGCTGACCACGGTCGCCACGCCTTCGAAATGCCCGGGACGGCTGGCGCCGCACAAGCCTTCGGACAATTGCGGGACGCTGACGCGGGTCTGGCCGGTCATGCCGCCGGGGTACATCTCCTCGACGGTTGGCGCGAACAGCAGGTTGCAGCCGGCCTGCAGGAGCTTTTCCTGATCGGCGGCCAGGGTGCGAGGGTACTTGTCCAGGTCTTCGCCGGCGCCAAATTGCAGTGGGTTGACGAAAATACTCGCCACGACAAAGTCCGCCTGCTGCACAGCCTTGCTGACCAGGCTGGCATGTCCGCTGTGCAGGTTACCCATGGTGGGCACGAAGCCGATGCGTTTGCCGGCCTTGCGGGCGTGGGCGACGGCGGCTCTGAGTTCGCGTACGGTTTTTACGGTGTTCATGCAGAGAATCCGTGTTCGGCGCCTGGGAAGGTCACGCCTTTGACTTCGGCGACGTAGGCACTCAATGCCGCGTGGATGCTGTCCTGGCCAGTCATGAAGTTCTTCACGAACTTTGGCACGCGGCCGGTAATCGACAGGCCGAGCATGTCGTGCAGCACCAGCACCTGGCCGTCGGTGGCCGAGCCCGCGCCAATACCGATCACCGGCACCTTAACGGCCTGGGTGATTTCTGCCGCGAGTTCGCTGGGCACGCATTCGAGCAGGATCATCGCGACGCCCGCCTGCTCCAGGGCGATGGCATCGGCGCGCATCTGGCGCGCCTGGGCTTCGTTGCGGCCTTGCACCTTGTAGCCGCCGAGGATGTTCACGGACTGTGGTGTCAGGCCCATATGTGCACAGACCGGCACGCCGCGTTCAGCCAGCAGGCGAATCGACTCGGCGAGCCATACGGCGCCCTCTACCTTGATCATGTGTGCACCGGCACGCATCAGTTTGCCGGCGTTCAGGAAGGTCTGCTCGACGGTGGCGTAATCCATGAACGGCAGGTCGGCGATGATGAATGCGCCGTCGTTCCCGCGCTTGACGCTGGCGGTGTGGTAGGCCAGTTCATCGGTGGTGACGGGCAGGGTGCTGTCATTCCCTTGAAGGACCATGCCCAGGGAGTCGCCTACCAACAACACTTCAACCCCGGCCTGGCAACTGGCGTGGGCGAAGGTGGCGTCATAGCAGGTGAGCATGGTGATTTTTTCACCTTTGAGCTTGAGGCTCTGCAAGGTGGTCAGGGTAATGTCTGGCATGAAAAGGGTCCTCGTTCAGGCGCTTGGAAACAGCGAGTAACGCGCGTGAGTCTTCGTTTATACAGGCGCACTGTCTTGAGAGCAGTGCTTATAAGGCCTGGATTGCGCCCTTCATTGCCGGGTTGGCGGCAGCGGGACGCCTATAGTCGTGAGGAGGACACGGGAAGTCAATTGGATGTGTTACCGCATTGTTACGATGGCGGTGTTACCGCTGTTACTGACGCGATTCAGCAACCGGGAGCCGTTCCAGGCCGACAAACGGGCAGGCGTCAAGCAGGGCACTGAGGGGTTTGCCATCCGGCAATTGCAATGCGGCAGGTGCCAGTTCGGCCAGCGGATACAACACAAATGCACGCAGGTGCATCTGATAGTGGGGCACCTTCAGGCGCGGTTCGTCGATCAGGCGATCGCCAAACAGCAGAATGTCCAGGTCAAGGGTGCGAGGGCCCCAACGCTCCAGGCGCTCGCGGCCGTGGTCGTTTTCGATGGCTTGCAGCGCGTCCAGCAGGTCAAGTGGCGCAAGGCGGCTGTCCAGGGCGGCAACTGCGTTGGTGTAGCGCGGCTGGCCCGGGAGCAGGGAGTCACTTTGGTAAAAGGCGGACACACCCGCGACGCAAGTGTCTGGCAATTGCGCCAGCGCTTGGATAGCGCTGCGCAATTGCTGGTCCGGGGCTGCCAGGTTGCTGCCCATGCCGATGTAGATGCGTTCCACGTTTATTCGCCCGCAGCGCCCGAGGCATCGGCCGCACTGCGTTTGCGCTTGGTGCCGCTGCGACGACGCTTCTTCGGCCCTGCGCCTTCGCCATCACCCTTGCTGCCGAGGTCGCGAATCATGTCGCGGCGTTGGCTGTCATTGGCATCCTGGTAGTCGGTCCACCATTCGCCCAGGCCGTCGGTCTGCTCACCGGCGCTTTCGCGCAGCAGCAGGAAGTCGTAGCCGGCACGGAAGCGCGGGTTGTCCAGCAGCAGGTCGGCGCGCTTGCCGCTGCGGCGCGGCAGACGTTCCTGCATGTCCCAGATCTCGCGGATCGGCATCGTGAAACGTTTCGGGATAGCAATGCGCTGGCACTGTTCGGCGATCAGCTCGTGAGCGGCTTCCTGCATGGCCGGGATCGGCGGCATGCCACGTTCCTGCAGACGCAGTACGCGCTTGGGCAGGGCCGGCCACAACAGGGCGGCAAACAGGAACGCCGGCGTGACCGGTTTGTTCTGCTTGATGCGCAGGTCGGTATTGATCAAGGCTTCGCTGATCAGCGTGTGGGTATAAGTCGGGTTGTACTCCAGTGCTTCGGCGCTGGCCGGGAACAGTGGGTCGAACAACTGCAAGTCGACCAGCATTTCGAAGGTGTCGGCGGCGTAGCCGGAGAGGAACAGCTTGAGCACTTCTTCGAACAGACGCGCGGACGGGATTTCCCGCAGCATCGGTGCCAGCTCGCGTATCGGTGCGGCGGTGTGTTTCTCGATACCGAAGTTGAGCTTGGCGGCGAAGCGCACGGCCCGCAGCATGCGCACCGGGTCTTCCTGATAGCGCTGCGTCGGGTCGCCGATCAGGCGGATCAGGTTATTGCGGATATCGTGTACGCCATTGGCGTAATCGAGGATGCGTTCGCTGACCGGGTCGTAATAGAGGGCATTGATGGTGAAGTCGCGGCGCTGTGCGTCTTCTTCCAGGGTGCCATAGACGTTGTCGCGCAGGATGCGCCCGCTCTCGTTGCGGGAGGACTGATTGGTGTCTTCCTCTTCATCGTTTTGCGGGTGGCCGGCACGGAAGGTCGCGACCTCGATGATTTCGCGACCAAAGTGGATGTGCACCAGCTTGAAGCGGCGACCGATGATTCGCGCATTGCGAAACTCGGCACGCACTTGCTCAGGCGTGGCACTGGTGGCGACGTCGAAATCCTTAGGCGTGATATTGAGCAGCATGTCGCGTACGCAACCGCCCACCAGGTAGGCCTGGTAACCGGCGTTCTGCAACCGTTCGACGATATTCACCGCATAACGGCTGAATTGAGCGCGCTGCAACGAATGCTGGCTGCTGTTGAGCACTTCAGGCGTGCTGCGTTTGTGTTGCGTACGACGCAAGGGAGAACGGAATGACTGGAACAACTTCTTCAGCATGGGATGCACTGTTTGAAGGAATGTTCGGCCATAACGAAGAATGACCGCATGATGGGCGGGGATTCTAGCATTTAGTCAGGGGATGGTGTAGGAACAAGCTTCGGCGTTGCGCCATAAGCCTTAAATCGTCAAATCCCGGAAACTACAAGGGGAGCCGAAGCTCCCCCAGAAGTAGTTGCGTGCTCTATTTTTATTATTGATTTCGGGCTTCTTGTTTTTGTTGATCGCCCTCGCCATGAAGCTTCACCTTCATGACCCTCCCAATCGGGAGTCAAGAGCAAACGGATTGCTTTGGTCGCTGTGTTGCTGATCTACGATCCAACCAGTTCAGGCTCTGCCTTAGGGCAGTTTTTGTTGTTCTCGGCCTGGTTGCGGGGCAAGCCCCAAATGCAACGCCTCTCCAAAAGAATCAGTTAGCTGCGCCTCCGCCGTGTTGTTTTTGTTATGCGTGAGTCGATTCGTCTTATTTTTATTGTCTTGTACAAAGCTTGTTATTGTTTTTGTACTAAGCATATAGCAGGGTGCGTGCCAACTTTTGCGACGCCCAGCAAAACCGGGGGGTTGAGGTGTTTTTTGGTTTTTGACGGGCGAAAAAAAGCCGGGGCTTCGTTACCGTAAGCCCCGGCTTTTGTTACGCGAAATATCCGCGGTAACAGTTTTTTCACATCTGAGGGTGTTACCTGTGGAGGCGCACCCTCAGCTTTCGCTGGCCACCCCGGTCTTGCGCCGTGGAATGCCCAGGCGCTGGCGGCGTTCCCACAGGCACTTGCGGCTCACGCCCAGCTTGCGTGCCAGCTCGGTCTCGGTCATGTGGTCCTGATGCTCAAGGACGAAATGCTGGAAGTAGTCTTCCAGTGACAAATCTTCCGTCGGCTCATGGCTGGTATTGCTGGCGCCGCCCTGTGTCGGGGCCAGGCCAATGAAATCGTCATCCTCCAAGTCACTGAGCTCAATGTCGATACCCAGCAGCTCGGCGGAAATTTCCGGGCTTTCCGACAGGATCACTGCACGCTCGACCGCATTCTCCAGTTCCCGCACGTTACCCGGCCACGAGTAATGCCGAATCGCCTGCTCGGCGTCCGGCGCGAACGTCAGGTCGGTACGGTTGATGCGCGCACTCTGGCGCAGCAGGAATGCGTTGGCGATCTCATTCACGTCGGCACCGCGCTCACGCAGGGCCGGCAATTTGAGCGCGATCACGTGCAGGCGGTAATACAAGTCTTCACGGAATTGACCGATCTTGGCCAGGCTCTTGAGGTCGCGGTGGGTGGCCGCGATCAGGCGTACGTCAACCTTCTGCGATTGCACCGAGCCTACACGTCGAATCTCACCTTCCTGCAGCACACGCAGCAGTCGCGCCTGGGCCTCCAGCGGCAACTCACCGATTTCATCAAGGAACAACGTCCCGCCGTCCGCCGCTTCCACCAGGCCCGCACGCCCAGCGCTGGCGCCGGTAAAAGCGCCTTTCTCGTGGCCGAACAGTTCGGACTCGATCAGGGATTCGGGGATCGCCGCACAGTTCACCGAAATCATCGGCGCCTTGGCGCGTTTGGACAGGTTGTGCAGGGCGCGGGCCACCAGTTCTTTACCGGTGCCTGACTCGCCCTGGATCAATACATTGGAGTCGGTGGGCGCGACCTTACGGATCTTGCCGTACAGGTCCTGCATCGGCGGGCAGGAGCCAATGATGCCGATTTCGCCGTTGCTGTTGTCGACTCCCGGTTTGTCGGCGCCGTTGGTGGCCTTGCCGGCGGGGCGCTGTTCGGCAGGCGCGCTGCTGGCAGACTGGCGGTCGCGCAGGATGCGGGCCACGGCCTGGAGCATTTCATCGTGGTCAAACGGCTTGGCAATGTAGTCCACCGCGCCCATTTTCATGGAATCAACCGCCGAGCGCAGGCTGGCATAGCTGGTCATGATCAGCACCGGGGTGCCCTGGCCAAGCTTGATCAGCTCGGTGCCCGGTGCGCCGGGCAGGCGCAGGTCACTGACAATCAGGTCGAACGTGGGGATGCTGAAACGCTCTTGTGCTTCCTGCACCGAGCCGGCTTCGCTGACCTGGTATTGATTACGTTCAAGCAGGCGACGCAAGGCAGAGCGGATAATGGTTTCGTCTTCGACGATCAAAATGTGCGGCATTGATTCAATTCTCTCGACGGTCTCAGTTCACAGCGGACGTCGCTTCGACATGACGCGGCAAGGTCACCCGAATACGGGTGCCGCGTTGGCTTTCGGTGTCAGCCGGGCTGTCGATGGTGATTTGTCCATAATGCTCTTCAACGATGGAATAGACCAGTGCAAGGCCCAGACCGGTACCTTCACCCGGGTCCTTGGTGGTGAAGAAGGGTTCGAACAATCGGTCCATGATGTTCTGTGGAATACCGCTGCCTTCATCTTCGACGATCAGATCGACGGTATGTTCGAAAGCCTCGGTCTTGACGCGTACCGCACCACCGGCCGGGGTTGCGTCACGGGCGTTGGACAGCAGGTTGATCAGCACTTGGGCCAGGCGTTGTGAGTCGCCGTCGACCCAATGGTCGGGGTCGCACAAGTTGAAGAACTGTACTTCGAAATTGCGCCGGTTCAAGGCGAGCAGCCCAATGGCATCCTGGGCCACTTCGGCCAGGCATACGGCCTCATCCAGATTCTGATGGCCGCCGGCATGGGCAAAGCTCATCAGCGACTGCACGATGCGCGAGACGCGTTTGGTCTGTTCGAGGATCTGGCCGCTGATTTCGATGATTTCGCCGTCTTCCTCACGCTCTTCCCGCAGGTTTTGCGCGAGGCAGGCGATACCGGTGATCGGGTTGCCGATTTCGTGGGCCACGCCCGCTGCCAGGCGACCAATGCTGGCCAGGCGCTCGGAGTGCACCAGCTTGTCCTCGAGCATCTGGGTTTCAGTCAGGTCTTCGACCAGCAGAACCAGGCCGCTGTTACCGGGGGCCAACGGTTCATCGATCGCGGCTTTGTGCAGGTTGAGCCAGCGGGTCTGGCCGTCGAGGGCCAGGTGCTGTTTGTGCAAGTGCTCGTCGGGCAGGTTGATAAAGCCCTGGAGCAGTTCTTTCCATGGATCGCCCAGGGTATTCAGGCGCGAGCCCACCACCCGTTGCGCGGCGATGCCGGTGAGTTCTTCCATGGCCTTGTTCCACATCAGGATCTCTTGATCCTTGGCTAGGGAACACACGCCCATCGGCAGTTCCTGCAGGGTCTGGCGATGGTAACGGCGCAAGGCGTCGAGTTCGGCAGCCAGGCCGGTGAGGCGCGAGTGGTAATCCTCCAGCCGGCTCTCGATGAAATGGATGTCTTCGGTGACGTAGTTTTCGCCGCCGGCCTTGTAGGGCAGGAAGGTTTCCACCATGTCCTGGGACACGCTGGGGCCCATCAGGCCGGACAGGTTGGCTTCGATGCGGTCGCGCAGGCGACGCAGCGCATACGGGCGGCGCTCGTCAAAGGGCAGGTACAGATCGCGCAGCGCCTGCTCGACTTCCTTCTGAGCCGCCTTGGCGCCGAGGGGCTTGGCCAGTTGCGTGGCGAATTCCTGGGGCGAGGCCGCGTGCAGTTCGCGGCGTTGCGGGCGACGCACGTTATCCACCGCGCACGCCTCGGCGGCGCTGGTCTCTTCCGGGCTGGCATTGGTGAACAGTGAGATCAGGGTGAACATCAGTACGTTGGCGGCCAGCGAGGCAATCGCCGCCATGTGCCAGCTGGTGTCGTCCAGCACGTAGATCATGTTCAGCAGCGGAATGTAGAAACCCTGCAGGTTGCCGACCAACGGCAGCAGCATGGTGACGATCCATACCAGGATCCCGGCCAGCAGCCCGGCGATAAACCCACGGCGATTGGCGGTCGGCCAGTACAGCACCGATAGCACCCCCGGCAGGAACTGCAAGGTGGCGACAAACGCGACAATGCCCAGGTTGGCCAGGTCTTGCCCGGCGCCGAGCAACAGGTAGAACCCGTAGCCGGCCATGATGATCGCGACGATGAGTGCGCGGCGCGTCCATTTCAGCCAGCGGTAGATATTGCCTTCGGCGGGCGGCTGGTACAGCGGCAGCACCAGGTGATTGAGGGCCATGCCCGAAAGGGCCAGCGTCGTGACGATAATCAGCCCGCTGGCAGCAGACAAACCGCCGACATACGCCAGCAGCGCCAACGCCGGGCTATTGGCGGCGATACCGATACCCAGGGTGAAATACTCGGGGTTGGTGGTAGCCCCCAGTTTCAGGCCGGCCCAGAGGATCAGCGGCACCGCAAGGCTCATCAACAGCAGGAACAGCGGCAAGCCCCAGCTGGCGCTGACCAGCGAGCGCGGGTTGAGGTTCTCGGTGAAGGTCATGTGGTACATGTGCGGCATTACGATCGCCGAGGCGAAGAACACCAGCAACAGCGTGCGCCATGGGCCTTCCTGCAGCGGCGTGTGCAGGGCGGCGAGGGCGGTCTGGTTTTGCAGCAGCCACAGCTCCAGCTGTTGCGGGCCGTCGAACACGCCATAGAGCGCGTAGAGGCCGACGCCGCCGATGGCGATCAGCTTGATCACCGATTCGAACGCAATCGCAAATACCAGCCCTTCGTGTTTCTCGCGGGTGGCGATGTGGCGTGAGCCGAAGAAAATCGTAAACAGGCTGATCAGCGCACAGAACGCCAGGGCGACCCGGTGTTGCACCGGCTCGCGGGTCAGGATGCTGATGGAGTCGGCCACCGCCTGGATCTGCAGGGCCAGCAAGGGCAGCACGCCGATCAGCATGAATACCGTGGTCAATGCCCCGGCCCACGTGCTGCGGAAGCGGAAGGCGAACAGGTCGGCCAGGGACGACAGCTGATAGGTGCGAGTAATTTTCAGGATCGGGTACAGCAGCACCGGTGCCAGTAGGAATGCACCTGACACCCCCAGGTAGCTGGAGAGAAAGCCGTAGCCGTATTGATAGGCCAGGCCGACGGTGCCATAGAACGCCCAGGCGCTGGCGTACACGCCGAGGGACAAGGTGTAGGTCAACGGATGGCGAATGATCGCCCGCGGAATCATTCCGCGCTCACTGATCCAGGCGACGCCAAACAACGCGGCCAGGTAGGCGGCGCTGATCAGCAGCATCTGAGTGAGGCTAAAGCTCATCGGCATCTTTTTGGCTCTGCAGGATGAAGGTCACGACGATCAGGATCAGCCACAGCAGATAGGGGCGATACCAGGCGCCCGTGGCGTCGATCCACCAATCCATGATGGCGGGGGAAAACAGGTAGATCCCGACGACCAGCAGCAGGACCAATCGATAGATGTACATGTTGGCCTTTGATTGAGAGTGCGGTAATGCAACGGTTTTCTGTAGGAGCGAGCTTGCTCGCGAAGGGCGCTAACCTAAACGCGTACATCCTGGATAAACGTGTTGCCTGGGAGTTTTTCGCGAGCAAGCTCGCTCCTACGCGATGGTAACGGATGGCTGGCAGGCTGCAAGCGCCTTCAGCGTAATTGCGCTTCGGCCAGGGTCAGTGTGCGTGGGATCCTGCTGGCATCCCAGTGCACAATGCCCCAATCCAGCAACTCCCGTGGGCTGGCATGAAGCAGTTCGTCGCCAGGCTGCTGGCCAAGGGCGCGCAGGGCTCTCAATAGCAGCGGCGTGGCCTGGTCGGGATTCAGCGGCGGGGAACGATAGGATTTGCCCAGCTTGTTACCGTCCGGCTGGACGATCAACGGTACGTGCAGATAGCGCGGCTGGCGCAGGCCCAGCAACTCCTGCAGGTACAGTTGGCGTGGCGTGGAGTCGAGCAGGTCGGCGCCGCGCACGATATCGGTAACCCCTTGCCAGGCATCGTCGAGCACCACGGCCAGTTGATAGGCGTAGAGGCCATCGCGGCGACGGATGACGAAGTCGCCGACGTCACGGCCCAGGTGTTGTCGGAATTCTCCTTGTGCGCGGTCAGTAAAGTGGTACTCCAACTCGGGAACACGCAGGCGGATGGCTGCGTCCTGCTGGTCGTGACCGGCATTTCGGCACAGGCCTGGGTAAATCCCGTCGTAGGGCTCCAATTGTTTACGTGAACAGGTACAGGCGTAGGCCAGGCCGTGGTTGAACATATCGTTCAGTACCTTGGCGTAGGCGTCATGCCGCTCGCTTTGTCGGACCAGTTCGCCATCCCACTCAAAGCCGTAGCTCTCCAGGGCATGCAGGATTGCCGCCTGGGCGCCGGGCTCTTCGCGGGGAGGGTCGAGGTCTTCCATGCGCATCAGCCAGCGGCCTTGATTGGCGCGGGCATCGAGGTAGGAGGCGAGGGCGGCGACCAGGGAACCGAAGTGCAAATGGCCGCTGGGCGTGGGGGCGAAACGCCCGATATAGGTAGAGGCAGTCATGGGCCGGATACTACTGGAAAATCGGTAAATCCCAGAAACAAAAATGGGGCGTTCGCACGCCCCATTCGTTCAGCTCGGCTGGATCACTTGCCGACCTGTTTTTCCTTGATTTCAGCCAAGGTCTTGCAATCTACGCAGAGGTCCGCAGTAGGACGGGCTTCCAGGCGACGGATACCGATCTCGACACCGCAGGATTCGCACCAGCCGTATTCTTCGTCTTCGATCAGTTGCAACGTCTTGTCGATTTTCTTGATCAGCTTGCGCTCGCGATCACGGGCGCGCAGTTCTAGGGCGAACTCTTCTTCCTGGCTGGCACGGTCTGCCGGGTCCGGGAAGTTGGCCGCTTCATCCTTCATATGGTCAACCGTGCGGTCGACTTCCTGCATCAAGTCCTGCTTCCACTGCTTCAGGATTTTGGAGAAGTGCTCGCGCATGGGCTTGCCCATGTATTCCTCACCCTTCGATTCAACGTAGGGTTGGAAGCCGCTGATGCTCTGTTGCTTTGCTTGGGTGGACATGAATAGACCGCCTCTCACTCTTCTAATCCATTGCGCAGGATTGCAACGTCACCGACACCTGCCGGCCCTGCGGCTGCAAGCGGGCGAACTTACCAGATAGATTCAGGGTGCGCCACTCCCGGTTGTCGACGCCCGTCACGCAGGGGTTGCCAACTGCAGCAGCCCGCTGTGGCTGGGTATACATCGTCTCGAATGTTGATTTTAGTCGTTTTGCAAGCGCTTGCCGGGTTCATCTTGGACGGCCAGGCAGGCAATAGAGCATGTTTTACCGCGAGGGTTCGGTAGAATCCTGATTTTGTCCTCACCGTTAAGGAAGGCTAATGGCTCAGCCCTACAGTGCGCGCAGTCGCGCCATCGAACCTTTTCATGTCATGGCGTTGCTGGCGCGAGCCAATGAGTTGCAAGCGGCAGGCCATGATGTGATCCACTTGGAGATCGGCGAGCCGGATTTCACCACGGCTGAGCCGATCATCAAGGCGGGTCAGGCGGCGTTGGCCAATGGCAAGACCCGCTATACCGCGGCCCGTGGCCTGCCGGAATTGCGTGAAGCCATCAGCGGTTTCTACCAGCAGCGCTACGGATTGAACGTCGATCCCGAGCGCATCCTGATCACCCCAGGGGGCTCCGGCGCACTGTTGCTGGCCAGCAGTCTGTTGGTGGACCCCGGCAAGCATTGGCTGCTGGCAGACCCGGGTTACCCGTGTAACCGGCACTTCCTGCGCCTGGTGGAAGGTGCCGCGCAACTGGTGCCGGTAGGCCCTGACGTGCGTTATCAACTGACCGCTGACCTGGTGGCCAAACACTGGGATCAGGACAGCGTGGGCGCGTTGGTTGCCTCCCCGGCGAATCCCACCGGCACGATCCTCACGCGTGATGAATTAGCCGGGCTTTCCGACGCAATCAGGGCGCGTAACGGCCATCTGGTGGTGGATGAGATCTATCACGGCCTGACCTACGGCACTGACGCCGCCAGCGTGCTGGAGGTCGACGATGAGGCCTTCGTCCTGAATAGTTTTTCGAAGTATTTCGGCATGACCGGTTGGCGCCTGGGCTGGCTGGTGGCGCCGCCGGCTGCGGTCGGCGACCTGGAAAAACTGGCGCAAAATCTTTATATCAGCGCGCCCAGCATGGCCCAACATGCGGCGCTCGCCTGTTTTACCCCGCAGACCCTGAGCATTTTGGAGGAGCGCCGTGCCGAATTTGGCCGGCGTCGCGATTTCCTGCTGCCCGCCTTGCGCGAGTTGGGCTTCGGGATTGCCGTAGAGCCGGAAGGTGCGTTCTATTTGTATGCCGATATCAGTGCGTTCGGCACAGATGCCTTCGCATTTTGTCGTCATTTCCTAGAAACCGAGCATGTCGCCTTTACCCCCGGTCTGGATTTTGGCCGCTATCAAGCGGGCCATCATGTGCGCTTTGCCTACACGCAAAACCTTGATCGACTACAGGAGGCGGTGGAACGAATCCAGCGTGGCCTGCGGAGCTGGCAAGGCTGATGCGTTTTTATCCTCCCCTCGAAGAAGGCCGGCTGATTCGCCGCTATAAGCGCTTTCTCACCGATATCGAAACCGTTACCGGCGAGTTGTTGACTATTCACTGCCCAAATACCGGTTCGATGCTCAATTGCATGGTGGAAGGCGGGCAGGTCTGGTTCAGTCGCTCCAATGACCCCAAGCGCAAGTTGCCCGGCACCTGGGAAATTGCCGAAACGCCCCAGGGCCGCTTGGCGTGCGTTAACACGGCACGCGCCAATCCGTTGGTCGAGGAGGCGTTGCGCGCTGGCGTGATCACTGAACTCAACGGTTTCACCGCGTTGAAGCGGGAAGTGCCTTACGGCCAGGAGAAAAGCCGCATCGACTTTCGTCTCGAATATCCCGACGGCGCGGCGTATGTGGAAGTCAAAAGTGTCACGCTGGGGTTTGATGGCACCAGGGTTGCCGCTTTCCCCGATGCGGTGACCCAGCGTGGCGCCAAGCACCTGCGGGAACTGGCGCATCTGGCGCGTGAAGGTGTGCGGGCGGTGCAGTTGTATTGCGTCAACCTCTCGGGGATTGACGCGGTGCGCCCGGCGCTGGAAATCGATGCTGCCTACGGTGCGGCCTTGCGCGAGGCTAAAGCTGCCGGGGTGGAAGTGTTGGCGTATGGGGTGCGCGTGACGTCCGAGGAGATTTGCGTGGACCGTCGTTTAGACGTGCTGCTCGACTAGAGATCCACCCACAGGCCCTGCGCGTCTTCGCGACCGCGCAGGGCCTTGAGGCTTGTACCTGCGCATGGGCCGGCAATGCACTCGCCGCTTTCGATCAGGAACAGCGCGCCATGGGTAGCGCACTGGATCAGGCTGGCGCTGTCGTCTAGGAACCGGTCGGGTTGCCACTCCAGTGGAATGCCGCGATGTGGGCAGCGGTTGATATAGAAGTAGGCGATGCCGTCCCGGCGTACCGCCAGCAGCGGGGTGCCATCCATCGTAAAACCGAGGCTGCTGTTGGGCGCGAGCATGTCCGAGGGGCAGAGAAACTTCATTTCAATCCTTAAGTGCCTTGACGTTCAAATGCAAACAATTATCAAATGCCGGCTTCGCCCGTTAGCTGACTGGGTGCTCAGTTCGATGTCCGGCAGGGGTTATCTGTCACATCGATGAGTGCTCGAAAGGCCCTGCCCTTTGGAAGGAAACCCTGTTATGCGCCTGAGTGCCAGCGCTATTGCGCTTGTTGTCGGACTGCTGGTCAACCATGGGGCGCAAGCCTCTGAACTGCCACAACGCTGGGTGAGTGCCGGTGGGGCGCTGTCGGAATGGGTCACGGCGTTGGGCGGTGAGCCGAAGTTGGTTGGCGTGGACACCACCAGCCAGCATCCTGAATCGCTCAAGGCGTTGCCAAGTATCGGCTATCAGCGGCAATTGTCGGCCGAAGGCATTCTCAGCCTGCGCCCACAGGTGCTGGTGGGGACTGAAGAGATGGGGCCGCCGCCGGTGCTGGCGCAGATTCGCAGTGCGGGCGTCCAAGTGGAAATGTTCTCGGCGCAGCCGGATTTGCCGACTTTGAAGGGTAATCTTCAGCACTTGGGTAAGTTGCTGGGAGATGAGGCCAAGGCCAGTGAATTGTTTACCGCATATGAACAGGCGCTTGATCAGCAGAAAAGCTGGGTCGCCAAGGCACGGGCCTCGCAGAAGGCACCTGGCGTGTTGCTGCTGATCGGTCATGCTGGCGGCAAGCCGCTGATTGCCGGTAGGGACACGGCGGGCGATTGGGTGTTGCAGCAGGCCGGCGGGCGTAACCTGGCCACGCACAGCGGTTACAAGCCGTTTTCGGTGGAGTCGTTGGCGGGGTTGAGCCCGGATATGCTGGTATTTGCCGACCGCGCCCTCACGGGGGACGCGGCGCGCGCGGCGTTGTTCAAGGAGAATCCGATCCTGGCTTCGACGCCGGCGGCCAAGCGTGGCCGCGTGTTCGAGCTTGACCCGACCCTGCTGGTTGGCGGGCTCGGGCCTCGTCTGCCGCAAAGTCTTGTGAAGCTCTCGGCTGGCTTTTATCCGTCACAGGCTAAACCCGCCCCATGACCATTCTGGTTAAACCGAAAACGCTGTTCATCGGGCTGGCGCTGTTATGCCTGTTGGCGACCTGGCTTTCGTTGGCGTTGGGGCCGGTGAGCTTGCCGCTGCTGGATACGCTCAAGGCGGCATTGCGCTTGATGGGCGTGCCGATAGAGGCGCAAGGCCTGGAACAGGCTGAGTTGATCCTGGGGCAGATTCGTTTGCCGCGTACGTTGCTCGGTTTGGCGGTTGGCGGCGTATTGGCGTTGTCGGGCGTGGCCATGCAAGGGTTGTTTCGTAACCCGTTGGCCGATCCGGGGTTGGTCGGGGTTTCCAGCGGGGCGGCACTGGGGGCGGCAATCGCCATTGTCGGCGGTGCATTTTTTGGTGGGTTACCGGAGGCATTCGGGCCTTATGTGCTGTCGCTGTGCGCGTTTCTAGGCGGGCTGGGCGTGACCGCGCTGGTTTATCGACTGGGGCGTCGTAACGGTCAGACCAATGTGGCGACGATGCTGCTTGCCGGCATTGCCCTCACTGCACTGGCAAGCTCGGCGGTGGGCCTGTTCACCTACCTGGCGGACGACGCCACCCTGCGTACCCTGACGTTCTGGAACCTTGGCAGCCTCAACGGCGCGAGCTATTCGCGGTTATGGCCCTTATTGCTGGTCAGTGCCGGTGTGGCGCTCTGGTTGCCGCGCCGGGCCAAGGCATTGAATGCGCTGTTGCTCGGTGAATCCGAAGCCAATCACCTGGGTATTGATGTTGAAGGGCTCAAGCGCGAGTTGGTGTTCTGTACCGCATTAGGTGTAGGTGCTGCGGTGGCTGCGGCGGGCATGATTGGTTTTGTCGGGCTGGTGGTGCCGCATCTGGTCAGGTTGCTGGCCGGGCCTGATCACCGCGTGCTGCTGCCGGCGTCGATATTGGCGGGCTCGAGTTTGTTGCTGTTTGCCGACTTGGTTGCGCGACTGGCCTTGGCACCGGCTGAATTGCCGATTGGTATCGTGACTGCGTTTATTGGCGCGCCGTTTTTTCTTTACCTGTTGTTACGGGGGCGTGCCTGATGCTGCGTGTTGAAGACCTGCAGATCCGGCGTGGCCACAAGGTCGTGCTGGCGGACGTCACTCTGGAGTTGCTGCCGGGTGAAGTGATCGGTGTGCTGGGTCCCAATGGCGCGGGTAAGAGTACGTTGCTGGGGGCGTTGTGCGGTGAGTTGCATCCGGATCAGGGCGAGGTGTGGTTGGGGCAGCAGGCGTTGAAAGATTGGAGCGGACCGCAGCGCGCGCAGCGGCTGGCGGTGTTGCCACAAACCTCGACCCTGGACTTCGCGTTCCGTGTCGAAGAGGTGGTCGGCATGGGCCGTTTGCCCCACCAGGCGGGGCGTGTGCGCGATGATGAAATTATCCACGCAGCCTTGCTGGCGGCAGACGTCGCACACTTGAAAGGTCGCAGTTACTTGGCGCTGTCTGGCGGCGAGCGTCAACGTGTGCACTTCGCGCGGGTGCTGGCGCAATTATGGCCAGGTGAGTCGGGGCAGACATTGCTGCTGGATGAGCCGACATCGATGCTGGACCCCCTGCATCAGCACACGACCCTGCAAGCGATCCGCCGCTTTGCCGATCGTGGTGCAGCGGTGCTGGTGATCCTCCATGACCTGAACCTGGCTGCGCGCTACTGTGATCGCATTTTGCTGCTGGAGCAGGGCCGTCCCCACGCCTTGGATACACCGGCGCAGGTGCTGCGGCCCGAGCCGCTTAAGGCCGTGTTTGGTTTGGAAGTATTGGTTCAGCCGCACCCGGAGCGTGGGCATCCGTTAATCATTGCTCGCTGAGGCGTGCTTTTTCACAGGCAAAAAAAGACCCGGCAAAAGCCGGGTCAAATAACCGTGATTAGCCTGATGAGGAGATAATCTGAGAGTCCGAACCAATGGTCTTTCAGTTATCGGCTGATCTCGCGACCAGTTGTGATAATCATAACGATTCTCATTTGAGAGTCAACAGTTGTTTTTGAAGGATCTGCGGTTTTCCTCAAACGTCCGTTCGAAGTGCGCGTAAACATTGGGCCTTGCCGACGACCTAGCTCTTCTGACGCGCTGAAATGGCATCCAGCTGGCGGTTCAACGCCTCCTTACGCTCGACCGGAATGTCATTCCAGTGCACGTCCATCAGGGCCCCTTCGATCGCATAGAGCAACACTTTTGATGCGCGAAACCCGCGAGTCCTGACGGCTCGATACGCATCGACCGCTCCCAGGCGACGCAAGTCGGATGCACTGTGGATGCCCACCGCATGCAGCCACTGCGCTGACGTCTTGCCAAGGTTTTTCAGGTGTTGCAGCTCATCGTTCATCAAGCCTCCTTGCGACGGCCGAATGGTGCGGTGGGTATCGTGACCAGGCAGGCCTGAACAGCAGTGTAGCGCTCAGTAGGAAAAGCGTAGTTCTTTGGTCCGAAACGGCCAAAAAGCTTATAAGAATGGCGCGGGGATTTTGACGCTGGGCAGGCGTGAAGCACCCGCTACGCGTTGCGCGTAGTCGGGCTTGGATCGAATGTTACTTGGTGCGGTAGCGCAGGCGAGTGCCGAAATTGACCGACATGAGGATCTCATCGGCAGTCAATTCAGGCGGGAAGTAGGTGCCCGAAATCTGCGCATGGGCCAGGCTGGCGCCTTCCATTGAGCAGTCGCGCAAATCCAGGCCGCGCAAGTCGGCGGAGCGGAAATACGCGTCGGTGAAGTCCACGCCGGTGGCGTTCAGGTCGCGCAAGTCCAGCCCACGGAAGTCGCCGCCGCGCATGTCGATAATGCCGCCTGCCGGGCGTGCCTGATTGAAGCCACGAATATCGTCTTTATGCAGGAGTGCGTAGAGCGGTGTATCTAGAAGCTTGGGCTGACTCATGAAAACGACTCCTGTTGGATTTATGACGCCATTATAGTGCCACTATTTCTTGGGCGTGCGTCCAAGTAGACGACACGCCCAAGAAATTTTTCTTACAGGCCTGGCAGGCGCTGGCGAATTTGTGCGACCAACGCATCGAGGGTTCCACTTTGGTTGGTCTCGACGCGTTTACTCAGCAACAGTTCTTCGGCGGTCAGTGGGTCACGGTTGGCCTGTTGTTCTTCGATAACGCTCAGGGTCGCGTCGGATGGATCGTTTTTGTCGGCCTGACGTTGCGCCAACCAACTGGTGATAACCGCCTGTGGCGCGTTGCAGTCCAGGATCAGGAACGGCGCCCCCGTGGCTTCGGCCACCTTGGCTGCGGCGTCGCGTTGTTCGCGTTTGAGGAAGGTGGCATCCACTACTACCGGGAAGCCGGCGCGCAGCACGGTATCCGCGATGTCATTCAAGCGAGCGTAGGTCCTGGCGCTGGCGTCGGATGCATAGATGCCGGCCTGGGGCGTGTTTTCCACCTGCTGCTCGCCGAACATGCGCTTGCGCTCCACGTCCGAGCGCAGGCGTACAGCGCCCAATGCTTCCACCAGGCGCATGGCCACGTGGCTTTTGCCCACTGCCGAGACGCCATGGGTAATTGCCAGGAAGCGCGATGGAATGGTGCTGTAGCTTTCTGCCAGGTTGGCGTAGTTGCGGTATTGGCGCAGGGTCGTGGCGCGCTGCACCGGGCTTGCCTCGCTCGGCATGCTGAACAGCGCCACCTTGGCACGTACCAGGGCGCGGTAGGCTTTGTAGAAGTTCAGCACTTCAAGGCCCTGATAGTCACCGGTCAGTTCCAGGTACTGGCTGATAAAGCGCCGCGCCAGGGACTTGAGGCCGCGGTCTTCCAGGTCCATGGCCAGGAAAGCGGTGTCGGCGTACACATCGGTGAAGCGAAACGGCTCGTTGAACTCGATGCAGTCGAAGATCACCACGTTGCCGTCAATCAAGGTGGCGTTGCCGAGGTGGATGTCACCGTGGCACTCGCGGGTGAAACCGTCGAGCTTGCGCTGTGCCAGCAGCGGTTTCAGGCGCTCGAAGCTGCTTTCGGCCCAGGCTTGCAGGGCTTCCAGTTGAATCAGGTCGGCCTTGTCGCTGAGGAATGGGCGGATCTGGTCGAAGTTCTGCCGTACCGGCGCCATCACTTCATCGGGGGTGCCGGCCGCGTGGTCCTGCGGCACTTTTGGTGCGGCGAGGTGAAAGCGTGCGATCTGCCTGGCCATTTCATCGATGTGCGTGGCGGTCAATTCGCCATTGGCTTGCAGGGTGCTGAGCAGTTGGCTTTGCGGGAACTGACGCATCTTCAGGGCATATTCGATCACCGGGCCGTCGCCGCCCAATTGTGGGGCTTCGGCAGTGCCGGTAATCGGCAACACTTCCAGATACAGATCCGTTGTCAGGCGTTGGTTGAGGCGCAGCTCTTCGTTGCAGAAGTGCCCGCGTTTCTCCAGGTCGGTGAAGTCCAGGAACCCGAAGTTCATCGGTTTTTTCAATTTATAAGCGTAGGGGCCGGTCAAGATGACCCATGAAATATGCGTTTCGATGACTTGGAACGCTTCAACCGGATGAGGGTACAAAGCCGGGTTTTGCAGGGCTGCGATCAGTGACTGGCTCACGGGCGATCCTTCAGAGTCGGGGGGAAATCATGGCGCGCATTATGGCTGCTACGGGCGGTCGTGCAAACCGCTGTCCGGCTCATGTTGATCATCAATAAAGTGCGTATAATCCGCCGCCATGACTCGAACCCGATCTCCCCGTTCCCGTAAAAAACCTCCTTCCCGCGGCCTGCGCCCATGGCTTGGCTGGGCGCTCAAGCTCGGCCTGGTAGGCCTTGTGGTGCTCGCTGGCTTTGCGGTCTACCTCGACGCTGTGGTCCAGGAGAAGTTCTCCGGCAAGCGCTGGACTATCCCGGCCAAGGTGTACGCCCGCCCGCTGGAACTGTTCACCGGCCAGAAGCTGAGCAAGGATGACTTCCTCACCGAACTCGACGCCCTGGGCTATCGACGCGAACCCGTGAGCAATGGTCCGGGGGCGGCTGCGGTCAGCGGCAACACCGTCGACCTCAATACCCGCGGCTTTCAGTTCTATGAAGGCCTGGAGAAAGCCCAGCCTGTGCGCGTGCGCTTCTCCGGCGACTACGTGGCCGAACTGTCCTCCCTTAACGGTTCGAAGTTGCCGGTGGTACGCCTGGAACCGCTGATGATCGGCGGGATTTACCCGAAGAACCTTGAAGATCGCATCCTGATCAAGCTTGATCAGGTGCCGCCGTATCTACTGGAAACGTTGGTGGCTGTAGAGGACCGCGACTTTTATAGTCACTGGGGCGTTTCGCCGAAGTCGATTGCCCGTGCTGTCTGGGTGAATACATCCGGAGGCAGGATGACCCAGGGCGGCAGTACGCTGACCCAGCAGTTGGTGAAGAACTTCTACCTGACCAACGAGCGCAGCCTGACCCGTAAGCTCACCGAAGCCATGATGGCGATGCTGCTCGAGCTGCACTACAGCAAGCAGGAGATCCTTGAGGCGTACCTCAACGAGGTATTCGTCGGCCAGGATGGTCAGCGCGCGGTGCACGGCTTCGGTTTGGCCAGCCAGTTCTTTTTCGGTCAGCCGCTGTCGGAGTTGAAGCTGCATCAAGTGGCCTTGTTGGTGGGCATGGTCAAGGGGCCTTCCTACTACAACCCGCGTCGCAATCCGGAGCGTGCGCTTGAGCGCCGTAACCTGGTGCTCGATGTGCTTGAACAGCAAGGCGTTGCCACGGCGGAACAAGTGGCCGCGGCGAAGAAAATGCCACTGGGTGTGACAACCCGCGGGAAGTTGGCGGACAGTTCATTCCCAGGCTTTATCGATCTGGTAAAGCGCCAGTTGCGTGAAGACTACCGCGACGAAGACTTGACCGAAGAAGGCCTGCGGATCTTCACCAGTTTCGACCCGATCCTGCAGATGAAGGCAGAAGCGTCGGTCAACGACACCTTCAAGCGCCTGACGGGCCGTAAGGGCGCCGACGAAGTAGAAGCCGCCATGGTGGTGACCAACCCGGAAACCGGTGAAGTCCAGGCCATGATCGGCAGTCGTCAGGCCAGCTTTGCCGGTTTCAACCGCGCACTGGATGCCGTGCGGCCGATCGGCTCGCTGGTCAAGCCGGCGGTCTACCTGACGGCGCTGGAAAAGCCGAGCAAATACACCCTCACCAGCTGGCTGTCGGATGATCCACTGTCGGTCAAAGGAGGGGACGGCCAGGTCTGGACGCCGCAGAACTTTGATCGCCGCTCCCACGGCACGGTGTTCCTGTACCAGGGCTTGGCCCATTCCTACAACATTTCCACGTCCCGGCTCGGCTTGGAGGTTGGCGTGCCGAATGTCCTCAAGACACTCGCGCGCCTGGGCATCACCCGCGAATTCCCGGCTTTCCCGTCGATTCTGCTGGGTGCCGGTGCCATGACGCCGATTGAAGTGGCGACCATGTACCAGACCCTCGCCAACGGTGGCTTCAACACCCCGATGCGCGGGATCCGCAGTGTACTGACGGCGGAGGGGGAGCCGCTCAAGCGCTATCCTTTCCAGATTCAGCAGCGTTTCGATGCGGGCTCCATCTATCTGATCCAGAACGCCATGCAGCGTGTGATGCGTGAAGGTACCGGCAGCTCGGTCTATAAAGTCTTGCCTTCCAACCTGACACTGGCGGGCAAGACCGGTACCAGTAACGACTCCCGTGACAGCTGGTTCGCCGGTTTCGGCCAGGATGTGCTCGCCGTGGTGTGGCTGGGCCGTGACGACAATGGCAAGACACCATTCACCGGCGCCACTGGCGCATTGCAGGTCTGGACCAGTTTCATGCGCAAGGCCGACCCGCTGCCGCTGAACATGCCGCAGCCGGATAACATCGTGCAGGCCTGGATTGATCCGCATACCGGCCAGGGCTCCGATGCCAACTGTCCGGGCGCGGTGCAGATGCCGTATATTCGCGGCAGCGAACCACCAGCCGGTGCTGCGTGCGGTGGCGGAGCCCCTGCAGATGCGGAATCGGTGATGGATTGGGTCAAGGGCTGGATGAATTAAGCAAAGAGGGTTTCAAGTGAACAAGTGGTGGATTCCAGCTATTACAGCTCTGGCTTTGCTCGGCGGTTGCTCCAGCGTGCAGCGCGGCTCTATTCCTGTGGTGGATTCGAGTACAGCTGTCTCCAATAATGACCGGATATCGGCCAATGGCGGTTTCCGCCAAACCGTGACCAACCGTCCGGCCCAGGCCAGGCCTCAGGCCGTGCCGCAGGATTCGGGTGTGGTCGTGATGGTGCCGGGCGGCGGTGCAGCTACCTCGGCGCCAATCAGTGCCGAGCCTTGGACGCCTGGGCCAAGCACCTCCGGGCCGATCGATTCCGCGCCGATGCAGACCGCGCCGATCAACCAGGGTACCTACACCATGCCGTCGACGCCGAGCGGCATTCCATCGTCCTCCAGCGCTGGCGGTTTGTCAGCCGACGAGCAATTGGATGGCCCGGTGCTGGCGTTGCTGACCACTGCCCAGCAACAGCAGGCGGGGGGGGATTTGAATGGTGCATCGTCGAGCCTTGAGCGGGCCCAGCGTGTTGCGCCCCGTGAACCGCAAGTGTTGTATCGCCTTGCCCAGGTACGCATGGCCCAGGGCGATGCGCCGCAGGCTGAGCAATTTGCCCGTCGTGGCCTGACCCTGGCCAACGGTCGTCCTGATCTGCAAGCCAGTCTGTGGGCTTTGATTGGTGATGCGCGCGCCGCACAAGGTGACGCCACCGGCGCTGCCCAGGCTCGGCAAAAAGCCAAGGTCAGCCTCTGATGGATGCTCGGTTTCCAGCGATTGCCGAACAGTTATTGCTGATCGAGCGCGAATTGCGCGTGCAGGGCTGGTGGGACGAAGTGTCCCCCAGCACCGAGGCGCTCAGCAGCGTCGAGCCGTTTGCGGTCGACACACTGGACTTCCACCAGTGGTTGCAATGGATCTTCCTGGTGCGCATGAAACAGATTCTCGAAGAGGACCTGCCGTTGCCCAATGCGTCAGGCATTCTCGAAATGGCCGAGATGGTCTATGCCGATCGGCCTCAGGAGAGTCTTGGTTTACGTAACGCGCTGAAAAAGTTCGATCAACTGATCGTCGACGCTCGTTAATTGCCTGGCTGCCGGTTTTTTCGGCAGTCTTGCGCACATTTCTACCGCTTGACGACATTCAGGCGAGTTTTATCCCTCCTCAAAGCCCTTTCTTCTACGTTCTCATGCGCTTAGTTGGAAAAAAGCGCAATTATTGCTTGACTTGAGAGGCCTGAAACAGAAGAATCCAAAGTCCGCTGTATCGGGACTGCCAGAAGCAGGCCCGCTCAGCAGATCATGAGGCGCACATCCGCGCCGACCTGTTACACCCGCAACGCGTTACCTCGCGCTGGGTGGGAAAAGCCCGCAACACTTGGGACGATCCCAATACTTGCTCAGTCAGTGCTGACGTAGTCGGCGACCACCGTCGCTCATGCTCTGTTGAGAAGTAAACCTATTAAGACCCGTCGGTTTTAAACGGACGGTATTCTGGCGTTTTAGAGGTGAACAACGTGGAGCTTTTATCTGGCGGTGAGATGCTCGTCCGCTTTTTGCGTGACGAAGGCGTCGACTATATCTACGGGTACCCAGGTGGTGCTCTGCTGCATGTTTACGACGCACTGTTCAAGGAACCGGCTGTTACCCACATCCTGGTTCGCCACGAACAGGCCGCGACCCATATGGCTGACGGTTATGCCCGTGCCACCGGTAAAGCCGGTGTGGTACTGGTAACGTCCGGTCCAGGCGCAACCAATGCCATTACTGGCATCGCGACTGCTTATATGGACTCCATCCCGATGGTGATCATTTCCGGCCAGGTGCCAAGCACCATGGTGGGGACCGATGCGTTCCAGGAAACCGACATGATCGGTATCTCCCGGCCGATCGTGAAACACAGCTTCATGATCAAGCATGCGTCGGAAATCCCGGACGTCATGAAAAAGGCCTTCTACCTCGCGCAGTCCGGTCGCCCGGGGCCTGTCGTGGTCGATATCCCGAAAGACATGACCAACCCGGCTGAAAAATTCGAATACGTTTTCCCGAAGAAAGCCAAGCTGCGTTCCTACAGCCCGGCCGTTCGTGGGCACTCGGGCCAAATCCGCAAGGCGGCAGAAATGCTCCTGGCGGCCAAGCGTCCCGTGTTGTACTCGGGTGGTGGCGTGATCCTGGGCGGCGGTTCTGCACCGCTGACCGAACTGGCCAAGCTGCTCAACCTGCCGGTCACCAACACCCTGATGGGCCTCGGCGCATTCCCGGGTACGGACCGTCAGTTCGTGGGCATGCTGGGCATGCACGGCAGCTACACCGCCAACCTGACCATGCACCATGCCGACGTGATCCTGGCAGTGGGCGCACGTTTCGATGACCGCGTGATCAATGGCGCGAGCAAGTTCTGCCCGAATGCCAAGATCATCCATATCGACATCGACCCGGCGTCCATCTCCAAGACCATCAAGGCCGACGTGCCGATTGTAGGTCCTGTTGAAAGTGTATTGACCGAAATGGTTGCTGCGCTCAAGGACATCGGTGAGACGCCGAACAAGGAATCCGTTGCCAGTTGGTGGAAGCAGATCGACGAATGGCGCGGTGACCGCGGCCTGTTTCCTTACGACAAGGGTGACGGCAGCATCATCAAGCCACAAACCGTGATCGAGACCCTCTGCGAAGTGACCAAGGGCGACGCCTTTGTGACCTCCGATGTGGGCCAGCACCAGATGTTCGCCGCGCAGTATTACAAGTTCGACAAGCCTAACCGCTGGATCAACTCCGGTGGCCTGGGCACGATGGGCTTTGGTTTCCCAGCAGCTATGGGTGTGAAACTGAGTTTCCCGGACTCTGACGTCGCGTGCGTCACCGGTGAAGGCAGCATTCAGATGAACATCCAGGAACTGTCGACGTGCCTGCAGTACGGTCTTCCGGTGAAAATCGTGTGCTTGAACAACGGTGTGCTGGGTATGGTTCGTCAGTGGCAGGACATGAGCTACGGTAGCCGTCACTCCCATTCCTACATGGAATCGCTTCCGGATTTCATCAAGTTGGTTGAAGCCTATGGCCACGTCGGCATTCGCATCACTGATCTGAAAGATCTGAAGCCGAAGATGGAAGAGGCGTTCGCCATGAAGGACCGCCTGGTGTTCCTCGATATTCAAGTGGATACCAGCGAGCACGTCTACCCGATGCAGATCAAAGACGGCTCCATGCGCGATATGTGGCTGAACAAGACGGAGCGTACTTAATCATGCGGCACATTATCTCCCTGCTTCTGGAGAACGAACCCGGCGCTCTGTCTCGTGTTGTCGGCCTGTTTTCGCAACGCAACTACAACATCGAAAGCCTGACCGTGGCCCCGACCGAAGACCCGACCCTGTCGCGCCTGACGTTGACCACCGTGGGCCACGATGAGGTGATCGAGCAGATCACCAAGAACCTCAACAAGCTGATCGAAGTGGTCAAGTTGGTCGACCTGTCGGAAAGCGCCCACATCGAGCGCGAGCTGATGCTGGTTAAGGTTAAGGCCACGGGTGCTCAACGTGCCGAGATCAAGCGCACTACCGATATTTATCGCGGGCAGATCGTCGATGTGAGCGCCAGTGTTTATACCGTTCAACTGACCGGTACGAGCGACAAGCTGGACAGCTTCATCCAGTCGATCGGGACGGCCTCGATTCTGGAAACGGTACGCAGTGGTGTCACCGGGATTGCCCGTGGCGACAAAGTACTCAGCATCTAACCCAAATTAGCGAATGGCCTTACGGCCTGGATATATAGAGGAACCTCATGAAAGTTTATTACGATAAAGATTGTGACCTGTCGATCATCCAGGGCAAGAAAGTCGCCATCATCGGCTACGGCTCCCAGGGGCACGCGCAAGCTTGCAACCTGAAAGACTCCGGCGTTGACGTGACTGTTGGCCTGCGTAAAGGCTCGGCCACCGTTGCCAAAGCCGAAGCTCACGGCCTGAAAGTGACTGACGTTGCTTCCGCCGTTGCTGCAGCCGACCTGGTCATGATCCTGACCCCGGACGAGTTCCAGTCCGCGCTGTACAAGAACGAAATCGAGCCGAACATCAAAAAGGGCGCCACCCTGGCCTTCTCCCACGGCTTCGCGATCCACTACAACCAGGTTGTACCGCGCGCTGACCTCGACGTGATCATGATTGCGCCGAAAGCACCGGGCCACACCGTACGCTCCGAGTTCGTCAAAGGCGGTGGTATCCCTGACCTGATCGCGATCTACCAGGATGCTTCGGGCAATGCCAAGAACGTTGCGCTGTCTTACGCTGCCGGCGTAGGTGGCGGTCGTACCGGCATCATCGAAACCACCTTCAAGGACGAGACCGAAACCGACCTGTTCGGCGAGCAGGCCGTTCTGTGCGGCGGTACCGTTGAGCTGGTTAAAGCCGGTTTCGAAACCCTGGTTGAAGCTGGCTACGCGCCGGAAATGGCCTACTTCGAATGCCTGCACGAACTGAAGCTGATCGTTGACCTCATGTACGAAGGCGGTATCGCCAACATGAACTACTCGATCTCCAACAACGCCGAATACGGCGAGTACGTGACTGGCCCGGAAGTGATCAACGCCGAGTCCCGCCAAGCTATGCGCAACGCCCTGAAACGTATTCAGGACGGCGAGTACGCCAAAATGTTCATCAGCGAAGGTGCTACCGGCTACCCTTCGATGACCGCCAAGCGTCGTAACAACGCTGCTCACGGTATCGAAGTCATCGGCGAGCAACTGCGCTCCATGATGCCGTGGATCGGTGCCAACAAGATCGTCGACAAAGCCAAAAACTAAGTCGTACGTATCAACAGAAAACGCGGCTTAGGCCGCGTTTTTTCGTTTGAGGGGCGGGTTCTGGTATAAAGCTGCATCGTTTGCGGGCGAACACTCGCCGCAAGTATTGGTCGAATTTTTTTCACACCGTTGCAAGGTAAAGTCCATGAGCGAACGTCCCGAAGAGCCAAGCCAGGCTTCTGACGCCGAAAGCCTGCTACCGATCGATGAACATGTCGAAGAAGGGCATGACGCTGAAGGCCGTAAGGTCCGGCATCGTGGCATCTATTTGCTGCCCAATCTGTTCACTACGGCAAACCTGTTTGCCGGGTTCTATTCCATCATCAACTCAATGAGTGCCCAAAGTGCCCTGGCGGCGGGTGATGCGGCGAGCGCCAGCAAGTATTTCGGCTTTGCTGCCATCGCAATCTTTGTGGCCATGGTGCTGGACGGCCTTGATGGTCGCGTGGCGCGCATGACCAACACCCAAAGCGCCTTCGGTGCCGAGTATGACTCGCTATCGGACATGGTTGCCTTTGGTGTTGCGCCTGCACTGCTGGCCTTCGCCTGGGCGCTGGGGGACATGGGCAAGGTTGGTTGGATGGTCGCCTTCATCTATGTCGCGGGTGCGGCGTTGCGTCTGGCGCGCTTCAATACCCAGGTGGGTACTGCTGACAAGCGTTACTTCATTGGTCTGGCCAGTCCGGCGGCAGCGGGTGTGGTCGCGGGTATCGTCTGGGCGTTCAGTGACTACGGCATCCAGGGTTCAAAAATGTCGTTCCTGGTGGCGTTGATGGTTGCTGCGGCCGGTATGCTGATGGTCAGCAACATCAAGTACAACAGCTTCAAGGAGCTTGATCTCAAAGGGCGTGTGCCTTTCGTGGCGATCCTGGCAGTGGTATTGGTGTTCGCGGTGGTCTTCAGTGATCCTCCTCGGATCCTGCTATTGGCCTTCCTGGTCTACGCCGCTTCGGGGCCGATTCAGTACTTGCTGCATATGCGTCGGGACAAAACGTTGCCTTAATGTAATTTCCCCCATACTCCGCAGTCTATTGGTGCATCAGTTCTCCAATGCTGCGGAGTTGCCATGTTAATCAAATTGCCCAAAGCGTCCGATTGCCAAGAATCGGATGTCACGCCTGAATCCTTCTACCTTTCTCGCCGTAGCTTGCTCGGTGGTGCGCTTGCCAGCATTGCTGCCAGCAGCCTGCCGCGTTGGGCCAGTGCTGACGAGGCCGCGCGTTATCCCGATGTTGAGCCTGGCAAGGCGCCCAATTGGTTTGCCGAAAAATTGCCGGCAACGAAATGGCAGGCGGTGACGGTCAAGGATGAGCCCATCACCCCGTTCAAGGACGCAACCCACTACAACAACTTCTACGAGTTCGGTACAGACAAGGGCGATCCTGCGAAAAATGCGGGCTCGCTCAAGACCGAGCCCTGGAGTGTGGTGATCGATGGTGAGGTCGCAAAGCCGGGGCGTTACGCCCTTGAAGACTTTATGAAGCCCTATCAATTAGAAGAGCGGATCTACCGTTTACGCTGTGTCGAGGCGTGGTCGATGGTCATCCCGTGGATGGGTTTTCCGATCTCTGCCTTACTCAAGCAGGTTGAGCCGACCTCCAAGGCCAAATACATCCGCTTTGAAACCCTCCAGGATGCCAAGAGCATGCCTGGGCAGCGTTCGAGTTTTGGCTTGATCGACTGGCCTTATGTAGAAGGGCTGCGTCTGGATGAAGCGATGAACCCTTTGGCGATTCTGGCCGTTGGCATGTATGGGCGCGAGTTGCCCAATCAGAACGGTGCACCGTTACGTCTGGTCGTACCTTGGAAGTACGGTTTCAAGAGCGTGAAATCCATCGTGCGTATCAGTCTTGTAAGCGAGCAGCCCAAAACCACTTGGCAGAGTATCGCGGCGGATGAATATGGCTTCTATGCGAATGTGAACCCTACGGTGGATCATCCCCGCTGGACCCAGGCGCGGGAGCGTCGTCTGCCAAGTGGGCTGTTCAGTCCCAATGTGCGTGAGACGCAGATGTTCAATGGCTACTCGGATGAGGTCGCCTCTTTATATACAGGCCTCGATCTGCGGAAGAACTACTGATGCGTTACCCCATCTGGCGCATTGGCGTTTTTATAGCTGCGGCAGTGTGGCCGTTATTATGGCTGTATGAGGCATGGAGTTTTGCCTTGGGGCCGGATCCGGGCAAGGTGCTGGTTGATCGGCTTGGCCTGGGTACCCTGATCCTCTTGCTGATTACCCTTGGAATGACGCCGCTGCAGAAACTGAGCGGTTGGGCGGGGTGGATCGCGGTGCGCCGGCAGCTTGGATTGTGGTGCTTTGCTTATGTAGTGGCGCATTTAGCGGCTTACTGTGTGTTTGTCCTGGGGCTGGATTGGTCGCAATTGGGTGTGGAGCTGCGTAAGCGGCCCTACATTATTGTGGGGGCGCTGGGGTTCTTGTCTTTGTTTGTGTTGGCGGTGACTTCTAATCGCTATAGCCAACGCCGACTGGGTAGTCGCTGGAAGAAGCTGCATCGGCTGGTGTATGTGATTCTTGGGCTTGGTCTGTTGCACA